>JANNRW010000165.1:0-11925 GCA_031401815.1 Geobacteraceae bacterium | reverse complement strand
GTATGCTCTGGGTCGGAGTTCTGGGTATCGCCTTGGGTGCCGCGTACTCTGTCATAGTCTGGCCATCCCAGACCCGAATAGACAGCTTTTCACCGACTGTTGCACCTTCGTCCACTCCTGAGGTCAGGGTGGAGTCGCCGTTGATCACCATGTCGCCATAGGTACCGCTGCTGTCAACGTAGTAGACACCTATGACGGTTCCGGTTGTATCATAGGCTGCTATTTCATCACAGTTTCCGGCTGGCCGACCATTGATAGAGAGGTTACCGTACAGGTTCATGATGGTCGGAGAGGCGCTGGGCATAGTCCAGTGGCGAGGGCCACAACTCCCACCGGTAGTCAGGGTTGCGCTGCAACTGGCTGGGTTGCCGCCGTTACTGCCGGGGCAACTCCAGCTCCAGCCGTTTGCGGTGGTGGTAAGAGTTGCTGTAACGTCCGGGGAGCAGAGGCCGGTGGCCGGGGCGGTGGTAAAGCTCTGGCCGGAGCTTGCGCCGCAGCTTCCGTTGACCGGCTCAGGTACGATAGCGTTAAATTGAACCGTAATATTGTCGTATGGCGCTCCAGCATTGCTGACAATTTTCAATGTTCCACTTTTTGTCCCAGACGTTGAAGATGCCTGAAAAAGAACTTCCACAGTCATCGAGCTGTTGCGAGGTAACAAACCAAGTGTGCCGGTATGGGTGAATCCGGAGCCGGTCAGCAGCATCTCCTTCAGGTTTAGATCGATATTACCGGTGTTTTGAATAGTAAATGATTTCTTTGCCGTAGACCTAGCTATCACTGTACCGAAGTCAATGGATGTCGGTGATACGGCAAGCCGGGCATTAATTATCCGCTCCGAATTTCTGAATAGAGTCGGGTACGAACCTAGGCTGCTTGAAAATAACGACATCGCGTTCTGGTTTCCACCCCAGCTGCTTTCAATCTTTACAACCGGGATCGATCTGATGGAGCTGTTGCCGAATAACGGCATATATTTAAAGATGATGGCATTGTCACTGCCATTAAAATGTGGTTGCCAGATATAAAATGGATCGGTCGAGCCGCTATAAGCAATTAAAGCTAATCCATCGGAATTACTTGCCGTCAAATTGTACGAGATAATCGCATTTTCATTGCTTGTAGTGTCGTTGTAATCAAATGCAATGACATAGTTGTTATTGCTTGCAAATACCGGATTACCAATATCAACCCCCTGCGGTTGCGGCGGGAGCGGCGGTGTAATACTACCTGCCTCAAGGTCAAGTATACCGATTGTCCAGTTGGTATAATCCGGTAGCCCCGGTGTAGATACGATGCTCTTTGCATCGAACACCAATTTTTGCCCAGTAAAGTCGAAACTCATTACATCAGCATACTCTATACTTCCAACCGATGTGCCATTATCAGTCAGGAATGCAAGAAGGTACGGAATTTCCGTCAACGATTGATAATCAGCAATGTAAATATATGGTTCTATAGCACGCGTTGTATAGGCTATTTTCCCGGCACTTTGTGGAATGGCAAGACTCCAGTAATATTGAGAGTCATCAAAAACAAAATCCACCTCGCTCAAAAGGCTGATTGCCCGCAAATCATAATTGATGCTATCTATGTAAAAAATGTAGCTTTCTGTAGCTCCTACGACCAGAGCAGGACGTGCATTGCGAGCAGAAACTGTATTTAGTGGCCCGACCCATCCAGATGCAGATTCAAGATAAATACTGCCACTATAAACAGTTACCAGGAAGTCTGTGCCGGGCAGAGGGTCAGTAGCCGTCGGGCTGTTGGTTGATGCTTGTCCGGTCATGGCATCAAAAACTCCGACTGCATCCCAGGCTGCTCTTACCGCTGCTGTCTCCGCACTGTCACCATACAGGTCGAGAGCCGCCTGGATAAATGCCTTACGTGCTTCCAGAAAACGGTCATTGGAGTGCATATAGGTTGTGAGAGCCCGATACCAGATTTTCTCGGTTTTTACCTTGCCGATACTGATACCGCTACCTTCCAGCGTCAGTCCTTCGGCGACCAGCCAGACAGCCCGGTTAGGGATGCCGGAGTTTTTATGCACTCCCCCATTGTCTGATGCGGTGTTTATATATTCACTCATCATAGCCGGTTGCCAGTCGCTGCTGTTATGCGGATTACGCATGTCACGCATGACTCCGCCATTTTTCAGATAGATGTCTTCGCCGATTATCCAGTCGTCCCGATCCACCATGGCTGCAAAAAAGTCAGCAAACGACTCATTCATTGCTCCGCTCTGGTATTGATATGTTAAATTAGCGGTAGACGTGACAACGCCATGGGCAAATTCATGAGCTACAACATCAAGTCCACTGGCAAGATTGGTATAATTAGTTCCATCGCCAAGGCCGAAATTTATACTGAAGTCTGCACCGTTAAAAAAGGCGTTGTTCGGGAATCCTGATGATGTTGCAGAACCGTTGACATTAGCCTGAATGTTTTGCTGTGTACTGCTGTAACCAGTCAGCCCATGGGTGTTCTTGAAGTAATCCAGCACAGTATATATGTTGCTGATCAAAGAGACCGCCGCCGGGCTCCAGCCGCTGGTGGCGGATGTTGAACTGGACATGCTTCCAGTCTGCAGGTTTTTAACCCAGATATCTCCTTTATACTGTACCGAAGTAATCGCCCCATCATTGATAGGGCGCGTTACATCTATCATATAATAGAGGCCTGTACTTTGCTGCCATGAGGTGAAATTTCTGGTGACCCCCTTCAGATCGACTCCTGAAGAGGGAACTGCGCTCCCTTGCATAATTCCGGAATAACGATTTCTGATGCTGCCATCTTTGGCATCAACAAAATAGTGCCAGTATATGTCACTGTCGGCAGCAACTTCTACGTGCCATGCCAGATAATCGGTACGACTCTGTTCATCATGCCAGATTACAAGCATAGCTTCCTGCCTGATCAAGGTCTGGGTTTGCAAGCCGAGGGAAGTTACAACTTTCATGATTGCATCAGCCGAAGTTATTATCGGCGAAATCTCTTCAATCTGTGACGTCGGCAAATAATTGCCCCTGAATAAAGTTATTGCTTTGGAGCTGTTTTCATAAACCGAAACTTCCCGCCCCCAGACTGTTATCCCCCTATACTGCTGGTGGTAACGGTAACGTGTAATGCCCAATTCATCGGTAGTGGTTTTGCCATGAGCCAATTCTGCATCAGGGTCAACTAGCCTCAAAGCTTCCCGATTGTTTCTGAGAAACTCGCGAGGTCTATGGTCATGATCATCAGCAGTCGATTTCGCAGTTGTTTTTTTCTCAATTGAAGGTACAGCGTCTGTCAGGTCATCCGCCGTGATCATATCCGGAGTACCTATTGAAGACACACTATAACGAAACCCTCTAGGATTTCGAACCTTGCCTTTCATCTCTTCCAGTGCTTGCAGCGATACAGCGATGCGAGCATTCATCTTGCCGGACGGTTTTTCTGTAACTGCACCGCCTGCAAGATGCTTGCGCATTTTTTCGCCTAATGTCGCACCATTGTTATCTTCAGTGGCAGTCTTTTTTGCAGATGATTTACCACGACGTTCATCTTTTCTTGACGGAGGAATTTTCTTGACCGATGGCGTTTCCAACGACGGATCATTGGCTGTCATTCCAGCAGTTGAAGACGATTTCTCTCTGATCAGTTGTTGAAGCTCACTGGCGGCTGATTTATCAAAAGAGGAACAAATGAATATAAATATTGAAATCAACCAAACCAATCCAACCTTTCCTGTGCAAAACATAGACCCTCCTGCAATTGGTTCAGCTCGGGGCGGGTATCGTAATTATTGATGTTTCTAGCGGTGTCATCGTGCCTCCCTGGGCCGGTAATCATTGGGATCGAGACAAGCATCGTAGGTTGTCCGGTCGATCCTTATCCAATCGGCGCCGTTGATTCCACGCGGCTTTGGAACTGTCGGGCTGACCGGAAACGCGCAGGCGAGCTTGATCCAGCGATCGTTGAAAAGAGAAATTTTCTTCACATCTGCAACTGCTTCGGACAGGTCCTGCATGGATTGAGATCTGGCCGGAATTTTAAAGAACTGTTGGTGCCAGAGAAGGGGTAATCACAAAGAATGTCTCACGCAACGACGCGACGACGCAACGAGAGGCATTATCTTATACTGCGGCACTTCGACACACCCGCTATCAAAGGTCTGTAGCTTTCAAGCCAGTATGTTTCGCAATTCTTGCAAGCATTCGGGGGCCAATCTCCTCATTATCATGAAATGCATAAACAAAATCAGGGAACCCTTGACGAGACAAGGTCTTGTGAGACCCGCTCTGCCGCTTGATTTGCCAGCCAATGTCGATTAAGGCTGCCAGGACGCGCCGGGCTTTTGACGAAGGCCATTCGCTCATGCGTAAGCAAGCGAAATGTTTATCGGCATTGGACGACACTCATGCGTTTCCAGCCGCTCGGCAATAACGCGGAGCGCCAAAGCCTCTGCGTGCATCATGGCTTCTTCCTCAGTTGCACCATAAGCCAAGACCCCTGGCAAACCGGATATTTCTGCTATCCAGCGACCGTCAATTTCTTTTTCAGTTTCTATTTGGTATTCCATGGTTCCTCCAATATGATCTGGAATTGATTCTTTCCCTATCCGGCTCCAGAGAAACAGACCGTAATTCTCCGGCTTCGTATGCATCAATCCGCCGCTGCTTCTGCCCCCCAAGTTGCATCAATCGATCTGCGGGGGACTCCTTGGGGGACATATATAACGTTAAACCTGAATATCAGGCAAAAACCGTCACCTCAACCGGACGTTTTACGGCGAAACTGTGCCGATGCAACTTGATCCGCTCAATCTCATGAAGCGTCTCAGCTGCCATGTAGGATTCCCCGCAAACCGGACACCACAAAGCCGGGATATCTTCAATAATAAGAAGATCCTTTTTACTCCCGAAGCTTCTGGTAACCTGCTTGACGGTTACTCCGTCCTGTCCGCACAGATCACATATCATAACCAACCTCCCTGTCTCATGCTGCATACACCGTTATAATGACCATCTTGCCCGTAACCGTTGTTTTTGCAACAACAAAGAGCCTCTTTGCTGAAATGTAACACCATGCACCAAGAATTTCCACTCTGCTGTTTTATGCTCTTTCTGCCGTTCGGAAATTTCACCATGCAAAATACAGTGCTCTACATCAAAAATTGTAAAACCGTCGTCATCCATTTCCTCTATGGCATGAACAGTGACAATGTAGTTCCGAAGCCTTAATGCCTCCTTGAAATGCTTCAAACCGCGCGTAAACATATACACTCCGGGCATTCTTCTTCACGACTGATTTCTTGATAGGGGTAGACTCCCCATTTCCTAAAAGACTCATGAAGTTGGAGAATCTTTGGGTGTACCAAGATGGCGCAAGCACCATCTCCCCACTCACCAATACCAAAAAACAGATAAAGCCGCTCCATCAGCCTTAAAGCTGAAAAAACGGCTTCCTCTCTACAACAGCAAATGGCGCTACTCTCGGCAACCATTCAACCCTCTTGAATTCGCGCATGATGCGCGACCCCTCTTGCATAACAGACACGTAATCAGAAAACCGGCATCGCAGAACTATAAGTGTTTTTCTAATGCATCAATACGCTGGCTTTGTCTGATTCTAATACTCTTTTGGCCGCTCTCCGGCGGGGATTCTTATCAGTTTTCAAGCCTTTCAAGCATTTAAATATTTTCTGTTATCCGCATCTACTTTTGTCGCGTGAAAACTATTCTGATTTTAACCGCTTTCTTGCCAACCAATATGATGGGTGCCGTTTTTGGTGCATCACTGCCAAAATGACTATTTCGTCCGGGTCAACCCGATAGAGAAGTGAATAAGGAAAGCGCCTGATCAATCTACGCCGGATATCATCACATACAACTGGCCATCGTCCAGGTGAGGTCAAAAGGTCATTAAGCGCTATCACAACCTTATCAAGAAAATCTTGTCCAAGCCCCGGAGCCTGCAATTCATAGTAACGAGCGGCGTCAAACATCTCCTGCTCAGCAGGAAGTAGCAAGCGTACTGTTCTTATCACAACTGCCCGCGCATTTCGGCAATGGCTTCAAATGCATCACGCGATGACAGCGAACCTGCCTTGTAAGCGCTATATCGCCGCTGCGCCTCATCCAGCCACAATCTTTCGTTTTCCTGTTCATCAACATCGTCAAGGCTGGCAAGAAGGTGTTGCACCAGAACTGCACGTTGCGCAGTCGGCAATGTTAATGCTTCCGATTCAAATGCTTCAATATCTGCTAACATATTCCAACTCCTTCTGTTGTTTGTATAGGCTGATGTTTTGAGTTAGATCGTTGACATTATTACACCAACACCCCGTTTTTGTCACGCCCTTTAGGGGACATTCACTAATAAACTAACTTTCGTTTCTGCTCCCAAACCCGCTTGTTACTATTGACAGCAGGCGCTGTAATGGCTTGTTTATCGCGAAAAACACCTAGAGCTTGTCCTGAATGAACGCAGATAAAGTCACACCCATCAAGCAGGGGTATATCTTTTGAATCAATTTCCTGCTTTCCCATCTGCGCAAGCCCCATTTTCCCACTCTCCCACCCAACAAACACAAAAACCGCTCCATCAGCCCTAAAGCTGAAAAAACGGCTTCCTCTCCAGCAACCAATGGGGTCAGGCTTGCGATCTTGCTATTTGAGAGAAGCCCCCAGGGGGGACGCACGAACTAAGCAGAATAAGGGGCCGGCCCTCGACATGAGGCATTAAGAACCCCTGAACAAAAAACGCCGCTCCCCGGCATCTACTCGAAAAGCGGCGTTCATGAATTGTCTGGTTGTCCTCTCCTGTTGTCACTTTACCCACCCCTCTGCCAGCACAATAACAAGTTCCGCTTATTGCTATCGCCCTGACGTCAGCATCTTTTCCTGTATCCACATATTCAGCATCGTATCTGCGGAAATGCCTTGAGATAACGCAATACGGCGTAATTTATCCGAAAGATTCCGTTCAACAGCAAAATAGGTTACCTGTGGTTCAGCAATGAACTCGAAATCTACTTTTTCCGTACTTTCCCAGTTATCAGCCAGATCGTGCTTATCCCAGTATTCCCCCATTTCCAGATAGGACGATTCTTTTGAAACAGTGCTTTTAACTCGCTTCATATCGTTTCCTCTCATTGGCAGTCATATCCCGCGCCGAGATGACAAGCGCCTTTCGCGTTGTTTTCAAGACAAAAAAGACGATAAGATAACGTCCTGATTCTGTTCTGCCAAGCGCAGCATAGACATTTTCACCCGCCTGGTGCCCTTTCTCTACGTATCTATAATGAGGTGACGAGGCAAAAAGTTCAACCACTTCTTGTTGCACGACAGAGTGCTTCTGTTCCAGTTTTTCAACAATTGATTCAAGCCAGAATATACCACGAATTTTCACAAATCTATCCTTCTGTTTTCATTTGATAGCCAAGGGGGAATCCGGTTACTTCCCATATTTCACTTTTTTCGCCTTTTTTAAGAGCCCCTGAAAAAAACGCCGCTCTCCGGTATCAACCCGGAAAAGCGGCGTTCAAGAATTGTCTGGTTGTCCTTACCTGTTGTCACTTAACCCACCCCTCTGCCAGCACAAAAACAAGTTCCGTTTAATAGCATCTGTCTTTTTACAGACGCTTTATTCGAACAGATTCAAACACTATCTGAACCATAGAACGGAAATCTCTCCAGCTTGCGCTACCGGTTCAAATTCATGGTGATCGGCACTGACAATAACTGCATCGAAAACATCGGCTAAACCAAGTGCAAACGAGTCGGCAAGTGAGATTTTGTAGCGTATCTTGAAGTGAGCTGATGCCTGCAATAGCGCATCATTTACTTCCCACACTACCACGATGGGAAGCTGCTTTACCGTTTCCAGAATTTCTATTACGGCGTGCTCATCTCCTGATGATCGGGCAGCATCATAGCAAACCTCATACAGATTAACCACCGACATGAAGATCTCTTTGTTGCTTGTAAATAGCTCTTCAATAACAGCCGCGCCCTCTTCATCATTGAAATAGGCAAGCAACGCACAGGCATCCAAAACATGACGCTTCATATTTCGAGTTCTTTTTCTTGAGCTTTAGCGGCAATAAATTCGCTCACAGTGCTAAGCCTCCCCTTGAAAGCTCCACGCAGGGAATGCACGTTTGAAACTGGTGCTTGCTTCCCACCAGGTATAATTGTCAGCAAAACACGGTCAGTTGATGAAACGTGAAGTGGCTCGGATGGAAAAAAATATCCATTTCGATAAGTTGCCTCAACTGTTTTATACATGGAGGTCTCCTGTTTTTTCAACAAATGGAAAATAATCAAATATTTATCATCTTTTAACGTATGCAGCAATTAGAATCAACGTCCTGGAGGGGACGTTGAGAGTTTAAGGGGAAATCAGAAAGATGATAGGGTCAACTCCCCATTTCCTAGAAGTCTAATGAAGCCTGAGAGCCTTTGGGGTCTACCAAGATGACAGAAGCACTATATCCCCACTCTTCCAACCCCCTAAAACACAAAAAGCCGCTCCATCAGCATTAAAGCTGAAAAAACGGCTTCCTCTCCAGAACAGCAAGTCTCACTTCCCCCGGCAACCATTCAATCCTCTTTAAAGACGCGCAAAGAGCGCCCCTCTAATCATAACAAGCATTTAATCAAGAAATCCGGCATCGCAGAACAATAAGTGTTGTTTTAATGCATCAATACGCAGGCGTTGTCAATAATTCTAATGCTGTCCGGCGGGTTATCAAACGCTGCCATTGTCTTGCCCTAAACGAAACGAGAAGCTCCTTCTGCTGGCGGATCTGAAGGAGAGGGGGGGAAGAGCTTAGCTGCTTAATTATCTCATTTTAGATAAGCAAGAAGTTTCAGGCCGCCTGAATAAACTGCTCAATCCGGTCTATTTTCCCGATCAATTCCTTAACCGGTTTGCTACAGGTAATATCACGCTTCAGATCTTCAAGCTGATATTCAATATCAAGCCGAGCTTTCTCATTGAGAAAACTCTGATGAAATTCAGTATTGTTCATCTGCTGTCGTAGATAGTCTTTTGCTATGGTCATGTTACGCTCCCTGTACCATTTTGCGGATTGTCAATGCACGTGAAATCTCCGCAGCTGGCGTTTTCTGACTCTTTTTCACAAACCCGTGTGAAAAGATAACCTTTCGCTCAACTTCGTAAAAGTAAAGAACTCTCGCGATTCTGCTTTCAAAGGTCACTCTCATTTCAAAAATACCTTCTGTCAGATGTTTGGAAAGATTTTCTTTGGGCTGCAATTCGGCGTTCTTCAATTCAACCAGTTTTTCCATGTATGCAAATACTTTAGCACGTTCCTTGACATGGAGTGAATCAAGAAACTCAATCATGGGCACCTTCTCTCCAATTTGAGCAAAATCGTACGAATAAGAAGCCTGTGATTGCTTTGCTCCCATGATTGAAAGGACTCCAATACGGAAAAGTATATGGTAACTATATACAATTCTTAGCGTTTGTAAACTGCAATATGAAGGGAACCCCTTAGACGCTGGTTGTTATTTTTCTATTGAAGCCCTTAATAGACCACTCCCAAAGAATGTTCTTGAGTCGCAACTGTGTGCTCACCCGGTATCCCATCTGCACATTCCAAATATTACTTCCCCCCGCTCTTCCCGCCCCAAAAACACAAAAAGCCGCTCCATCAGCCTTAAAAGCTGAAAAAACGGCTTCCTCTCCAGAACAGCAATTGGCTCGACCCGAGGCAACCATTCAACCCTCTGATTCCAATTCCATATCAAGGCGCTATCTTTGTTGGCTCGTCTTCAGCTCTTCAACATACCTGTTGTATGCCTTCGTCGCCTCAATCCTCGCCGCCTTGATATCACTCTTGATCTGGAATTGGAATGACAACTCGCGCAGGGTGCGCGAAACCTTCAGCATAACAGGCATTTAATCGGAAAACCGGCATCGCAGAACAATAAGTGTTATTTAGTTGCATATTTAGTTGCATCAATACGCTGGCTTTGTCAATAATTCTAATACTATCCGGCGGGTATTTCATGATATTCAACCAGCATCTGAATCTGTTGTTTCTTAACCTCGTATTGCTATGTTTACAAACAATTGCATTATTGTTGACTATGAGTTATATTTTGACCATGTACACCATCAACTACCACAAACAGGCTATAAAGGGGTTGCTTAAGATGCCCCGTGAAACAGCCACGAAGATCAGGGCAGAACTGCTTGTCATTGCCCAATCTCCGTACACCTATACAGGAGACTTCAAACCGCTACAGGGGCGCGCAGGGTGGCGGCTGCGTTGTGGCAAATACCGGGTTATCTGTCGGATCAGTGATAGCGAACTGCTGATTCTGGTGGTTGATGCCGGCTCGAGAGGAGACATCTACAAATGAACGTACAGATTATTTCACACGACGGCATACCGGAATACGCCGTTATCCCTTACCATGAATTCGAGCACCTGCTTGAGTCCGCTGAAATGCTGGAGGATATCCAAGCCTTTGATGCCGCTACGTCGCAGATTACTTCGGGAGAAGCAGAGCTTTTCCCCGATGCGCTTGTCGAGCGGCTGCTTTCCGATGAGCATCCACTCAAGGTCTGGCGCGAATATCGTGGTCTTACTCTCGCCACCCTTGCCTCTGCCTGCAACGTCACCACCTCGGCCCTGTCCCTGATCGAGAAAGGGAAACGTGAACCATCGGTTGCGCTCTTGAAACGGCTGTCGCTGGCTTTGAGTTGCGATATGGATGATTTGACACCTTCTTTGCCGTAGGGCACTTTTGAAAATTCTCGAACATTATCGGCGAAAGATGATAGGGTCAACTCCCCATTTCCCACAAGACTGATGAAGCCTGAGAACCTTTGGGGTCTACCAAGATGACAGGCCCCTGCCCCCTCCCCGCCCCAAAAAACACAAAAAAGCCGCTCCATCAGCTTTTTAGCTGAAAAAAACGGCTTCCTCTCCACAACAGCAAATGGCCCTGCCCCCGGCAACCATTCAACCCTAAGATGGCACAAAAAAAGGGTCTGCTCTTTTTAAGAGTTACTTCCTGAAATGATTACATCAAATAAGGATTATGAACGACAACCCCAAAAAGTCTGAAATGTCGTTCATTACGAGTCACCACCGTGAAGTTGTGCTGTAGGGCAGTGGCAGCTATGATGACATCGACACCGTCATGGCCGACAGTGGCAGTAAGCTCACCCCACTGGCAGGCTATCTCAGGTGTTATCGGCAGAATCCGATCAGCATAGTTCTTCTTCAACGTATCCAGCCAACGCTGTAGCCGTGCGGCAAAAAGATCATCTTTGCTTCTCTGTTGAGCAATGCCACGCTGAATCTCGCTGAGCGTTGCCACACTGAGATACAACTTTTCTTGCGGTACTGACGTCAACCAGGAAATCACGCCAGCATCAGGAGATTTTTTGCGAAGTTCCGAAATCACCATGGTATCCAGCAGCCACATCAGAACTCAACCTCCCGGCTTACATACGGCAGCCTGTCAAAGTCACCATCATCCTTCGGCAAAGCGAGTAAATGCTCGGCAAATCCGGGCATTGCAGCCTGAGAGAATCTCTCCAGCCGATCAAACTCCTCTGCGGCAACAATCACAACCACCTCACGTCCGCGTCTGGTAACATGTTGTGGTTCGCCGTGGAGCGCTGCCTCAACCACCTTGCTGAACTGATTTTTGGCGTCCTGAAGACGCCAAGCTGTAGACGGCATGTATTTACTCCTTTACTCGTAGCTGTCTAGATTATCTGGCTAGGTGAATAAATTGTCAACGTTATTAATCAATAAAGGAGCTAGACAGGAAAATCATTTGATCGCCCAAGATGGCACAATCCCTCAGCCCCCCCACTCTCCCCACCCAAAAACCACAAAAAGCCGTTCCATCAGCCTTAAAGCTGAAAAAACGGCTTTCTCCGCGGATG
>JANNRW010000164.1:0-6103 GCA_031401815.1 Geobacteraceae bacterium | reverse complement strand
CCTGCTGACAGCGGGGATTTTTTTTTGAGGTTTTGGCATGAGTCAGGTAACAGAGCGCCTCTGGCGCATAAATGAATTTGATCCGGTTGTAGCCGGCAGGTTACAGGAGAGTGGAACTCCGACGATTCTCTCAAGGCTCCTTGTCCAGCGTGCCATAACTTCACCAGAGGAGGCGGCACTTTTTCTCTCTCCGTCACTTGCAGGCGTAAGTGATCCGTTTCTTCTCAAGGGGATGTCTGCTGCTGCTGAAAGGGTTGTTAAAGCCAGGAGAAGTGGCGAAAAAGTCTGCATCCATGGTGATTATGATGTTGACGGAATAACATCGGTCGCCCTGCTGGAGAGTTTTTTCAGAGATGTCGGTATTGCTGTCTGCCATGTCATCCCTTTAAGACTTGAAGATGGTTATGGGCTCTCAACAGAGGGGGTTGACGAAGCTCTTGCTCTTGGAGCAACCCTGCTGATAACCGTTGACTGCGGCATCACTTCAATCAGGGAGGCTCGTTACTGCCAAAAGCTCGGGATTGATCTGATAATTACAGACCACCATACTCCCGGTGAAGAGCTGCCTGAAGCTCTTGCAGTAATAAATCCGCTGCAAAAGGGGTGCAATTCCCCCTTTCGGCAGCTCGCCGGGGTTGGACTCGCCTTCAAGCTGGTTATGGCAGTAAGAAGCCTGCTGAGAGCTGAAGGTCTATTCGATCTTAATCCGGAACCGAATCTTCGCAGATATCTGGATCTGGTTGCACTTGGTACGATTGCCGATCTGGTGCCGCTTCTGAGTGAAAACAGGATAATTGCCACCTTCGGACTGAAAGAGTTGAGCTTTTCAGAGCGGATTGGTGTTATTGCTCTCAAAAAAGCTGCTGATGTAGAGGGTGACGTCAACTCCGGTGCTGTAGGTTTCAGGCTTGCACCAAGGCTGAACGCAGCCGGACGTCTTGATGATGCCAGACGCGGGGTAGAGCTTTTACTCTCTTGTGATCCGGAAGTGGCTGCTTCAATTGCAACCGAGCTTGATGCTGCCAACAGGGAGCGGCAGCAGATAGAAAAAGAGATGCTTGCAGATGCTGTGGCAATGGTGAACAGCGATGAGTCGTTAAAGAGCGGATGCTCGATAGTACTTTCTTCCCGAAAGTGGCATCCGGGTGTCATTGGTATAGTTGCATCCAGGATTGTTGAGCTCTTTCACCGTCCGACCATCCTTATAGCGGTTCAGGATGGAATTGGCAAAGGGTCGGGACGAAGCATTCCGGCATTTCATCTCTATGAAGCAATTAAAGCAGCATCAGGTGGTCTGGTCAGATTTGGCGGGCATCGCCAGGCTGCCGGGCTGACAGTGAACGAGGCTGACATTCCTGCTTTTGCCGAGGAGTTTAAAGCTGTTGCCGCCCATAAACTTTGCAATGACGATATGATCCCTCTCCTGACGATTGATTCAGAGCTGATGCCGGAAGAGATTTCAATTGAGCTGGTAAACTCGCTGGAGCGGCTAAGACCTTTTGGTATGGGGAATCCGGAACCGGTTTTCATGCTCGCAGGAGCAAAAGTCCTCGAAGCTCGAACATTGAAAGATCTGCATCTTAAAATGAGAGTTGTCTCGGGAGGTAGGGAGTTTGAAGCCATCGGGTTTGGCATGGCCGGTGAAGCAAAAACCGGAGATCTGATTGATATTGCATTTACACCTGATATAAATGGGTGGAATGGCAGAAAACTGCTTCAGCTTCGGCTTAAAGGGATCCGCCAGGCAAGGAGTATCTGATGGAGAGGGCAGAGCGATTCGGAGAAGCAGACCGGATCATGAAAATCGGCTTCTGGATTAATGCACTGCTTATGGGGGTGAAGCTCCTTGCAGGACATTTCGGCAATTCAGAGGCGGTTTTCGCCGACGGCATAGAGAGCGCCTGCGATTTTGTCGCCATTCTCTCCACCATGATCGCTCTCAACATCGGACGCAAGCCGTTCGACAAGGATCACCCCTATGGCCATGGCCGCGCAGAGAGCCTTTCCGCCATATTAGTCTCTCTGGTAATATTTGCGACGGGCGGCTGGATTCTCTACAAGGCGGGAGTTACCATAACAACCGCCAGTTATCAACCACCCCAGCTTGTTGCCGTAGCTGCGGCTCTTGTGACAATCATAATCAAGGAGCGGCTCTACCGTTTCACTATGAAAACAGGGGGTCATCTGGCCAGTCCGGCGCTGCTTGCCGTTGCCAAAGATCATCGAAAAGACGCGATTACCTCCATAGCTACGCTTGTCGGGGTGACCGGAGCCTTTTTCGGCGTTTCGATCATGGATCCGGTAGCAGCTGCCATCACCTCCCTGTTTATCTTTCACATAGGCTGGGAGACATTCAGCTCGGCGGCTCATGATCTGATGGATGGCCTGCCTGATGATGGCCTGCTGGAGACGATTACCCGTCTATCCGAAGGGGTTTCGGGTGTCGAGCATGTGCATGAGATTCGTGGACGCCGCTCCGGGCAGTATCTGATAATCGATCTGAAACTCGAGATGGATCCGGATATGACTGTCAAAGAGTCCCACGCAATCGCCACAGCTGTGAAAAAAGCGATTTTCGATCATTATCCGAATGTCGGAGATGTGATGATTCATATCAATCCGCATGAAGAAGTTCACGAAGATCTCATCAGGCTGTAGGCATCCTTTCCGGGGGTCAGCCCACAGGAATATCCAAGATTTATGCCCTGAAGGGGCTACAGAAATTAGCCGGGGGTAGCCGCAACGCGGCAACCCCCGGAATCAAGAAACACAAAAAGAAGCGCCCTGGAGGGGCGCCGGAAGAGGGAACCGTGGAGTTGACCAGCATCAGGAGCTTCTTTGTCGGGTTTACGGCAAGGATGGGAGTTGAGGCGGCGCGGGGGTAGAGCGATTGCGATTACGGGGCTGCCACTGCAATTTTCATAAGAAAAAGGAATTTCCCATGGATAAAATCGTACGTAACGACCCAGGCCCTTGCGGCAGCGGCAGAAAATTCAAAAAATGCTGCCTGATGAAGGAAAATGAACTCGCAACGCGCCACAGGGAAGAGGGTTCGGCAGTGTCGCAAGCCCTTGAGTGGCTGTCGCAGCATTACCATGAGCAGATTTCCGAGGCCCTCGACGCCGAGTTTTTCGGAGCGCTTGAAGTGGATGAGCGGGATCTGATGAGCAAGTTGTCTCCTGATTTTCAGGAGATGGTCCATATCAACACCTGTGAATGGCTCATCTGTGACGCTTTTCTTGAAGTGAAGGGGAAGAGGACTCGGGCGCGGGAACTGCTCCTTGGTTCCGGCGGTCCTCAACTGTCGCCTGTGAGCAGGGATTGGATCAAGAGATTGGGAGAGCGCTCATTGAGTCTTTATGAAGTCCGGAAAGTTAACCCTGGCGAGGGGATGGAGCTGGCTGATCTCCTGCGACCCGATGAGCCGCCCGTCTGGGTCAGCGAAAAGACGGCGTCGCGTACTCTGGTTCGACTGGATATTTTCGGTACTCGTCTCGTCCGGAGCGACAACGGTTTTGTCATGACCGGCGCGGGTTATACGTTTGTCCGTGACGCTGCCATTGCCTGCCGGGATGAGATTCTCCGAGAGATGAAGGGTGTCGCATGGGACTCGGAACTGGCCCGGGAAGTGGTCAGTTGCCATATAACCAGACATTGGCTGGAGGGGCTGATTGTCAAGCGTCCAATCCCCACACTGGTGGATACCTCCACCGGCGAACAGATCATGCTGACCACCGACCATTACCGGGTTAATGACTGGCAGGGACTGGAAACGCTTTTGGCCGTGCAGGCCGATGTCGAGGGGAACCGGAAGGAGGGGTGGGTACGTTTTACGCCGCTTGAAGGCGAGATGCGACGGTCGCGGGCCAGGCTTAATCCCAAGGGAGCCGACAAACTGGAGGTCTTCTGCCGGACTGTGAAGCTGGCTGACGAGGCGCGGCAGTGGCTGGAGAAGCTGGCCGGTAAAGCCCTTAATTACCGGATCAGAGAGATGCAAGATCCTCGCTCCGAGAAGGCCAGAGAGTCGGCTCCGACCGCACCGAAGGCGGACATTCCGCCGGAGATAGCGGCTCAGCTGATCCACAACTACCTGACCAGTTTTTACGCCAACTGGACCGAGGAGATCATACCGGTATTGGGAAACAAGACCCCCCGGCAGGCGCTCAAAACGAAAAATGGCCGTCTGGCGGTGATTGAACTCCTCAAGTCCTACGAACATGGTGAGGCGCGCCGTGTCCGGGATCAGGGAGGGGAACCGTTCGATTTCGGGTTTCTTTGGGATAAACTTGGGTTGGAGCGGGAAGCATAAAGACGGGGGACATCCATTCCGGGGGTAAGCCCGCAGGAATATCAAGATCCGGGGGTTAATCTTCCAGATTTACCCCCGGCTAATATCCATCCGGCCTTCCAAGCCGAGAAGCGTAAAAAGGCGCATACATGTTTTGCCCTGAAAGGGCAGATGGAAATTAGCCGGGGGTGGCCGCGAAGCGGCAACCCCCGGAATCAAAGCACGAAAATAGAGCGCCCTTAAGGGGCGCAGGAAGAGTTTCTCGACCGGAAATCGTCCATAAGCTATACGAGCGCCGGAAGTTCCTCGAAGAGCAGTCAAAGGCGAAAAGCTGGTGGAGCAGGAGATGCCGGCTGGAGGTGATTACACAGAAGGCGAATCTGCGCGAAAGCTTGCAAATCACCCTTGCCACGTCTAAGATACCCAAAATTCAATAGACTGGTTGATAATGTACGAAAATAGCGTATTTGAACAACTTGCCCTTTGGAATCCTCACGGCACTCATCCGCAAGCGAATATACCCACGGGGAGAGCGCGTGGCGCTATATATACCCGTCTGGAAACGGTCGATTTCATTCTAAACCTGGTCGGGTATCTTCCTGACCGCCCCCTCCATCAATACACTCTTCTTGAACCATCTTTCGGCAACGGTGACTTTCTTGTCCGGGCGGTCGAAAGGCTTGTCACGTCATACCTAAGCACGAACAAAGTTGCTACTGCCGTCCCCGACTTACGGAGCGCAATCATGGGGTTTGAGATCGATCCTGCCGCCGCTGAGGAGGCAGTTGGACGACTTACGGAGTTGTTGTTACGATTCAGCTTCGAAGCTGAGCAAATCTGCTCTCTTCTCGGCGATTGGCTCAGAAATGACGACTTTCTTCTTGCCGACATCCGTTTCCGGTTTGACTTTGTCGTCGGCAATCCTCCCTATGTCAGACAGGAGCTGATTCCAGAGCGGCTGATGGCGGAGTACCGCTCCCGCTACGAGACCATCTATGACCGTGCCGACCTATATATTCCATTTATCGAAAGAAGTCTGAAACTCCTAAAAGATGGCGCACCCCTCGGCTTCATCTGCGCCGACCGCTGGATGAAGAACAAGTACGGCGGGCCGCTCAGAGCCCTGGTTTCCAGGGGATATCACCTTAAATATTACGTTGATATGGTAGATACTCAGGCCTTTCTAAGTGAGGTGTCTGCCTACCCGGCAATTTTCGTCATTGCTCGGGAGAAAGGCGGAAAAACCAGGATTGCTCATAGGCCAAAAGTAGAGGCTGCAGTGCTGGATCGGCTAGCCACAGCACTTGCCGGGGGAGATGGTAAGTCTCCTGTTCCGGTCATAGAGGTGGGAAACGTCATCAGTGGCAGCGAGCCTTGGATTCTCGATTCGCTGGATCAGTTGAACATTGTGCGGAAACTTGAGGCGCTGTTTCCGCTGCTGGAGGAGGTGGGTTGCAAGGTGGGGATTGGTGTTGCTACCGGTGCTGACAAGGCTTACATCGGCAGATTCGATGAGCTTGACGTTGAGCCGGATCGGAAACTGCCATTGGTAACGACAAAGGATATTGTGTCGGGCTCGGTAAAATGGCAAGGTCTGGGGGTGGTGATTCCCTTCAATGACGACGGCACTGTCGTCGATCTCGACAGTTTTCCGAAGCTGAAAAGGTATTTCGAGACAAGGCAGGACGTAATCCTAGCGAGAAACTGCGCCAGGCGGAACCCTCAGAGATGGTATCGGACTATCGACCGGATCACACCATCACTGCTCAAGGAAAAGAAGCTGCTCATACCGGACATCAAGGGCGAAGCCAACGT
>JANNRW010000163.1:0-8036 GCA_031401815.1 Geobacteraceae bacterium | reverse complement strand
TACAGAGCGCCGGGTGAGAATCCTGCCGTGGGTGGGGGAATGCTCTTGAAAATTGGGTGGGGGAATGCTTCTGAAAAATCAGGTCAAAAAGTGGGGGAATGGTCTTGAAAAATCACACATCCAGTACAGAGATCTTGCCGGCAAGCCTATCTTTTTGGTCTCCAAGCCAGCCATACAGAAATTCTGACTGAACCGGATACCGACAAAATCCCCCCCCGAATCTTTTCGGAATAAAGAGCGTTGCAAGAAAGGGATGACGCAACTCTTCGCAGGTAGAGAGCTGCTTTATCAGAGCGGCAGGATTGAAAGGAGAGTTGAACGGTTGCAGCCGCTCCAGAAAATCCGGCCAGGAGAGAGCCGGGAAGATGGGGGTCAAATCAAAAGAGGGGCTATAATGAGAGGCTCGTTTGCAGAGCGCTGATATGGCTATTTTTATTTCCGAAACCGGCAGGTATATTTCATACTGAAGCCTGATTTCTTCTGTAACACGAAGACCTGGCGCCCACTGCGGAGCGGGGCTGGTAGACACAAAAACCCTGAACCGCTCGTCAAGCTGTCGACAGTATCTCTCCAGCACCCTGTCCATTATATCGCCAGGGATTAACAGATCTGCCAGAGCAGATGCAGTTGCATCCCCGGAAAAGTCCGGTCGAAACGAAATCGGAGCCAAAAAGTGGTATTGGTTACTCATGCAAGGCATGATAAGCTTGACTCATGACAAACATCAACAAACTTTACGCAACTCTTCTGCTTATCCGCTACTCCATCTCCCCTCCAAAAGGGGGCGAGCAGCTCTTCTTCCCCCCTGAAAACGGAAGCACGACCGTTATTCCACCTGCTGCATTCTCTGCCGCAATCCCGGATCTGAACAGCCTGCTTCGCCCGGACGGCACACTTGAGCTCATGTTTGAAGAGGCTCAGCACGCTGCCGCACCGTTCCTCCTCTCCCGGCTCAAACGGAACGGATTCTCGAATTGCCGTGCGATTGTCAACTCTCAGGGGATCCTGGTGACAGCTTTGAGGTGAATAATCTGGCAGTAATCATGCTTTACAAATAGTGCTACTATAAGTATAGTTTGATTGCAATATAACCTTACTGATGGAGTTAAACCTTGATGATATTACGGCCATTCTGGCTCGAACGGATTGAAAAGGCGTGGAGCGAAGCCCCTATCGTATGGCTGTGCGGTGTTCGCCGATGCGGCAAAACCACCCTGGCTGAAGGTCTTGGGTCGGAGCGCATCCTGTATATAAACTGCGACCTCCCAAGCGTGGCAGATATGGTGCGTGATCCGCAACTGTTCTTTAGTTCCTGCAACAAGCCGATAGTAGTGTTTGATGAAATTCACCAGCTTCAAGATCCTACCCGGCTCTTGAAGATCGGCGCTGACCTCTTCCCCCATATTCGCATCCTTGCCACCGGATCATCCACCCTGGCGGCCAGTTCCAAGTTCCGCGATACTCTGACCGGGCGCAAGCGAACAATCCATCTCCTTCCTGTTCTTTTGGACGAACTTGCAGCATTCGGAGTCGGGCTTCCCCGGCGTCTGTTCCACGGCGGACTCCCGCCAGCGCTTCTGGCAACATCAAAATCTCCTGCCTTTTACAGGGAATGGCTCGACTCTTTTTTCGCCCGCGATATTCAACGCCTGTTTGGTTTCAGGGACATGAACCGTTTCAATGCACTCTTCGAGTATCTTATACGCCAGAGTGGTGGACAGCTGGAAGTAACCAGAACTGCCAGCGCCCTCGGTATCACTCGCCCCACGGTGGAAAGCCACCTGGCAGCCCTGGAAATTACCAATGCAATGACCCTGGTGCGCCCATTTTTCGGCAATGGCCAGAACGAAATAATCAAGATGCCCAAGGCATACGCCTTTGACACCGGTTTTGTCAGTTATGTCAGGGGGTGGGATCCGCTGCGCCATGATGATCTGGGCCCCCTATGGGAGCATCTGGTTCTTGAGCAACTTCAGGCATATTTCCCGAACAATGTTGTCCGCTACTGGCGGGACAAGAGTGGTCGCGAAATCGATTATATCATCGAGCGCCGCCGGGACGAGGTGGATGCCATAGAGTGCAAATGGGATCAGTCGTCCTTTGATCCCGCAGCAATGCAGGTTTTTCGCGGGTACTATCCACACGGCAGAAATTATCTGGTTGTTCCTTCAGCGACACCTTCATTTATCAGGCGCTTCGGAGAGATTGAGGTGATGGTTTGTGAACCGTCAGGACTGCAATCGTGAAGAGTGGTTTTGACTATAATCCGGACAGAAAAAGGCCGGGTTGCCCCGGCCTTTTTAATGCAATCTTGAAAAACCGGCCTACTCCCTGACGAAAGTATCCTGATCTGTCTTGTCAACCATCCCCATCAGATGCATGTACTCATCTTCAATCATGTCGTAATGCCCCTGGGTCTCTTTCACAATCCGGTCGAAAACCCCCTTGACCAGCGGATCGATGATATCTATTGCAAGAACGGTGTAGTGGTCAACCACTGACTTCTCTTCCTTCATGGCGATCTCCAGCGCCTGCCGCTCGTAAGTGCTTTCGCCAACAGCCTTGAGAAGAGCCTTGTATGTTGGATTTGATGTGTCCGGCGGTGTTTTCATGTAGCTTTCAACATCTCCGAAATCTCCCCCTTTGTAGTGCTGGAAAAACGACTTCAGATGTCCGACCTCTTCATTGGCGAGCAGCTCAAAAACTTTTTTGGCCCGCTCATTAACAGCAACCGAAGCAGCCTTGCGATAGAAATCGATACTGTCCTTCTCCCCCTTGATAGCAAGTTTAAGCGCGTCCTGAAGCAGATATTCCTTTCCCATAATGATCCCTCCCTGATTTGTGTTTTGTTTACAAGTTTACCCTCTTTTTAGCCCTCTTCAACCGCCTTCCTAAATTTTTTCTGCAAGCAGCTCATTTATTACAACACCGGCCATGGTCATTCCGAAAATTGCAGGCAGATAAGAGATGCTGCCGAGCACCTGACGCCTGTGTTCGCAGGAAAACTGCTGTTCATCCTTGTTGGGACAGAT
This sequence comes from Geobacteraceae bacterium, assembly GCA_031401815.1. Taxonomy (GTDB): domain Bacteria; phylum Desulfobacterota; class Desulfuromonadia; order Geobacterales; family DSM-12255; genus JANNRW01. The sequence goes on along the minus strand of JANNRW010000163.1, from coordinate 5,004 downwards.
ACAGTCACTTTTGCACCCTCCATCTACAAGCGGCTGGCGGAACTCTTCCAGAGAGTAGACAACCTTCACCCCGGTCTCGATCCCCTCCTTACGGAGGAGCTTGCGCACCGATCTGGCCATACGGCACCTGGTTGTTTCTGCAATGTCGGCAACCCGAACCAGAGAAGGGTCGAGCTTCATCGCTGCCCCCATGCTGGAGATTATCGGCAGACCCCTGTCACGACAGCTTTTTATCAGGTGAATCTTGCTGGTAAAGTGATCAATGGCATCTACTGCGTAATCAAGCCTGCCATCCAGCATTTGTGCACTATGTTCAGCGCAGTAGAACTCCTTGAGCGGAATTATCTCTGCGTCCGGATTGATCAAGCGCAGACGCTCTGCCATGGTTTCTGCCTTGGAACGGCCGATAGTGCCTTCCAGAGCGTGGAGCTGGCGGTTTACATTGGTCAGGCAGATATCGTCAAAATCGACCAGGAGAAGCCTGCCAACACCGGCACGGCAGAGCGCCTCGGCAGAGTAGCTTCCAACCCCGCCCAGGCCGAATATCACAACAGAAGCCCCCTTGAGGCGACTCAGACCGTTTTCGCCGATAAGGATTTCAGTGCGGGAAAATCTGTGCAGTCTGCTCATTCAACATCTCCTTGACCTTATTAAATCTTTTACCCAGAGACGCTTAGATAGCCTCTGCCTTGCTGCCTGCAGTAAACATAGCCGTGGCGACAAAAAACAAGGCGGCAATCATTGCTGATTGCCGCCCTTAGCTGGGCATGGGTTGCTTTATGCTCTGGAACTGCCACTTATCTCTGACCTGCGAAATAAAGAACTTCTTCAAAGCTAGGCATAAAAAACTGTCTCCAGAAGTTATGGATTCACAACAACATGTTCAGTTCCCGTATCGGCGAAAAAGGACGACTGGCGTGATTAATGAAGGAGTTATAGCCGTCGAGGAACGCAATCACCTCATCAGCGTCAGGCAGATCAGCCCGGCAATTTTCCCGAAGCTTTTCGCAATCCTCTGTAATGGTGACCGGATCAGTGCCAACAAGCATGGTGTCTTCATTCTGAAGGCTAGACATCATATTTCTGCCTCAATTTTGCAGCTTCTTCCTGCATCCCGAAAAGGTCAAAATACTCTTCAATTCTCTTCCAATCAAGGACTGCACCGAAAATTCTCATCAAAGCCTCGATGTCGGTCATGTCGAGTGCCGTACGTGAAGGGTCGTTTTTTATCGCCTGGATCTTCAGACCGATCAGGTCTTCAGGAAGAATAACAGGTATGGTCTGATCACCATCGAAGATTTTTTTGTGTGCAGCGCGCTCCAGCATTGATAGTGACGCTGGACGAAAAGCATGCAGAAAGTCCAGCTTGCCCTTTAATTTGTCCTCGGATTCAAACTGGGTAACATTGTCTGTTGCATGAATACAACGATACCCCAGCTCTTCGACTATCTGGCGCACCTTTTTCATATCATCGCGCTTTACCAGAAAATCCATATCAACTGTAGCCCGTTGATATCCCCACAAACTGACCGCAAACCCTCCTATCAGGGCATAGCTGACTCTTTCATTTTCAAAGGCGGACAGCAGATTTAATGTTACGGTTTTGAAATCCATTGCAGATTTGCCTTCATTGCTCTCTGATTTTGTGTTTAGGAGTATACGTTTGAACTTGCCAAAAAGCAAGGTGACGGGCAATGTTGTTGATTCAATTTGAAGAGATTTCCTGAGCCCCCGCAACAAGCAGTATTGTGAAGAAAATCATCTGTCCGTAGTTAATCAAGAGCCTATTCCAGAGTCCAAATTCAAGGCGGCTGCGGCATTCCCGGTTGTCACTTCAACCACCTCTTCAAGTGAAAGCCCCTTGATTGCAGCAACTTTTCTGGCAATCTCAATCAGAAATGCCGGTTCATTTGTCTGACCCCTGTACGGCTGTGGCGAAAGATCCGGCGCATCGGTCTCAAGAACAAGCCTGCTCAGGGGGATCTCCCGCACCACCTTCAGAGGTCTGACGGCATTATCATACGTGACTGTTCCGCAGACCGAAATATAAAGCCCCAGCCGAATACATTCAAGAGCTGTTTCCGGGCTCCCGGAAAAGGCATGCATCAATCCGCCGACTCTGGCAACATTTTCATCCTTCATGATCCTGAGGAGATCGGCAAAAGCTTGTCTACAGTGCACAAGTACCGGCAAATTGGCATCAATCGCAATACGAAGCTGGCTCCTGAATGCTCCCTGCTGAATCTCCCTGGACGGAGAACCGGAAGTATAATCAAGTCCGATTTCGCCGATTGCTGTTGCGCATTTCAGATGGCTTTCCAGAAGCTCAAATGCGGCCTTGTCAGCCAGATCCGCATGTTGCGGATGAATTCCGAAGGCTGCCAGCAGCCTGTTGTCAATTGCAGTCAGACTCTTGATCCCTTGCCACCACCCGGGTTTGATACCGGGGATCAGAAATCGATCCACCCCTGCATCAGCAGCGCGTAGGAGCACTTCTGGCAGTTCAGAACGAAGCGGTTCCAGATCCAGATGGCAGTGGGTGTCGAAGAGCATGGGGATGCCTTTATACAGCATTTTGTCATAGCTGAAATTTAGCCCAGAGACGCACGTTTCCCCGCCAGATACCCAAAACTGCTATTCAACTGTACCTCGCTATGAGGGATAAGCAGATACTTCCATTCTTTCCCGCCGTTTTGAAGGTTGTGATCCGTGGCGTGTTTGCAGTATTGAACTGCGGCTTTTGCCTTCTCCAATACCTCATCAGTAGTCATCTGGTTATCTGCCTTTATCTCGGTCAGGTAGATGGTTTTACCCGACTCTATGACAAAATCCGGCTCGTAGGTTCGGGCGTTATGATCCCAATAGATATGGAACTGTTTCGGTGCCGGACGGAGCCATTTGATAACGTCCTTATCGTTCTCCAGGATGGTGGCGAAGTCCTTCTCTCCCTTGGCATCAAACTTATAAAGGGTATGACATGCCTTCTTGAATCCTGAAAAGACTTTCTGCGGGATGGTGTTGGTCGGAGTGATGGTGTCGGTGTAGTGATGAATGTTATCCGCCTGAATCTTGGTCAGGTTGTGCCGTTCGATCTCGGTATAGGGTTTTACTATCGGTTCTTCGTAGGACTTGGTATTGCAGTAAAAGTGCGGTCTCATCTGTGAATAGATCAGATTGGCGATTTCCCGTTTGTTGTACTTGACTACATTGATGAACTGCTCATCGTCCAGGTAGCTATTCAACTTCGCTATTGCCTGTCCAACAAGTTTCTGGAGTAGTTCCGTCTGGCTGTCATAGTCAATCTCGGAGAAGTTTATCAACTCATTCAGGATCAGGTTTTCCGGCTTGTCGGCGTTGATACCGTACTTACCGATCAGGGTTTCCTGGGCATTCTCCTTGCGGTTCAGATACTGGATCAGGATTTCTTCGGCAACAGGGGGGTAGTTGAGGTTTTTAGTGTCCAGATCAAAATCATGGAAGCCGGAATCAACCTCATCGGTAGGTTGAATTACAATGCGGGGAATCTCGATGGTGTTCTGGATGAATTCATTCACCGTGGCCTGATAAACTGCCTCGATCTCTTTGACAACATCGGCATCGTAAAGGCCCTGTTGCGGTGAAGAAAGCAGTTGCGCCTTCACCTTGGCGACAACAATATCCTTGATCTCCTGATTACTCAGCTCCGCTACGTTCTTAACCTTGTTGTTGACCTGGGGGATGGTGGCATAGATCGTTTTCCTGATTTCCAGGGTGATACCGGCCTTTACCTTCTCCACCGATTCCGGCATGGCCTCAATCTTTTTCTGTTCTTCTTCAACCTTCTCTTCAAAGGCACTCTTGGCAACAACAACCTCTTTTGTTCCTTCAAAAGTAGCAGGATCAATTTCGATGATGTTCTTCTGCTTGATGATGGAGCCGGGCTTGTTGGCCTCTTCGATGATCCGCTGGAAATTGTCGTGGGCAATGATGGTCAGCTTATCCACCTTGTCATTGCCGGTACGCTTGCCGTAGGGGAGACGCAACCCACGACCTATGGTTTGCTCGGTCAGGGTTTCTGATGCCGATGTACGCAGCGGAATGATGGTGTAGAGGTTGGTAACGTCCCACCCTTCCTTCAGCATATTGACATGGATAACGATCTCAATCTTGTTCTCCGGGTTCTCCAGAGTAAGAAGCTGCTGGATGTTCTCTTCCTTTTCCTCACCCCGCTGGTTGGAGTGAATCTCCATTACCTTGTCGCTGTATCTCCCTTCAAAAAAAGCGATTGACTGGATCAACGCCTTTACTTTAGAGGCGTGGTCGGTGTCCCGTGTGACAACCAGAACAAACGGCTTCACCAGTCGGCACTTCTCATCACGGGCATATATCTCCAGACCTATCTTGGTGTCTTCGTGGATACGGATACCATCTTCCAGCTTGATTCTGTCCAACTCATCCTGATTGTCTTTGTAAGAATCCAGATTAAAGTTCTTCCGGGTAGCAACGGCAGGTTCTTTTACAAAACCGTCCTCCATCGCAACTCCCAGACCATACTGATAGACCACATTTTTGAAAGGTATCGATCTCCCGCCCGTCTCTATCTTGGGGGTAGCGGTCAACTCGATTCCCAGTACCGGTTTAAGCTCGTTGATTACCTGCATTCCCCGTTCGGCGCGGTAATGATGGGATTCATCCATCAGGATAACCAGGTCGTCAAGACTGGCAAGGTGATCGAAATAGGATTGACCAATATATTCTGACAGCCGCTTGATACGGGGGAGCTTACCTCCCTTGGTCTCGGCGTTGATCTTGGAGATATTGAAGACGTTGATTCTGATGGATTCGTCAAAGAGAGGTAGATTCTTGCTGTTAGTGTAGTTGTCGCCGGTGATGATCCCCGGTGGCCGGTGTACATAATCACCGATGCCGGGGAAAACATACTTGGGACTACGGGGATTGGAAAAATCCTCGATCAGCTTGTTGTAGATGGTCAGGTTTGGTGCCAGGACAAAGAAGTTCTTGATA
>JANNRW010000162.1:0-1659 GCA_031401815.1 Geobacteraceae bacterium | reverse complement strand
GCAGGTACAATGGGGCCGGTAACGTATACTCCGGCAGCAGGAGCAGTAAAGGCAAAGCTCGACTTTACTATTGCCAGCACTGTAGCAGCTGGTGTCGGGGCAGGGGAGTATGCAACAATTACCCTGATCCTTTCCGGGGTTAATCCCGCAGCAAGCGCCTTTACTATCACCTCATTCACACCGGTTGACCTGAGTTTTGCGAGTATCTCTACATTGACTCCGAATCTGGGGTTGACGGTTAACTGAAATCCGTTTTCGCCGTTTTCAGCCTTTAGTGCGGCATAAAAAATCAGTCAACTTCCCTTGCTGAGAAGATGGTTGCAGCAGGTAGGACTTCTCTTGCAAGCTTTAGCGAGATCTTGCGCTGGGAGGTGAAGGAGAATCTGCGGAGTTGCTCCAGTGCTGCTGTGAGAGCATTTGTGTCGCGCGGCAGGTGAACCAGGAGATATTCAGCCACATCAACAGGCAGGATAATCTGCCTGTCTTCAGCAAGTTTCTGCATTATCATCCGGCGGGAGTTGTCGTCGGATATGTCCAGTTTTGCAACAAGTCCCCACAAAAAACGCGATTTCAGATGGTCGTCAAGGGTGTCAAGCTCCTTTGGAGGGAGAGTCGCGGTTGCAACGATTTTGCGACCACTGTCGTAAAAGTCGTTGAAAAGCTGCCAGAGTGCAATCCTGAGATTGTTGTCATCCGCAAGCAGGTGGAGATTGTCAAGAAGCAGGGCAGGGTGAGTGCGGAGCGATTCAATTGCATCCTGATGGTTATCCGGTGAGAGGAGTTCAACAGGGATGAGCGGCAGAGGGTTTTGATGAGAGCTATTGGCAATTTCCAGGCTGATTGCTGTTAACAGGTGGGTTTTGCCTGAACCTGGAGGGCCGTGGAGAAAGAGGAGGTTTTCTCCGGACTCCGGATTCATGAGACGTTCGGCAAAGGCCAGAGCAGTTTCATTACCACTGCAGATGACGAAGTTGCTGAAGTTGTATTGGGGCTTTATCGGAAAATCGAAAGCAAGCTGCATGACTAGAAAAGCACTCCCTGTGGTGTTTCAGGGGGTATCCTGCCAAAATGAAGATAGGCTGCCCTGGTAGCTACCCGGCCACGGGGGGTTCTGTTGAGAAACCCCTGCTGAATCAGAAACGGTTCGATTACATCCTCTATGGAGTCGCTCTCTTCGCAGATAGCTGCCGCCAGTGTGTCAAGACCTACCGGGCCGCCGCCGAACTTGTCGATAATGGTCAGGAGAACTGTTCTGTCCATGTTGTCAAAGCCCATTCCATCAACCTCGAGGAGTGTCAGAGACTCCTGTACAACCTTGAGGGAGATGACGCCATCACCAAGAATCTGGGCAAAGTCGCGGACACGTCGGAGCAGCCTGTTGGCGATACGCGGGGTGCTTCGACTCCGTCTTGCCAGTTCCAGAGCTGCGTCATCGCTTATGGCGATATTGAGTATCCTGGACGAGCGCCTGACAATGAAGGCAAGCTCTTCATCTGTGTAGAACTCCAGCCTGGAGATGACGCCGAAACGATCACGCAGTGGCGAGGAGAGGAGCCCGGCGCGTGTGGTTGCGCCTATCAGGGTAAATTTGGGGAGATCCAGCTTGATGGTTCTGGCGCTTGGCCCCTGCCCGATGATTATGTCGAGCTGGAAGTCTTC
>JANNRW010000161.1:0-8034 GCA_031401815.1 Geobacteraceae bacterium | reverse complement strand
TAAGAAAGAGAGTAAATAGAATGCCCACAAAGCCGAAAGTGCCTATGGATCCATTTCTTGCTGGAGTTGACGCCGCCCTGAGACGCGCTGCCAAGGCTGCCCACGCCCTTGCCCGCAAAACCAAAACCCCTTGCTACATATTTGAAAACGGCCAGATAATTGACCTGACACAGCGCAGGAACCCGTTGTCAAAAACCTCTAAATTAAAATAAACTCTTGCCCTATTCGCGATTCGCGAATAGAATATGACCATGATACTCAAACCGCAAGACATTGTCATCCTCCTCAAGCTCGTCACCCTCGGCAACCGGCCATGGTCGTATAGTTCCCTGGCATATGAACTCGTCATGAGTCCGTCAGAGGTGCATAGCGGCATCAAACGCGCCGCAGCCGCACGCTTGTTCGATTCCCAGCGCAATTTACCGATCATTCAGGCACTGAAGGAGTTCCTCGTTCACGGCGTCAAGTACGCCTACCCCCCCGACCGCAGGGCTCTCACTCGCGGCATGCCCACGAGTTATGCCGCTCCGCCCCTGAACACACTGATTGTCCAACCGAGCGAGCCTCCACCAGTTTGGGCCGACTCGGAGGGGACTACGCGCGGTTACGAATTCTCTCCCCTCTACAAATCGGTTCCCAAGGCAGCGGCGAATGACAGCGCCCTTTACGAGCTTCTTACCCTGGTGGACGCCATCCGCGACGGTCGCGCCCGTGAACGCGAACTTGCCGTCAAGGAACTTACTGCACGACTGGATAAGCAGTGGTGACCTCACTCCAGACAAATCTGGCAATGATTGAACTTGTCGCCAGCCGTTTGGGGCGGTTGCGTGATAATGTTGTTTTTCTCGGCGGAGCAGCAACAGCACTGCTCATTACCGATGCCGCCGCACCCGATGTTCGCTCGACAATGGATGTGGATGTTATCGTGGAAGTTACCTCAATGCTCGACTATTATCGGCTTGCAGAAGAGCTACGTTCCCTTGGTTTCGCCGAAGATTCCGGTGAGGATGCCCCGCTCTGCCGGTGGCGGGTCGGCGGGATCGCAGTGGATATCATGCCAACTGACGAAAAAATTCTTGGTTTCAGTAATAAGTGGTATCTTCCTGCCTTGCAACATGCCGTCATCAGAGAGATTGCAGGAGGAATCCAGATCTGGCTCGTCTCAGCGACCTTCTTCCTGGCCACGAAGATTGAGGCGTTTCATGGCCGGGGCAATGGCGACTTTATGGCCAGCCACGATATGGAGGATATTATCTCTCTTATCGATGGCCGAGCGGAAATCAACGCCGAAGTATTACGTGCTCACGAAGATGTGCGGCGATTTCTTGCCTCAAACTTCAACGAATTCATCACGAACAACGATTTCCTCGGAGCTCTTCCTGGGCATCTTCTGCCGGATCCGGCAAGCCAGCAGAGAATCCCAGTCATCCTGGACAGAATTCGCACAATTGCCAAGGATTGACGATCATGCATCAACACAAGATCAACTTCACCGAACGCTTCAAAAAACGCATCCCCTTGCGCCTTCACATGACCCTGATCCTCCTGGCGACCGGGCTTTCGGGTCTGATGACCACGCGGAGTCTCTTGGCCACCGGCGTGGAAAGCATCGTCATCCGTTATCCACTTGCTGTGCTATTCTCCTACCTGGTATACTTTTTTTCAATGACCAACTTCAAAATCGTCATAATCGCCGAACCGAACGGCGTGGACAAAACCATCTTTGGCCTCGAATTTATCCCCCATGAAGCTAAAGGTCAGGACGCTTGTCGAACTGCTTTTCAGTCAGCCGTATTGCAAGCATTTAATCGGAACTCCCATGTCATTTCTTGATCTTGCAAAAAAGCGCCAGAGCGACCGGGGGTATACAAACCAGCCGGTGGAGCGGGAGCAGATAGGGCGCTGCCTGGAGGCGGCCCGGCTTGCCCCGTCAGCCTGCAACAGCCAGCCCTGGTTTTTCGTAGTTGTGGACGAGCCGTCACTCTGCAAAGCCATAGCCGGTGAGCTTGCGGGGATTGCCATGAACCGTTTTGCAACTACGGCTCCGGTGCTGGTGGCAGTTGTGGCAGAAAAACCATCCCTGCTCCCCCGGCTGGGGGCTCTGGTCAAGGATAAACCCTACTATCTGATGGATATAGGCATGGCAGCAGAGCATTTCTGCCTGCAAGCTGCAGATGAGGGGCTCGGCAGCTGTATCATCGGGTGGTTCAATGAAACCGGGGTGAAACAGCTACTCGGTATTCCGAAGGAGAAGCGGGTGCCGCTGGTAATTGCTCTTGGACACCCGGCCGACCGGACAACTCGTCCCAAGATGCGCCGGGATACCGATGAAGTCCGGAGTTTTAACAGTTATCCTGTAATAAAGTGAGCGCCTCGTGTAAATTGCCGGGCAAAAATAAAGATGATCTGATGCAGACTCCTGCCTGCTGCCAATTCACCTTATAATTTGAGATACAACTGCCATGTAATCGGATTGACTGTAATTCTTTTTAAGTTATAGTGATGTCACTCAACAACAGGGCTTCTTAAGGTTTGGAAACCTTCTAATTTCATTCATAAAATTTACCTTAAGGATCAAAACCCGATGCAGATGACCCTTTTTATTCTTTTCGCGCTCATTACCGCCTTTACCTACTGGCTCCGCCATATCAACCTTGACTACCTGAAAAAACATGGCTCGGAAATTCCCCCCGGATTTGAAGAGGCGATCTCTCACGAAACCCTGGCAAAAACCTCGGCATACACCTTTGAAAGCAGCCGTATCGGGTTGTACGAATCGCTCTTTGACAACCTTTTGCTTGTAATATTTCTCTTTGGAGGTCTGCTCCCGCTTTACGACCGTTTCATAACCTCCCTCAGCGGCTCCTTTGTCCTCCAGGGGATCTGTTTTTTTCTGCTTCTCTCCTGGATCCAGACCATCCTTGCTCTCCCTTTTTCACTTTACGGCACTTTTGTCACTGAAGCGCGCTACGGTTTCAATACCACTACTGTCAGGCTCTGGATTGTCGATTTCATCAAATCACAGGCTATTGGCACGGTTTTGATGGCAGCTCTCCTTGGGGCTTCTTTCTGGCTGATAAGCTGGAGTCCTCAAAACTGGTGGCTCTTCCTCTGGGGCTTTATGGCGATTTTTACACTCTTCATGATGTTCATCTCCCCTTACCTGATAGAGCCGCTCTTTAACAAGTTTGAGCCTATAACTGAAGAGGGGCTGACTGACGATATAGAAAAGATGATGACGCGGGCAGGGCTGAAGGTCGGGCGAGTAATGCAGATGGACGCTTCAAGGCGAAGCAGGCATTCAAACGCTTATTTCACCGGGATCGGCAAAGTCAAGAGGATCGTTCTTTACGATACCCTGATAAAGCAGATGTCTCACGCAGAAATAGTTGCCATTCTTGCGCATGAGATCGGGCACTGGAACAAGGGGCATATCCGGAAACGGCTGATTGTTGCAGAGCTGCTTGCCCTGGCAGGTTCATGGATCACCTGGAAGGTGCTCTCCTGGCCACCGCTTCCGGAGCTGCTCGGCATGCCCGCAGATACATCACTGGCAGGGAAACTGGTCATATTCGGGTTTGTCTCTTCCATACTGCTCTTCCCCTTCTCTCCTCTCTCTGCATGGCTCTCAAGAAGGGATGAACGTGAAGCTGACCGCTATGCAACAGAGATTACGAATGACCCGGAATCACTGGCATCAGCCCTGATAAAGCTCTCTGCCGAAAACCTTTCGAATCTTCATCCGCACCCTTTTTATGCGAGGTTTTACTACTCGCACCCCCCTGTTACCGAGCGGGTAGAGGCATTGCGCAAATCTCGCAACCTAACAGCTTGATAAATAGTTCTCTTCCCGTTATTATCTTGTTTCATGAAAACAGAAGAAGCTATGGAGGTGTTAGATGGCATTTGATGAATTTGTCGAAAATATCACTGTCAACCTTGCAGATGTGACCGGCCAGGCCGAGAGGCTAAGAGTCGTAGCAGATGAGGTGGCCGCCTTTTTCGGAGTCCGCGCCCATGAAATAGGTCTGTTCAGGGTTGATGTCCGCAATCATGCAATAACATTTCAGTGGCCTCTGAGCATGGCCAAGGCGGGACACATTCCACTGAATGCGATCAATTCACTGGTTGCAAAGACAGCGAATGAAAAACTCTCCACTCTTGATAATTATTTTGCCATGAGTCGTCATCTCTTCATCTTTGAGCATATGCTTGCCGAAAAAAGCGAGCGGATTCCGGTTCAAAAGATAATGAGTGTACCGATCCTTTCAGAGGGATCTGCAGTCGGAGTTATTCAGGTGTCACGCAAGGCATTGTCCCTGCCGGAAGCGGGGGAGGATTTTACAGGCACGAATCTGGCGGAGCTGGAGAAGATAGCGGGTGTTCTCGGTGGTCTTCAGCTTCTCTAATCCGGGTTAATTCAGGCAATATAGATGATTACCATACATACCTGGCATAAAGGGCTGCTGGAGAAGAGCGAAGGGGAGGTGGTCCAGGAGTTCCCTCTTTCCCTGATTGTAAATGACTGCGAGCTTGCGACTCTGGTATCATCACCACACGAACTCCGTTATCTGGTTGCCGGGTTTTTGAGGCTCCAGGGGTTTATCAGCAGGGTCGAAGATATTGAACTCCTTTCAGTCTGTAGCGATTACGGTATCGCCAATGTAATTATAAAGGGGGAACTCCCCCAACGCCTGAAACCTGTTCTCACGTCCGGCTGCGGAACCGGAATAACATTTTCTCTCCCTGCTGAATTACCAACCTTCATTAATGGCAGCTGCTTCACCCCAGATGAGATTTTTTCCCTGATGGATCAACTTTCCCGAAGTGCTGACCAATACCGCACCCATGGCGGCATTCATTCGGCAGCAGTCGGCAATGGAACAGACATTATTCTTTATGCTGAAGATCTTGGACGTCATAACACCCTTGATCGAATTGCCGGTGAGGCGCTTTTAAAAGGGATCAATCTTGCAGGGATGATGCTTGTGACGTCTGGCCGGGTTTCAACGGAAATGGCAACCAAGGCTGCTCTGCTCGGGATCAGGGTTATCGCATCCAGAACCTCTCCAACGGATAAGGCTGTGCAGCTTTGCAATGATGCAGGAATCACTCTGATAGGTTATGTCCGTGGTGGGCGCTTCCTTGTCTACAGCCACCCGGAGAGAGTGGCAATCCCTCTGCCCAGAATTAAAGGGGTCACAGGGGTTATACTGGCCGGTGGCAGGTCAACCAGAATGGGGAAGAATAAGGCGCTGCTCCCTTTTGACGGGACTTCGCTCATTGAAGCAATCTACCGCAAATTTGTCCGCCTCTTTGAAAATGTGCTGATTGTGACAAATACCCCGCAAGAGTACACTTTTCTCCCCTGTAACAAGGTACCGGATATATTTACCGGCATCGGCTCCATGGCCGGCGTTCATGCCGGCCTGGTCAACAGCCCTACTGAACGGATTTTTGTGGCAGGGTGCGACATGCCATATATTGATGAAAATCTTGTCCGCTCTCTTGCATCAATGGCGGCTGACGAACCTGTGCTGGTGCCGCAAAGCCAGAGCGGACTGGAACCTTTGCACGCATTTTATTCAAGAGCGTCGCTCCCGGCTCTTGAAGAGGCCCTCAAATCCGGCAGGCTGAAGTTAATCGACCTTCTGGCCGACATGGGTGCGCGAATTGTACCGCCAGAGGTGATTGCGGATATTTCGCCTGATTTCGGCTCATTCAGAAACATCAACTCCCCTGAAGAGTATCAGCTTCTGACCAAAGACAAGAAGTGACATGGATACTTATCTGGTTCAATTTGTTGTAACCCTTGAGATTACACGCAAACTCTCTTCGCCATATCACCTCTTCGGACTGAAAAAACAATTCCCCTCTGCCTTTCGCCTGGCTGTTGGCTGTTACGACAGTAAAGATGGGTGCCTTGGCGGGAAAGAGTGCCCATGCAGACAGGCATTTGGTCAGGAGCTGAGCACCGACCCATCCCTTTTGCGTCGCCATCAAAAGCCACCCACCCCTTTTCTCTTTGATATCCTGCCTCTTCAGGGGGGGGCAAAAGCCGGATCCAGGGTAGAGGTCAAGCTGCTTTTGGCAGGCTCTGCGGCAACAGCCAGTGTCAGGATATATCTTGAATCGCTGCTGCATCTTTTTGGGGATAATCCCATTTTTGCAGTCAAAGGGGTAAAACTCTCAAAGATTGAAGCGCTCTCCCTTGACTCTTCCCGTTCATTTATTGGAGATTCCTCCGGCAAGCTTGAACTCTCAGCTATTCCGGTTGCAGGTTTTGACGAATTCCTGTCAGCATCTACAGGGATCAGCTCCTCCATAACCCTGCTGTTTTCCACTCCGCTACGGCTGATGTCAGCTGGCAGCCCGCTCCGTGAAATTCCTTTTGCACCGCTCGCAGGTTCGCTTTTCCGGAGAATCTCTTCAATTGCAAGCTATTACGGCGGGGTTGAACTGGATCACGACTTCAAGTGGCTTGCAGACATGAGCAGAGAGATCAGATGCTCTTCTTCCGCGCTTGAATGGGTAAACTGGGGGAGCGGATTGCAGGGTCTTATCGGTGAGGCAACCTACAAAGGGGATCTGACCGGGTTTATCCCTTTTCTGAAGCTGGGAGAGCTGCTTCATGCAGGAAAAGGCGCATCATACGGAATGGGGAGATACAAAATCCTCAGATGACAGCTGTATTGGACTCTGCGCTCCCCCCGGATTATGATTGCCCGATGAAAAACGATATGATAAACAGGCGCATCTGCGTTATATTTGTGTAATCTGCGAATTGAGAGCAGTTTTATTGAGAAAATAACGAGAGGTGCATCATGAAAATCAAACTACTGTCAATCATGCTGATACTGCTACTTCTGGCTGCCTGCGCCGGCAGGACTCCGGATCGCTCCATACCTGGGGGCAGGGCTAAACTCGGAGCCGGCATGTTCGACTCCTGCCTCTCCCCTGAAGAAGCTGAACTTGCCGCGCTCATAAACAGAGCGCGTGCTGCGCGAGGTCTTCCTGCCGTGCCTGTTACAGCTTCACTCCATGCAGTGGCAAAGTGGCATGTAATAGATCTTTCACTGCATACTCCGCACCTGGGTAAAACTGATGACCGGGGGAAACAGTGTACTCTGCACAGCTGGTCTCCAATGGGGAAGGGGAGGGGGGAGTGGCAGGCTCTCTGTTATACATCAGACCACCGCTACTCAAAGGGGATGTGGAGTAAACCCAGGGAGGTAACCGGCTACCCTGCCGAGGGGTTTGAAAATATCTACACTGTTGTCCAGGGGTCAGATCTCAAGCCGGTGATTCCGGCTACAGTGCTTGCCAAATGGGAGAGCAGCCCTTCTACGGGAGATCTGATGTATGAACTGGGGATCTGGAGAAACAGCAACTGGAAGGCGATGGGAATCGGTATCCATGGCTCATACGCATCTCTGTGGTTTGGAAATCTTGATGACGACAGGGGAGAAGTGACCGGGTGTTCCTTGAAGAAGTAGCTCAGCCGGGATGGTTGATCTTCCGGTATTTATGTGATATAAAATTTCTTTTGAAAAATTCCGGCATTTTCCCGGATTACCCATTATGCAGATGAAAGAGAGGCTTTGAATGCAGGTAAATGTCGAAAACATCAGTAGTGTCAAGAAGAAGCTTAACTTCGAGATCCCTTTGGAGCAAGTACAGATTGAGATTGACAAGGCTTTTGCACAGATACGAAAACGCGCTGTGATACCCGGCTTCAGGAAAGGGAAAGCGCCCCAGGATCTGATCCGGAAAAGTTATCAGGATCAGATTGAAAATGATGTAGTAAGAAACCTGTTTAACGACACCTATTTCAGCTACATAAAAGAGAGCGGCTTTTCTCCAATTGAATTTCCGAATGTTGATATCGAACCCCTGGTACCTGGAAATCCCTTCAGATACTCGGCCACAATTGAGGTTTTTCCTGAAGTATCTGTTGAAAAATTCGAAGGGCTCAAGGTTTCTCGTGAAAAGTTCATGTTTGATGATAAGGCTGTTGAGAAACGCCTCGAAAAG
>JANNRW010000160.1:0-7942 GCA_031401815.1 Geobacteraceae bacterium | reverse complement strand
GGCGAGCAGCGCAAAAACGTTCCGCGTGCTTTCAGGGAAAGCAGTGAAGAACTGAGCCCCAATGATAGCGGCGAGCGAACCGTAAAGGTAGAAATCGTACCACTCAAAAATCGTCCCCGCAGAAGAAGCCGCAATAACCCTCTGCTCATCTTTGGTCATCGGACGGGATCGTTCCCGCACATTGGTTGTAGTGTCAGCTGTCGACATGTTTTCTTTCTCAGACATCTAGATGTAACCTCCATTTTTATATTTTTATACTGCCATACGTGTCTACCAACGCTGCCGATTTTATCCCCCTTTCCTAAATTTGCTTAATTTACGTATGCCGGGCAGTAGCCAAACCTGCCAGAAAGAAGCTCCGCCCCCTCTTTAAGGGATGGAATGATCTCGTTCTCCAGGCGTTCAGCCAGCATTCTGAAGGCAGGCCCGATCAGCGTGATGGCTCCGACGACCTTGCCGGAATAATCCCTTATTGCTACAGCCACACTTATGATTCCTTCACCCAGACCGCCCCTGTCAACCGCCACACCGGCTGCACGAATTTCGCTCATCTCAAGCCTGAGTTTTTCGAAATCAGGTCTTTCATTTCTGCGGGTCACATTTTTCAACATCCTCTCAAGTAAATCCTGCGAGTCTAGTGACTTCATGACCTTGCCCGCAGCATTGCTGAAAAACGGGAACCGTTTTCCCACCAACGGCTCCGCCTTGATAGGCTGCCCGCAATCTACCATGTCCAGAAAAAGCACCTCCGCATCCTGAATTACAGTCATGTATACCGCTTCATCATGCTTTCTGACCAGACCCTCCAGAACCGGATGTGCATAACTGACAACACTCACATTTTTAAGGATTTTCTGAGCCAGAGGAACAGATGAAATCCCCAGTTGATAGGTACCGCTGATCTCGTCATGCTGCACCAGACCTTTGTCGCAAAGCGTCTTCATGAGGCGAAAGGTTTTGTTGTGCGACAGGGCAAGCATATCAGCAAGAGTATGAATTCGTACTCCTGCCGGTAATTCGGCAAGGAACTCGAACAATTCAAACGCCTTGTCGACGCTTTTAACAGCATAATCCGAATCTTCTTTTTTTCTTAGCATTTGAAGCCTCTTTATTTTGATCTAAATAGCGACGTAACAGACTGTGCGAATTTAGAACAACAGTTTTTTTCGGACAAACATGAGCTTCATTAGCAACAGTGATGCCAAGCATGTAACTACTGGATTAATGAGAATAATGGTTGTTGTTACTGGCCTGGAGGGGTAGGCAAAATGAATAGCTGGTGAGTAAAAGGGGTAGGCAAAATGACGAGTGCCTGAACAGATCAGGCTAAAAGTTCAGATTTCTAAAGACAGATATATAACAAGGTTTGTTATGGCTGAAAGCCAAATATATGGCATATGCGAGCTGCATCACAGGTTGGGTGATTGTTAAATATTGTACTTTTCAAGCATACGTTTGAAGCTGCTGTAATCGACATCCAGCATGCGGGCAGCCTCCATCTTTTTACCTCCGGTTGCAAGGAGAGCCTGCTTGACAGCATCGCGCTTTATTTCATCAAAAGATCGTAAAACAATATTGGATTTCTCCATCTCTTTCTGATGCATTACATTCAGAATATTAATCAGATCATCTGCGTTAACTGTTTCTTCGGCAAATAGCGCTGCACGCCTCATGACACTCTTCAACTCCCGGACGTTACCCGGCCACTGATGGCGACTCAATTGAAGGAGAGCATCAGGGGCAATCCGTGGAGGGGTTCTGTTCAACTCCTGCGAGGCATCATTTAGAAACGCCTGAGCCATATCTGCGATATCAGCTCCTCTTTCACGCAGAGGCGGAATAGTAATCACCAGATCCACAAGACGATAGTACAGATCCTCCCTGAAGTTCCCTTTGAGTGCTTCATCAAGCAGATTGCGATTACTGGCTGTTATAATGCGTGTATCCATCTCCACCGGCTTCGTACTTCCAACCGGATAAAACCGCTTCTGCTCCACTGCATGCAGAATTTTGGACTGAATGGCTGGAGATCCGCAATCCACATCATCAAGAAACAGGGTTCCTCCATGAGCCTCTTCAAAAAGCCCCTTTTTGGTTGCAACTGCCCCGCTGAAAGCACCTTTGACGTGCCCGAAAAGCTCACTCTCTGCCAATGTTTCGGGTAAGGAGCCTAAATTGACTGTAAAAAAAGGGTTGCTCTTGCGTTGACTTAATCCATGAATTATGAACGCAAGATGAGATTTTCCCGCACCGGTCTCCCCCTGCAGCAGTAACGAGAAATTGGTTTCCGCAACACGCTGTGCCTGAAGGATGACACTTCGCATGGCCTGACTGTTCCCCAAAAGCAGTTCAAGGGAGCTCTGCTCGCGCTGCTTTGCATTTTCCAGCTCGATTCTTTGCAAGATCGGTGTTGCAGCATGCTTGATAGTTTTTACCAGTTTTCTGACATCCAGCGGTTTGCGAATATAGGCGGAAACACCCAGTTCAATCGCCTGAAGAAGATAACTTGTTTCCGTGAATGCAGTACAGAATATTACCGGGGTTTCAGGGGCTATGGCCAGAATACGTTTCGTCATCTCCAGACCGTCCATCACCGGCATCATGATATCGCTGACAACAACATCCGGACGTTCCAGTGAAAAGAGCTCCAGCCCCTCTTTTCCGTTACCTGCGAAAAACACCTGTTCGAAATGCATCTTCAGCATTATACAGATACGTTCTCGCAGCACCGGCTCATCTTCGACAAAGAGTATTTTCAAACCTGTTTTATCAGACATTACCACTCTCCCTGTCCGGCTGACTCTTTGGCACTGCGATCCTGAAGATTGTGCCTTCAGACCCGCTCGTAAAGCTGAGACTACCCCCTATACTCTCCTCAATAATAAGTCTGGTCATGTAAAGTCCTATACCGCTCCCTTTATCAGCTGATTTGCTGGTTACATAAGGTTCAAATACCTTGTCAGCAAACTCGGCAGGTATTCCGCAACCATTATCCCGCACTTCTATTACTACAAGATCTCCTTCATCAGCCAGATTTATTTCAATCAAACCATAGGGGTCTGCAGTTTCGACAGAGCCACTTCCATCCTTCACTTTTGTAACAATAGCGTCAAACGAGTTGCTTATCAGGTTGATAACAGACTGCTTGAACTCATTCTGATAACCTTCAATCACGAGCAAACTGTCCGGAACAGAGTCGATTACCTGCAAGATCATACCTGAATTGGAAAATTTGGGGGCAACAAGTAAAACCACCTCATTTATCTTCTCCTTGACATCAAATCGCTCTATCAGCTTCTCATGACTGAAAAAGTTTCTGAAGTCCTCAATAGTATCAGACATGTAATTAAGTTGCATCTGAGAGTCAGCTTCGGCTTTTTCCAAAAACTCATCGTCGATACAATGCTCCTCCCAGGCCATTCTGATGCTCTGGATTGTTGCTCCAAGAGTTGCCAGAGGTTGTCTCCACTGATGAGCAATAGCCCCGATCATCTCCCCGATCGCAGAAAGACGTGCATTACGCGCCAGCAGTCTTTCATGCATGAGACGTCGCTCTATCTCTTCATCAACCCTGAGCGCGAGGTTTTTATTCAGCTTATTTAATTTCCGGTCCGCTTCCTTGCGCTCAGAAATATCATACGTAGTGCTTCGGCTTAAGAGAAATGAACCATCATCCCCTTGAAGAACTGTTGTATTCAGTGACACCGGCACTATTGAACCGTCGCTGCAAACCAGCCCCAGCTCAAGATTATTTACCTCTCCCCGCTCTTTCAAGAGTGAAAAGCTCTCCTCAAACTTATCTCTATCCTTAGCGGCAACAATGTCGACAAACCTGATTTGCCCGACAATATCTTCCGGGCTGTATTTCAGCCTGTTCAGCTCTGTGCGGTTCATCCGTATGATCATCCCGTCCTTATCCAGCGAATGATAACCACACGGGGCATTATTGTAGAGATCGTCAAGCTCTTCCCGGCTATCTCGAATAGCCTGCTCTCTGGCCAGAAGTTGCCGCGCCATTTCATCAAATGACTCCCCCAATTCACCCAGCTCACCACCCTTTACAAGGTCGGAAGCTCTCACATCAAGATCCCCCGAAGCAAGGCGCTGTGAAGCTTCCTGCAATGTCTTTATCCTTTCAACAAAACTGTAATTCCCGATATGAATAGTTATGACAATTGCAACAAACAGGCTGGGAAAGAGTAAAAACAGGTTCTTGAGTTCGTTGGCATTCGCTTTGTCCAGAATTTCCTGGAAAGGAATGCTCGCGAGAATGTACAGGTAGGGTGAATCCTCTCCACGAAGACTCAACTTTCGATATGCCAATATTTCGTTATTGCCCTTCAGTCTCAAAATAAATGAATCTTCGTCCGGACCATTCTTCATCCTGAGAAAGAGAGATTCACTCTGTTCTCCCCTGACATAATCCCCTGAGCCGTAACTTATTATCTCCCCTTCACTGTCAAAGAGAGTGTACCCGGAGCCTTCAGATAACCCTGAATCTTTCAATAATACATTCAGATAATCGAGATTGAAGTTGACCGCTATGACATCTCCGACAGCACTTTTGGCGTTTGCTACCGGGTAGAGAAAATTTATCGTGGTTTTTTTGGTCGCTTTGTCAAAACTGGCTCCCCCTGAAGCAATGTGATTTTTTTGTACATTGCGAATCTCTCTTATCTTCAGATTTTCTGTTATTGGTAATCCTGAAGCCCAAGCAGCTCCTGCCGGATCAGCAATAACAATATTGACGTACTGCTGATTGATACTGATAATGTTGGACAAGATCGTATTTACAGCAGCTTCATTACGTTTTTTTACCTCCGGCAGCTGTGCAAGTATCGTTAACAGCTGCTCCGTATTTTCTGTCAGGTTGTTTTGCTCTAATGCGATATTGTTGACCATCCTTTTTGCTTCAGAGAGTCCATTGTTGAAAGCATCTTTGCGTTGTGACACAACCAGATGAATTATCAATGCAACTGAAGGGAGGGCTAGCAGTAAGGCGAGCAAAAGCAGATGAGTCCGCAGTGACCAGGATAAAAAACGTTGGCTCCAGAAATTTTTCATGTCTGTCTCTCAGCAGCTCTCAGCACAGCCTCTTCTTCCCGTTCCCAGTCGTAATCAATACTGATTTTGCCGCGCAAGGCAAGAAGATCCTCCAGCTTTCTCCTCCGGGCATAATCTTCCATGACCATGACAATAGTCCGGGTTCTGGTTTTCTGACCGGAGAGCCGCTGTGCCTCATCTATCAGATCATCAGGAATATTCAAAGTCACACGCATTGCCTGCACCTCCAAGGCAGGCATGTAATGTATGATGACAGAAGCATATCGTCAATATGAATACTCAACTATGCCATGTAATTGCGTTGACACTCCCCTGCGCCAGGTGTATTTTTTTGTCTGCGGAGGTCAGATGAGTAAACAACGGGAAATAACAGCCAAAATGACGGCAGAGGAAAAACTGCTGGTTGCCAATCAGTTGTTTCATTCTGCAAGGGCTCTTAAAAAGGCGGCATTGCAATCGTTTCATCCGGAACTCTCCGAAACAGAGATTGACCGCAGAGTGAAGGAGGCGTTTTTGTATGCTCGCACCTGATATGTTTACCATTTTCCTTGAACGCCTTGGCAGTGCGGGAATACGGCATGTGGTGACCGGATCGGTGGCCGTTATTGTATATGGCGATCCCCGTATGACCAATGACATCGACCTTGTTGTGGAAGTCTCACTAAAACAGATTCCGGCGATTATTAATGCGTTTCCTGAAAAAGAGTTTTACTGCCCGCCACCGGAAGTTATCGGCGTAGAGTGCGCCCGTAGTACTCGTGGACATTTCAACATTATCCATCATGCAACAGGTTTCAAGGCTGATATCTATCCGGCAGGCAACGACACTCTTCTACACTGGGCGATCGGAAATCCCAGAATTTTTACCCTTGGGGGGATTCAGATTCGAGTGGCTCCACCTGAATATGTCATTGTAAAAAAGCTGGAGTATTTCAAGGAAGGGCGCTCACCAAAGCATATCAGTGATATCAAGGGAATGCTTGAAGCCTCGCGTGAAGTTATTTCAATTGATAAGTTGAATGAATTCGTAGCATTGATGGGAGTTGGGGACGCCTGGAACCAGGTTGTTTCAAGCACGGAAGATATTTAGCATTACTGCACGTTATTTTCTCTCGCGTAACCACGCACTTCAAAAGAAACCTTGTCAAGGGTCTCTCCTGAAGAGCCAATCAAGGCAAGCTTGTATCTGCCTGGACGTGGCATCCAGCGATTAATTTCCGCAACTGGTGACAGATCTACATTGTTAAGCTCCCACCTGAGTTCATTGTTTCCAACTCTCTCAGCAGTAAAGAATACCCGCTGATTTTCATCTGGAATATCAGGATCAAGGACTATAATAGTCCCTTCCGGAGGGTAGGCAATCCGGGGCATAAGCCAGGGAGCTGCCATTGTACCGGCAGTTGACATGGTCTGGGGCTCGGTGCCGACCAGAAACAGTTCATCCCTGTCAATCTCTCCATTGGACTGAATTCCTGCATGGGCAAGCACCACCCCTTTGGCACGTGGCGGCGCACTGCTTCTGCTGTCACGATGCAAAAAGTTCATAACCTCCTGCCAGACCGGGGCAGCGCCAGAAACACCCGAAACATTCCACATCGGTTCTCCGCCAAAGTTGCCGACCCAGACACCGACTGTGTACCGCTCTGAAAACCCTACACACCAGTTATCGCGCATGTCTTTGCTCGTTCCGGTCTTGACGGCGCTCCAAAAGCGGGTTGTCAGCGAATTATCAAAACCAAAACCGATACTGCGGGATGATCGGTCTGCCAGAATGTCTGCAATTATGTAAGCAGCAGCAGAGTCCATGACTCGCCGGGATTTCCCTGCTGCTCCTGGAGTCAGACGCAAGTCACTCAGGAGCCCCCCCCTGGCCAGAGTTCGATACGCATTGACAAGTTCATGCAGAGTAACATCCGCAGTGCCTAGAGCTAAAGAAAATCCATAGAATTCGGCTGGTTGTCGTAAATCGAACCCGATACGGCGCAGTCTCTCGGCAAACGGCGCGGTGCCGGTTAGCAGCTGTGTTCTCACCGCAGGGATATTGAGCGAAGAGGATAGTGCTGTGCGTACGCTCATCGGGCCTCGCGAACCATGATCATAATCGTGCGGTACATAGAGCCCCCGCTCTGTCGGGACATGGAGAGGAGAATCATCCAGAAGCGATGCTGCGGTAAGCAGCCGTTTTTCAATAGCCAGTCCGTAAAGAAATGGTTTCAGGGTTGATCCGGCCTGACGTCTGGCAATAACTCCATCCACCTGGCTGACACCGACTGAACCAACATAGGCGAGAATATTTCCGGTCAAATTCTCAACAACGAGCAGTGCCCCTTCACTCGCATTTCTACCCTGCAGAGCATTTAACTGCTGCCGCAAGGTCTCAAATGAAAAACTTTGCACACGCAAATCAAGCGTAGAAGTGATTTTAAGCTGATTAACCCGGCTCCTCTTCCCTTTTTCAGCTCTGGCAGAAACAGTCAGTTTTCGGCCAACGTGGGGTGCAAGTGCAAGCCGGGACGCTAGCAGATAGGGACGGGAGAGACGTTCAATAGTAAACTTTTCCGCCTCGTAAGAGCTGACCTGCGGATAGAGAGAGCGGGTCAGCGCTGCCACCCGCCGACCCACTTCTATCGGCAGCGCATTAGGAGAGCGCACAAGCGCCGCCAGGACGCATGCCTCATGATCGTCAAGCCCGGCTGGCTCCTTGGCGAACAGCCCTCTGGAAGCAGCCGCAACACCTTGCAGCTCTCCCCTGTAGGTGACCAGATTCAGGTACGCTTCAAGTATTTCATCCTTTTGCCAGCTCTTCTCCAGTTCTCGGGCAGCCTTGATCTGCTCCCATTTTTGACTCACTGATTTGC
Source organism: Geobacteraceae bacterium (assembly GCA_031401815.1). Taxonomy (GTDB): domain Bacteria; phylum Desulfobacterota; class Desulfuromonadia; order Geobacterales; family DSM-12255; genus JANNRW01. Next base: position 20 of record JANNRW010000160.1, on the reverse strand, counting down.
GCCCTTTGGAGAAGCCGCTT
>JANNRW010000159.1:0-3517 GCA_031401815.1 Geobacteraceae bacterium | reverse complement strand
AGCGGTCTGCAATCTGTTTCAAAATAGTATAAGGAAGTCCCGAATCTTTTAAAAATTGTTCCGTTTTAAGGTGAGATTCGGCAATCATAAAAATTGGTGAAGTTTCGGTTTCGTTTGACGATGAGTGTGACTGCTATGTATGCCGGACTTTCAGCCGCGCCTACTTAAGGCATCTTTTCCGCTGCAAGGAGATTCTTTCCGCAAGGCTCAATACCCTGCATAACCTTCACTATTATCTTGATCTTATGAAGCAGGCCAGAAACGCAATCGCAACAGACAGTTTCGAGGAGTTCAGGAGCGCGTTCTATTTAAAAAGGGGGCAACAGAAGTATTTGAGTTGAAATTCGGTTTTATTTAAGGCAATATTCACAATTCAAATTTCACAATATTTATTCTGGAGGTTTTTATGATCGGTTTGGCATTTGCTATGGGTACCCCTCCCGCCGGGGCAGCAGCAGCAGGAGGCATTCAATCAACTTTGACAAATATTCTCCCACTTGTCATGATGTTTGCGATATTCTATTTTCTGCTTATCAGACCCCAGCAGAAGAAGGCAAAAGAGCACCGCGCCCTCCTTGAAGCGCTGAAGAAAGGGGACATGGTGGTAACTGCCGGCGGGATTCATGGCAGGGTAAACTCTGTTGATGATGAAATTGTTACCCTCGAAATATCCACTGGAGTGAATATCAAGTTGTACAAGGCACATATAGCCAGCATGCTTAACAAGTAATTTTCGAACTAACCAAAATGAAAGGAGTATCCGGCATGTCGAAGGGAATTAACTGGCGCGTTATACTTGTCGTCGCCTTCCTCCTTCTGTCGGCTGTCTTCATGACGCCGACTCTTATTACCAAACTCCCTTCCTGGTGGAGCGGAGTTCTCCCCAAGGACAAGATCCATCTTGGGCTTGACCTTCAGGGTGGCTCGCACCTTGTAATGGAAGTTGATACTCCCAAAGCCATAGAGGGTGCTCTGGATCTGATTGCCACTGACCTTGAAGATACATTGACTTCGCAGACACTCCGTTTCAAGCGGATTGCCAGACTCGGTGCCGACAAGGTTCAACTCTCCCTCTATGACAAGGGGACAGCAGAATCAGTGCAGGCGCTGATCAAGAAGAAGTACCCGGAGATGGAGCTCCTCCCCCAGTTTGAGGAGGGGGGATTCAACATCATCCAGATCCGGATGAATGAAAAAGTGGCTACTGACCGGAAGGACAAATCTGTCACCCAGGCTCTTGAGACGATCAGGAACCGTATTGACCAGTTTGGTGTGACGGAACCTATAATTGCGCGGGAAGGTCTGACCAATATTGTTGTCCAGCTCCCTGGTATCAAGGATCCCAAAAGAGCCATCGAACTTATCGGAAAAACCGCACGCCTTGAGTTCAAACTTGTGAATGAAAACATCAATCCGGCTCTGGCGACCCCTGGGAGCATTCCTGAAGATGACGAACTTCTGAAAGAAAAAAAGGTTGACCCGACTACCGGTGCTGTTACTGAAATCCCTCTTGTAGTCAAGAAAAAGGCGATGATAACCGGCGATCTTCTGACCGACGCCCAGGTGCGGATAGATTCGCAATTCAACCAGCCCTATGTTGCCATTGAATTCAACTCCACCGGAGCAAGGCTGTTTGACCAGGTGACAGCCGCCAATGTCGGGAAGCGCTTTGCGATTGTTCTTGATAATACCATTTACTCTGCTCCGGTAATCCGCGAGAGAATCTCCGGCGGAAGCGCACAGATATCAGGCTCCTTTTCCGACAAGGATGCCGCAGACCTCTCCATAGTTCTCAGAGCCGGATCACTCCCCGCACCGGTCAAAATAGTCCAGAACGTAACGGTAGGCCCCTCCCTTGGTCAGGATTCGATCAACAAGGGGTTGATGGCCGGTCTTATCGGTGTGGTACTGGTCATTGTTTTCATGGCCTTTTACTACAAGCTCTCGGGTCTTGTTGCAAATTACGGCATGATCCTTAACATCATCTACCTGATGGGGGCTCTTGCTGCTCTGGGCGCTACCCTGACCCTTCCCGGAATAGCTGCCATCGTACTCCTTGTAGGGATGTCGGTTGATTCAAACGTGCTTATCTTTGAGAGAATACGGGAAGAGCTGCGACTCGGGAAGCCGGTCATGGCTGCAGTTGACGCTGGCTATGACAAGGCATTTCTTACTGTCATGGACTCGCATGTCACAACCCTGATTACCGCGGCTGTGCTGTTTCAGTTCGGCACAGGGCCGGTAAAAGGGTTTGCCGTATCTTTAAGCCTTGGAATCATAATCAATCTGTTTACTTCGCTAGTGGCCACCAAAGTGGTCTTTGACTTTGCACTGAGCAGGATGAGTGTGAAGAGATTGAGTATTTAGGGGGAATATATGGAGCTTATTGGTAAAACCAGCATAGATTTCATCGGGATGAGGAAGGTATCTTTCATTGTTTCCGGTATCATAGCTATCCTTGGCCTGATCGGCATGATCCAGATGGCGCGCGGTGCCGCAAACATGGGGATAGAGTTTTCCGGCGGGACAGCGGTGCAGCTCAAATTCACCCAACCGGTCAGCATGGACAAGGCAAGAGAGGCTCTGGCGAAGCATCACCTGAAAGAGGCGACCCTGCAGGATATAAAAGAGGGGAACAAGCTGCTTGTCAAAGTCGGTAAAACAACATTGGCAACAGGAAAAGTCGCCGAGACCATTGAAGATGTTTTCAAGAAAGAGTTTGCAGGCAACTCTTTTATTGTTGAAAGCTCCACTGAAATCGGGCCATCGGTTGGTGACAAGCTTCGCAAGGACACCCTGATATCCATTGTCATTGCCATGGTCGGAATCATCCTCTATATTGCCTGGCGCTTTGACTTCAAATTCGGCGTTGGTGCCATCATAGCGACTGCGCACGATATTCTGGCGATGTTTGCAATATTCTACCTGATGAACAAGGAGATGAATCTCCTCTTTATCACGGCAGTCTTGACTATTGCAGGTTACTCTCTGACTGACACAGTGGTAGTTTTTGACAGGATCCGGGAAAATCTGCACAAAAACCTCAAAGAGGCGATGCACAATATTTTCAACAAGAGCATCAATGAGGTGCTCTCGCGAACCATTGTAACTTCTCTTACCGCTTTTCTTGCAGCAGTATCACTTTTCATATTCGGTGGAGAGGTCATTCATGACTTTGCCTTTGCTCTAGTAATAGGAATAGCTGTTGCAACCTATTCATCAATCTTCGTTGCCAGCCCGATTGTCTCTTTATGGGAAGAGCGCGGCATCAGAGCAAAGGCTTAGGGAGGGTTTTCAAGGTGAAACAGGAAAATCTGGTTTATATTATTGTTGCACTACTGGTCGGACTGCTCGGCGGGTTCCTTATTTTCAGCGTGACCAACAAGAGCAAGGGAGCATCTGCTCCGGCGGCTGTCCCTATGGGTAGCGGATCGCCTGCTGATTACAATCAGAGGATTGTAGAGGCGGAGAAGATAGTAGCCAGGGAGCCGAAAAACTATCAGGCATGGGTTCAGCT
>JANNRW010000158.1:0-8996 GCA_031401815.1 Geobacteraceae bacterium | reverse complement strand
CCTTGCCACGGTATTCGGTATGTCGCCTCGTCCCCGGCTGGATCTGCTGGTGAATCACTTCACCTATGCCGCCTTTTTCGACGGCTTTTTGGTTATCTTTGAAAAGGACTTCAAACGCAACTACGTCCATATCCGTGATGTAGCCGACTGCTTTATCCACTGTATCCAGAACCAGGCAGTGATGATCGGCAGGCCCTACAATGTGGGACTTGATTCAGCCAACCTGTCCAAAGAAGAGCTAGCTCGCAAAATCAAGGAACATATTCCGAAATTCTACCTTCATTTTTCCGAGGTGGGCAGCGATCCTGATAAGCGCAATTACGTAGTTTCCAATAAGCGTCTGGCTGATTCCGGTTTTACGGCTAAAAGATCTTTAGATGATGGCATCTGCGAACTTATCAAGGGATTTTGCCTGATGGGCCGAATGCCTGGCAAGAATATCTAATCCATGGTACGCTACGCAGCCATACTGGCAGGTGGGCTGGGGACACGTCTCCGTTCGGTCGTGAGTGACCGTCCCAAGGTTATGGCCACGGTGGCAGGGCGCCCCTTTATAACCCACCTGCTTGACCAGTTGGTAGAGTCCGGAATACGAAAAACGGTACTATGTACTGGCTACATGGCAGCCATGATACAAGAGGAATTAGGGTATAACTACTGCGGAATGGAACTCAGCTATTCCATTGAAGATATCCCGCTTGGTACTGGTGGCGCTTTACGAAATGCTGTCGGGATGGTGTCGGGCGATATGCTCCTGGTTCTGAACGGAGATTCCTACTGCCGGTGCGATATTGCGGACTTCATCGTTAGGCAGGCTGCCAGCGGAGCCTGCGCAGGAATGGTTCTTGCCCGGGTTGAGGATGTCTCCCGATTCGGGACGGTACAGACAAACGAGGCTTCCCGTGTGGAGAGTTTCATCGAAAAGGGGGGGGAAGCAGGCCCAGGCTGGATCAATGCCGGCATCTATCTTCTCCCCATCGCAAAAATCAGCGCGATTCCAGAAAATTGTTCCGTTTCATTAGAGCGCGAATTGATCCCTTCACTAATTGCCAACGGTATTTATGGACACCAATGCGCCGGGTCATTCATAGACATTGGAATCCCTGAAGAGTATCAGCGTTCCCAGTTATTTTTTTAGATCAGGTGAGAGGAAAGCAATGATTATAAGCAGGACGCCTTATCGTATCTCTTTTTTTGGTGGTGGAACTGATTATCCTGGCTGGTATCTCAATCATGGCGGCGCTGTTCTGGCTACGGCAATTGACAAGTACTGCTATATTACATGTCGCTACCTCCCCCCTTTTTTTGAACACAAGAGCCGTTTTGTTTACTCAATAATCGAGAATTGCACTTATCTGGACGAGATCAAGCACCCCGCTATCCGTGAAGTTTTGCGCTATATGAATATCGAACGGGGTGTGGAAGTTCACCATGATGGCGACCTCCCTGCGCGTAGTGGTATGGGTTCCAGTTCTTCCTTTACAGTTGGCCTGCTGAATGCCCTGTATGCACTCAAAGGTGTAATGCCGACCAAGCACCAGCTGGCGATGGAAAGTATCAAGATCGAACAGGATATGATCAGGGAAACGGTCGGATCGCAGGATCAGGTTACGGCTGCCTATGGCGGCTTCAATCATATGCAATTCCTGCAGAACGGCGAAATTTCAGTTCGTCCGGTTATCATGAGCGCCGATCGTCTGCATGAACTTAACAATAACCTGATGTTGTTCTATACCGGCATTAAACGTACAGCTGCTGATGTTGCAGTCAGTTACGTCACTGACATTGAATCCAAAAAAAGTCAGTTGCTGATTATGAAGGATCTTGTGGATGAGAGCCTCTCCCTGCTCAACAGCTCCGGAGACCTTTGCGGATTTGGAGAGCTTCTTCACGAAGGATGGCTCGCAAAGCGAAGCCTCAGCGCCAGCGTTTCAAACATCGGAGTTGATCAGGCTTATGAAGCGGCGCGCAGTGTCGGCGCAATCGGAGGTAAAATAACGGGCGCAGGCGGGGGCGGTTTCTTGCTGCTCTTTGTGCCGCCTGATCGGCAGAACAGGGTTCGCGAGGCATTGAAACATCTGATTCATGTTCCATTCTCCTTTGACTATAACGGCAGTCAGATAGTCTATTTCCAGCATGAAGAAGATTATTCCCGAATAGAAAATGAACGCAATTCACAAGAAATTTCTCCTTTTCAGGAGCTAAACGACATTAGCAGGAATGGAGATTAGCATGTCGTTACCCATTGACACGCAAGCCTTAAGGAGAAAAGCCCTCTGGGTGCGTCGGGAAACTCTCAGAATTCACGGGCTTGCCCCGGAAACCCGGATCGCTTCATCATTATCGGCTGTTGAACTTTTTGTTGGGCTGCATTACGGGGATGTTATGGCTTTTAATCCATGCAATCCACGGTGGGAAGGACGAGACCGTTTGATCATAAGCAAAGGTCATGGCTCGATCTGTTACTACCCGATTCTGGCAGACCTTGGCTATTTCGGCTCTGATGAGCTCGATCATATCTGCCAGGAGGGGTCATTCTTGGGAGGGATTCCCGACACAATAATCCCCGGCTATGAAACTATCAACGGCTCCCTGGGTCATGGCCTTGGAGTTGCTTGCGGCATGGCGCTGGCGCTCAAGAGCAGAAAATCCGATGCGACTATCTTTGTAATGCTTGGTGATGGTGAGTTAAACGAAGGCTCCGTATGGGAGGGGATCATGTTTGCTGCTCAGCATGGCCTGGACAATATTGTGGCTATAATTGACAACAACAAGCTATGCATGCTGGATCGTTGCGAAAAAATCATCAATCTGGAGCCGTTGGAGAAGCGTTTTTCAGCTTTTGACTGGGAGTGTTGTCGCATAGACGGGCACGATCTCGATCAGATCTGCGCCACACTCAAGGCCTGCAAGGGAGAGCGCAATGGCAGACCCAAGGCTGTTATCGCCGACACGATAAAAGGCAAGGGGGTTCCGGTGTTGGAGTCCGATACTCTTTGTCATATCAAGTCGCTTTCAGCACAGGAGTTGGAAACCGCTCTGGAGGGACTGGTATGATATCCCGACCCATGCGGGACGTATTTATCGAAACTCTCTGCAACCGCATGACCAGTAATGAAAATATCTGGTTCCTGGCAGCCGACCTTGGTTCTCCGGCGCTTGACAGGATGCGAGAGGAATTTCCAGACCGGTTTATCAACGTCGGTATTGCCGAGCAGAACCTAGTCAACGTTGCTACCGGACTGGCTCTGGAGGGTCAGATTGTCTACGGCTATGCCATTGCACCTTTTATATCTATGAGAGCCTATGAGCAGGTGAGAGTTAATCTCTCTGTGTCATCACAGATCAGACCCGTTAACGTCAATCTGATAGGGGTAGGTAGCGGAGTTAGCTATCAAGTTTCAGGCCCGACTCACCACTGCCTGGAAGATCTGAGCATCATGCGTCTTTTACCCAACATGACAGTATTCTCTCCTAGCGATGCGACATTGGCAGAAACATTTGTGGATTACTCCATTGCCAATAACGGCCCTAAATACCTTCGTTTTGACGGTAAGGCGTTGCCGCAGCTCTACCAGAAAGCAGACCGGATCCAGCTTGAAACCGGTTTCTGTGAACTGATACATGGTAGCGACGTATGTCTGGTTTCCACCGGCTTCATGACCCATCGCGCTCTTCTGGTTGCCAAAGAGCTCGGAAACGTCGGTGTGATCGACCTGTTTATGCTCAAGCCACTCAGGAGCGACAAGTTGCATGACGCCTTGAGTGCCTATCGTCATATCATCACCATGGAGGAGGCCTTCATAAATGCCGGTGGGCTCGATTCTTTAGTAGCTTCGGTTCTCACTGAACGCCGTTCTGACATAACGCTGGATCGTATAGGCTTCAATGATTCCTATGTTTTTCAACTTGGAAGCCGCGACCATCTGCACAGGATTAACGGTATGGACGAAGCGACCGTAACAACACTCGTAAATAGGTTGCGTTCCAGGTGATTCAGGGATCCGTTGATATCGTCCTTGTAAATCCCGGCAATCGTCGACAGGTATTCCAGAATCTGGGGGACGACGTTGCCGGAATAGAGCCCCCCTTTCTGGCGGCTGTAATGGCCTCTTATTTGCGCAACATGGGCTATAAGATTGCAATCATAGATGCTAACGCTGAAAACCTGTCACCTGATGAAGTTGCCGGGCGTGCCGGACAGCTTGATCCCCGCCTGGTCGCAATTATAGTTTACGGATCCCAACCATCCGCCTCCACACAGAATATGACCAATGTTGGCCTGATATGTGAGGCGCTTTCAGGCAGCATTTCTGCCAAAGTTGCTCTTGCCGGTCTTCACCCATCGGCATTACCGCAACGAACACTCATCGAAGAAAAGGTTGATTTCGTTATTCAGGGTGAGGGGTTTACCACTCTGTCAGAGCTGTTGGGGAGGTTGAAGGAAGACACTGGCAATTTCAGTTCGGTGCCTGGCCTGTGGTATTACGACGGCGATATAATCTGCTCAAACCCGCCCCCTCCGCTGATGGCTGATTTGAGCAGCATGTTGCCGCCGGCTGCCTGGGATCTGTTGCCGATGCATCTCTACAGAGCTCACAACTGGCATTGCTTTGATGATATTGAGCATCGTTCACCGTATGGAGCCATTTACACGAGTCTGGGCTGTCCGTATAATTGTGTCTTCTGCTGCATCAACACTCCCTTCGGCAAACCCGGAATCCGCTATCGCACTCCTCAGCGCGTAATAGAAGAGATAGACCTTCTGGTCAATGAGTACGGTGTCCGGAACCTCAAAATTGTTGATGAACTGTTTGTGTTACATGAGCCGCACTATATGGCAATTGTTGATCTGCTGATTGAGCGTTGTTACAACCTCAATATCTGGGCTTATGCAAGAGTAGACACGGTCAAATCGGAAAACCTGTCGCGCATGAAGCAGGCCGGGATCAACTGGCTGGCTCTGGGTATTGAATCGGCCAATCCCGACGTGCGTGACAGCACCTCTAAACGGATGCGTGTCCAGGACGTTAAACATGTCGTCCGGTCAATTCAGGATGCCGGTATTCACGTCATCGGCAACTATATATTCGGTCTGCCGGAAGAAACCCTCACTACCATGCAGGAAACGCTTGATATGGCACTGGAACTGAATTGTGAATTTGCAAATTTCTACAGCGCCATGGCGTATCCCGGGTCACAACTGTATGACATAGCTCTGCAAAATGGCTGGCAACTGCCCGAAAAATGGCACGGATATTCGCAGCATTCTTACGAAGCCATACCGCTTCCCACCAGACACGTCAGAGCGGCAGAAGTACTCAGGTTTCGAGATGACGCATTCCATGCCTATTTTTCCGCTCCGTTATACCTCTCCATGCTTGAGCAGAAGTTTGGCAAACTTGTCAGGGATCATGTTGAACGCATCTGTTCTACCCGATTAAAGCGCAAACTTCTTAATGATTAACGGAGTATATGTTTATGGGTAATATTCGATCTGTCCCATTTGGAACAATTACAATTACAGAGACAGCTAAAGGTCTGATTAATGAATGTCTTGAAACCAGACGGATCTCGTGTGGCAGATTGGTGCGTGAATTCGAGGAGCGTTTTGCCGCCTTAGTTGGAGTCAGGGAAGCGGTTGCCGTCAGCAGCGGTACAGACGCTGATCTGCTTGCTCTTGCTGTACTGCACGATTTTGGTGCCAGTCGTGGTGACGAAGTGATTGTCCCGGCGCTTTCATTTGTTGCTACAGGCAATGCAGTGATACATGCCGGATTTACTCCCGTATTCGTTGATATCGAGCGCGAAACTCTCAACATCAATCCTGCAAAAATTGAAGCGGCTATTACCTCCAGAACCAGAGCCATCATGCCGGTACATCTGATGGGCAAGCCAGCCGAGATGGACACTATAAACGCCATCGCAAAAAGATATAACCTGATTGTTGTGGAAGATGCGGCCGAAGCCCACGGCGCACTATATAAGGGCAAACCAGCCGGCAGTCTGGCCGATCTGGCTGCATTCAGTACTTACGTGGCTCACATAATAACTACTGGAGAGGGTGGGGTTATCACTACTAACAGTGAGGAGTACGCGGAGATTCTTCGCTCACTCCGCTCACATGGGAGAAATTGCACCTGCAAACGCTGCGTCATGAATGTAGACACTGTAACTTATTGCGCCAAACGCTTCAGCGGAGAAGGTGGTGAGGATGTTCGCTTCACTTTTGACCGTATCGGCTATTCCTGCAAGATGAATGAAATGGAGGCTGCCATCGGCATTGGTGCCATGGAGGTCTACTTTGAGATCCTCAAAAAACGTCACGACAACCTGATACATGTACTGGATCGCTTTGATCGCTTCGCGCCATATTTATCCTCCATCAAAGAGGAGCCCCACGAACAGATCGGACCCCATGCCATTCCGATAATTATCAATGAGAGCGCTTCATTCACCCGTGCCGAACTGACACAGCATCTTGAGAAAAACGGCATCGAGACACGCACTCTGTTCGCATCCATGCCTACCCAGTGCCCTGGTTTCGGATATCTTGGCTACAGATTGGGCCAATTCCCCAATGCTGAGTATATGGGGCATCATGGAATTCATATTGGAGTACATCAGGATATAGGGATTGAAGAGATGGAGTATGTTCTCGAAATCATCGGACATTTTCTAGAGGGGCACCCGTGAAAATCCTCATCCTCGGTGCCGGCCCCTGCGGTCTGGGCGCTGCCTACCAACTGAACAAGCATGGTTACAAGGACTGGGTTGTCTTTGAAAAGAGCAGCCATGTTGGTGGTCTTTCCTCCTCATTCGTTGATGATAAAGGCTTTACATGGGATATCGGCGGCCATGTCCTCTTCTCCCATTATCCATGCTTTGACAAAGCAGTTGAAGAGGCGCTTGGTGATGCCTGGTACGAGCATCAGCGTGAGAGCTGGATCCGCATTCTCCAGAAGTGGGTTCCTTACCCATTCCAGAATAACATCCGCTATCTTCCGGTTGATGTTCTGGCTGAATGCATAGACGGGCTCAAAAACCTTCAGGGTGATCCTGCGTTGGCGCGCAATTTCCATAAATGGATGGAGAGCGTGTTCGGCAGGGGGATAGTGAAGTACTTCATGGAGCCATATAACCGCAAGGTTTGGGGTACACCACTTGAAGAGATGTCAAAGGAATGGATAGCTGAACGGGTGAGCGTGATTGATCTGGCTCGGGTTGAGCGTAATGTCGCAGAAGGTCTGGACGATCTCAGCTGGGGGCCGAACAGTACCTTCAGATTTCCGAAGCACGGCGGTACAGGAGCTATCTATGAGGCGATTGCCGACAATTTCAGGGAAAAGATTCATCTGAATCACGCAATGACTTCGATCGATCCGGATTCCAGACAGGTGACCTTCAGTAACGGCAAGGTGGAATCGTATGACATTCTGATCAATACCACCCCTCTTGATATGCTGGTGAAGTCATGCATTAATCTGCCTGAAAGGGTGTATGACGCTACTGGTGACCTGGTTCACAACAGTGGTCTGATTGTAGGCCTCGGTTTCGAAGCCGTTAGAAATGATTCAAAATGCTGGATGTACTTTCCTGAGCCCGATTCTCCTTTCTATCGAGTGACCAACTTCCACAACTACTCTCCTTATAACGTTCCGGGTGGTGAGACTGGCCGCTTTTTTTCCTTGATGTGCGAAACAACCTATTCATCGACAAAACCCCAGGACAGTGGCGCAATCATTAATGCTACGATTCAGGGTCTCATCAACTCTGGCATGATCGATGAATCTGAAGCAAAAAAGATCATAAGCCGTTATCTTATTGATATCCCTTATTCATACCCGATACCAACGATTAACAGGGACAGGGCTCTCGACATCTTGCAGCCTTATCTTGAAACAAAGGGGATTTATTCACGAGGCCGATTCGGCGCATGGAAGTACGAGGTTGCAAATATGGATCACTCCTTCATGCAGGGGGTTGAGGCTGTTGACCGGATTCTTGATGGTTCAGAGGAGTACGTGTTTCAGGGCAAGGGGTAAGAGTTGAGAATCAAGTTGCTGAAATTACTGGACAAAACTATGGGAGGTCTTGCTGCCCGCCTGATTCCTTCCCCAGTTGCCTCTGTAGAGATTAAAAATCTGTCTTCTATCCTAATCATCCGCCCCGGCGGAATTGGCGATGCTGCTCTTCTTGCCCCTGCCATTTACTCTCTGAAGAGACGTTTTCCTGATGCAGATATAGATGTTCTTGCCGAGAGGCGAAACGCCGGGGTGTTCCAGCTCATTCCCGGGATCCGTCAGCTTTTCCTCTACGACAACCTCTCCCAGCTTCTCAAGGCTCTACAGGGTCGCTATGACGCTGTAATTGATACCGAGCAGTGGCACAGGCTTTCGGCTGTAGTTGCGAGGCTGACCGGAGCAGCCGTAATTATCGGATTCGACACCAATGACAGAAGAAGGCTTTTGACCCATCCTCTCCCTTATTCCCATTATGATTATGAAGCTGTAAGCTTCCTTAATCTGTTGGAACCTTTGGAGGCAGGGGATGGCGCAAATTTTTCTGGATCATTTCTCTTTGCGCCTGAAAAGGCGGAGGGAAAGGCTCTTGATCTCCTTTCAGGCGTATCAGGCGGATTTGTAACAATATTCCCCGGTGCAAGCATTCCAGAGCGGAAGTGGGGGGCAGAGCGATTCAGCGAGGTTGCCCGATCACTTTTATCTACAGGTGTTGATGTAGTAGTTATTGGCGGTACAGAAGATTTTGCCACAGGGGAAATCATAGCAGCCGGTGTGCGCGGGCTCAATCTTTGTGGCCGGACAACTCTTGCTGAAACTGCTGCTGTTATTGCCCAATCAAAGGTTCTGGTTACCGGAGATTCAGGTATCCTTCATCTGGGGGTTGGTCTCAATGCTCCAACAGTGTCGCTCTTTGGCCCGGGAATTTCCGCAAAATGGGCTCCGGTCGGAGAGCGCCATATTGTACTGAATCAG
>JANNRW010000157.1:0-13358 GCA_031401815.1 Geobacteraceae bacterium | reverse complement strand
TTGCTCGTATGCTGCGTTCTCATCGCCCTCTCATTCTCAACTGGTTTAGGGCAAGAGACGAGATTTCACTGGGCGCGGTAGAAGGTCTAAACAACAAAGCAAAAGTCACCACTAAAAAAACTTACGGTTTTAAGAGCTATGAAGTCATAAAACTAGCGCTATATCACACGCTTGGGAAACTGCCTGAGCCTGATGTCACCCACAGATTCTGCGGATGAACCCCCTTGAAACCTGGATAAAAGCTGCTGAGAAAGGGAAATTATCCGGGATAGGAAGCAACCACCGTCCGCTAACAGGCCTTGAAATAGAGCTTGCCACCGAAATAATCATCATTTAGCTGTACTTCGACTCTGCCGTTGTCAAAATGCTGCAACAACTCTTGCATCATGGGAAGGACAACTATTTCAATTCGGCGTTTGGCGCTAACTGCCAGACGATCCTTCTTTTTCAGTAGCTCTTTCATGCCATCGTCAAGCTGCTGCTGCTTTTCGGCAAGATCTTGCCGATGCTGTTCGAATAGATGAAGAATTCTTTCTGTTAAGTGGCTTTTCTCTTCCATGAGGTTATCTCCTCATCGCTGTCGACAGGCATTGCTCAATCGCGGAACTTGGCATGACATGCTGCGCATATCTCCTCAGCATTTTTGAAAGCGGCTTTTGCCCCGGCAAAATCTCCGTTTTTTGCCAAGTCTACCGTGGACGTTATCGCTTCTTCAAAGCTTGTTGCAAGCTCCACGAATCTTTTCCGCTGTTTGATATTTTTGTGCGGTTTCGATTTTTTCAAATCCGGCAAAGTCGAAAGAATCTTGCTCCCTTCCGCATCTGCAGCGACTGTATCACCTTTCTCCAGAGCAGCTTCAAGGTTCGCTGATAATTGAGAAAATATCGGCATCATGGCATGCAACTTCTCCATCTGAGTATCGGCCGGCGCCGTTTTGCCATGTTTTTCAGTACCATGAGCGAACGCCAGCCCTGATAAGGCTAACGATCCCAACATGAGACAAGTTGTTATAATAATGGAAATTGATTTTTTCATGGTAACCTGGCAGGAAAAGTTGAGGCGGGTCTTTGAACCCGCCTCGATTAAATGGAATTACTGTGCGTTCAGTTGTATCAGGAGTTTATTGGCTTCATCCAGTTTTGACTTAAGAGCTTTAAGCTTCTTTGCATCGTATTTCTTCTCGCCCTTTGAAACTTCTCCTTCCAAACGCTTGATTTGCTCCTGAATTGATTCCGCCTGTAACGCACATTGACGTACGCCCTCATGTTGAAGCTTCATATCAGGGTGTTCAGCAAATGCCGGCATTGCCCCAAACAACCCTACTGCCACTAACATCACCAAAAATCTTTTCATACAATACCTCCTGGCTTGAATTCGGAAAATGACTTTCCGTACAGTTAAACATAACACATAACATCGTTATGTCTAATTTTACTTGACCGTGTACCAGAACCTGGCGCTGCGTACTTTACCATCCTTCAGCTGGAACTTTGACATTACGCCGTATTTCCCCTTTTTCGACAGGTCGAAGTCGGCACCGAAATGCCCCTGCATCCCCATCAACTCCTTGATCTGATCACTTTTATCCGGGTTCTGCAGCTTAACCGTAACCTGTCCTTCGGTCAGAGCCTTAGCACTCTTGGCATCCTTGAATTCGACCGCAATATGATGGGTCTCCTTCATCTCCTTCGGCATCTCCATCTTCATCGCCTTCATATGCTCTTTCATGCTCATAACCTTGAAGGTCGCTTTCACGCCATCAACTACTTCTTCATGAGCTACATCGCCCTGATGGCCTCCATGATCCATATCCATGGAACCATGATTCATTGCGGCGAAAGAAGCTACGGGTGCTGCGAGGGCAAAGAGTGCGGCAATTAATATGGTCATTTTTTTCATGTTACGAATTCTCCTTTGCTTAGTTTGTTTACTTGGTTGCTTCATTAATGATGCGAATGCCTACCGTAATTACTACTGCCACTGTCAGAGCGGTAGGCAGAGCTTCCAAATTCTGCGCACCCGGATAACATGGCTACTGCTATCAATAGCCCGATAAGTAACGATTTCTTCATAAGACGAATTCTCCTTTGATTAGATAAAATTGCTTAGCTATAAATACTTTTGCATTTGCTGTACCAATTCATAACGTACTGATTATACGTCATTTATAATTTATTTCAGCTTTGTCGCATAGAGAATATTCAACAGTTGCGTAGCATATTCTACATTGCAGCGGCTACAGCATTCATCAATGTTTCATCCCCGAATAGTGCAGCCGTCCTTTTTTCAAATCCCGCTTCTTCATCAAGACAAAGATCACCGGCGTCATGATCAGCACGTGCACTGCCGAAGAGATCATGCCGCCGATCATCGGCGCAGCGATCGGTTTCATCACATCGGCGCCGGTACCGGTTGACCACATGATAGGGAGAAGGCCGAGCAGGGCCACAGCTACCGTCATCAGTTTGGGCCGCAGGCGCAGCACCGCCCCTTCGAAGGTGGCGTCATAGATATCCTGCTCCGTGCACGGCCCGTTGATCAGTTTCTTATCCAACGCCTCATGCAGGTAGATGACCATGACCACCCCAGTCTCCACGGCAATGCCATACAAGGCAATAAACCCGACCCAGACAGCAACCGAGAGATTATAGCCCAGGGCAGAGACCAGATAGACCCCCCCCACGAGGGCAAAGGGAACCGAGAGCATGACCATGCTCGCCTCCAGAGCCGAATGGAAGGTGAAGTAGAGCAGGATAAAGATTATCAGAATACCGATGGGAATCAGCATCTGCAAGCGGGCCTTGGCGCGAATCTGGTTCTCCCACTGACCGGACCAGGCAACATAGTAACCCGGTGGCAGTTTGAGCTCTTTCTCCAGAGTCTCCTTGGCTTCGGTGACAAATCCCCCCATATCGCGGCCACGGACGTTAAGGTATACCAACGACCTGAGCAGTCCACCCTCGCTGTTGATCTCAGGCGCACCGGTGGATATTTTCAGTTTTGTCACCAGAGAGAGCGGCACTTGCGTCCCCTCCATTCCGGCAACCAGAATGCGGCGGATGGCCGGCATATTGTCACGATAATCGCGCAGATAACGAATGCGGATCGGGAAGCGGTTGCGCCCTTCGACCGTAGTGGAGAGCATCTCACCCCCCAAGGCTGTTTCGATAACATCCTGTATGTCACCGACGTTGACACCGTAGCGGGCGGCAGCTTCACGGTCGATATCAATATCGATATAGTTGCCGCCGGTGACCCGCTCGGCCACCACATCAGCCGCGCCATTGATCGGCTTAAGAATGGCTTCGGTCTGAATCGCCAGATCTTTGAGCACATTTAGGTCATTGCCGAAGATTTTGACCCCTAGATCGGTTCTGACCCCGGTAGAAAGCATGTTGATGCGGTTGATGATCGGCTGGGTCCAGCCGTTTCTGACACCGATCTGCCGAAGTTTGTTATCCAGCTCGGCCACTATGTCGGCCTTCTTGATTCCCGGTCGCCATTTATCTTTGGGCTTGAGGATGATGATACTTTCAAACATGGAAACCGGCGCCGGGTCGGTGGAGGTCTCGGCACGACCAACCTTGCCGAGAACATGCTCGACTTCGGGCAGGCTCTTGATGATGGTGTCCTGCACCTTGATCAGTCGCTTGGCTTCGGTAATGGAGACGTTGGGGAGTGTCACCGGCATGTAGAGCAAGGAACCTTCATCCAGAGGGGGCATGAACTCGGATCCCAGTTTCATGAACAGCGGCACGGCAATCACTAGGGCAACGATATTAAGGGCGATGGTGGTCTTCTTCCAGACCAGCACCCAGCGGATGACTGGAGAATACAACTTGATAAAGAACGTCGAGACCGGGTTGGAGCTCTCCGGCGGCATCTTTCCCCGCATGAAGTAGTACATCAGCACCGGCACCAGGGTGATGGCAATCAAAGCCGACCCCATCATGGAGAAGGTTTTGGTAAAGGCGAGCGGGTGGAACAGTTTCCCCTCCTGCCCTTCCAGCAGAAAGACCGGCACAAAGGAGAGGACGATGATGGCCAGGGAGAAGAAGATGGCACGACCGACCTGCCTGGCTGATGCAATGATGACCTCCAGGCGCCTTCCTGCTCTCTCCTCCGTCGGCATCTCCGAAAGGTGGCGGTAGCAGTTTTCCACCATAATGACACCGGCATCCACCAGCACGCCGATAGCGATGGCAATGCCCCCCAGGGACATGATGTTGGAGCTTACCCCCATCAGTTTCATGGTAATAAAAGCGATCAGAACAGAGATCGGCAGGGTCAGGACGATGACCAGAGCGCTCTGGAAATGGAGCAGGAAGACCAGAATCACCAGCGAGACGACAATAGATTCCTCCAGCAGGTTTTTCTTCAGGGTATCAATGGCCCGCTGAATCAGGTCGGAGCGGTCATAAGAGACCATGATCTTCACGCCGGGCGGCAACCCCTTTTCCAGCTCCTTGATCTTTACCTTTACCCGATCGATTACATCCTTGGCGTTCTCGCCATAGCGCATAACGACGATGCCGCCGACCGCTTCACCTTCACCGTTCATGTCGAGCATGCCCCGGCGGATGGCGCCACCCATTTGAACCGTTCCGAGATTTTTGACGTATATCGGTGTGCCGCGCATGTCGGCGCCGATGACGATATTCTCCAGGTCGGCCTTAGATTTAACATAACCGCTGCCTCGTATCAGGTACTCGGCATCTGCCTGCTCGATCAGTTTACCGCCGACATCCTTGTTGGAGACCTTGACTGCCTCCATGACTTTTCCGACCGTGACTTTGTAAGAAAACAGCTTGTTCGGATCAAGGTCGATCTGGTATTCCCGCACCAGACCGCCGATGGAGGCAACTTCTGCCACCCCCTGGACAGTGTTGAGCTGATAGCGGACGAACCAGTCCTGTAGGGTCCTGAGCTGCTCCAGATCGTACCCCTTCCCCTCGATAGTGTACCAGAAGACATGGCCTACACCGGTGCCGTCCGGCCCGAGGGTTGGCCTCACGTTGGGTGGCAACAGCGAGGCGGCATAGTTCAGCCTTTCCAGCACACGGGTTCTGGCCCAGTAGATGTCGGCCTTGTCCTCGAAGATCACGTAGATCATGGAAAAACCAAAGGCGGAAGAGGCACGTACGGCACGAACCTGGGGCAGGCCCTGTAGGTTGACCGCCAGTGGATAGGTGACCTGATCTTCCACTACTTGCGGCGAGCGTCCCGGATAGTCAGTGAAGACAATCACCTGATTGTCCGACAGGTCGGGAATGGCATCCACCGGCGTTCTGTAGACCGACCATGTACCCCAGGCGATAATCAACCCGAACATCATCAGGACAATGACCCGGTTGCGGGCGGAATATTCGATAATTTTTTCTATCATGAGTGAGATCCTTGTCGGGCTTGAAGTCCCCCTTGATAAAGGGGGATTTAGGGGGATTTGGCATTTAAAAAGCAAATCCCCCCTGGCCCCCCCTTTATCAAGGGGGGTAAATGCCTACATCTTCATATCATCCATCTTCAATGAATCCTTCTTCGCCGGTGGCGCTTGAGTCTGCCCCTTCGCATCCGGCTTCGCCCCGCCGTGCTGACTGTGATCCTGTGTGCCGCCACCCTTCAGCTGCGACTCGGAGTCGATCAGGTAGCCACCGGATACTGCCACCTTGTCACCGGATCTGAGACCCGACATTATCTGAATTTTTTCATCGACCCGTTCTCCAACCAGAACGTCACGTGGTTCAAACATGCCTTGGGTTGTTTCCACCCAGACAACCTGGCGTTTGCCGGTATCAATAACCGCTGTCACCGGGATGATGATCCCCTTGACCAGCGGAACCCTGATTATAGCGTTGACGAACATGTCGGGTTTCAACTTCATATCAGAATTTGCCATCTCCACACGGGCCTTGACAGTATGGGTTTTGGGGTCATGAAACGGATAAACGAAACTGATCGTGCCATAAAGTGAAATTTTATGTTCGGCTGAGGAGCGGATTTCCACCTGCTGACCGACTCGCACATACGGAACTTCATTTTCAAAAACATCGATCTCCACCCATACCTTCGAAAGATCGGCAATATTGAAAAGCACCTCTCCCGTATTGACATACTGTCCCTGCTGAACCATTTTTTCTATGACGACGCCGGAGAGCGGGGTATAAATCGGCAAGCGGATATTCGGCTTGCCGGCTTTTTCCAGATCCAGAATCTGGTTTTCCTTGACCCCGAAAAGCATCAGCCGCTGCTTGGCTGAGGCCACCAGGCCATCGCCATTCTGGGAGATGGAGGGAATCGGTGAGTTTTTAAGCTGCTCGCGACTCTTGACTGCCAACAGATATTCCTGCTGGGTGGCCACGAGATCGGGAGAATAGACCTCTGCCACCGGCTTATCCTTGGTAACAATATCACCGACCCTGCTGACATGCAGTTGGTCGATGCGACCGGCAATCCAGGCAGTAACCTTTGCCTGTCGAGACTGGTCGTACTGGACGATACCAACGGCGTTAATCTCCTTATTCAATGTGCCGTTTTTAGCCACAACCGTTGCCACATTGGCCATGACCCGCTGGGTCGGCGAGAGCGAGACATGACCAAGCATATCGGCCTGCTGCTTCTGCTCCGCAGTCTGTGGATCACTGCCGCTATCACCATCAATCTTCTTGATCAGTTCCATGGCGCAGATCGGACAGGTGTCCGGTTTGTCCTTGATGATGAAGGGGTGCATGGAGCAGGTGTAGAGCTGCTTGCCCTGGGCTGCTTTTTGTTCGGTCGCCGTGTCGGCATGCTTCTTCTGCCACAAAAACCAGCCGCCACCTGCTGCCATTGCCAGAATAATTACCACCAGCGGGATTGCGATTTTCTTGTTCAGGGCCATGATCGTACCTCGGTATGATAAATTTTAATGATTTTGGGAATGTTCTGATGCAGGTGCAGCTACTGGTTGCACTATGAGCGGCTCCACCGCAACACAGAGCTCACTGAGTGAGTAGCAGGGTACGGCTATTGGTTGTTCATTGTGCGCTTCCGCTATAGCGTTCACCGGCGATGAAGCCAGCGGAGTCGAAATGAGCTCCACCCCCACCGCAGCTTCGAGCTGAGCCAGCTTCATCATGTATTCGGCTTGTGACTCGTAAAGTTCACGCTCGTAATTAAAGAGGTCCATCCTGCCGTCGAGAAGGGTCAGAAAGTCAACCTTGTTAACCCGATAGCTGATAACCGCAGATCCAAGAGACTGCTCTGCCTGAGGAATAATTCCCCCCTTGTAAAGCTCTACCAGACGCCAGCGACGCTCCAACTGGGCAAGCGTATCGTTGATGGTATAACCGATGCTGTTTTTGAGTCCGTTCACCTCTTCTACGGCCATGGATGTCTCGGAAGTGGATTCAGCCAGCATTGCCCGGCGTCTTTCCTGCTGGAACGGCAGATTGACGGTAACTCCGACGGTAAACATATCGTAGCCGGGATCACTCACCATCTCGGTGGCTATCTTTTCCCGGAACATGTACTCTAAGGAGAGGTTGAAGTCGGGGTAAAACTCTTTCTGCGCCAGGCGATGAGATGCCTGCCCCTTGTTGACAAGCTCGGAGAGACTCTTTATCTGCGGACGTTTCTCTACGGCCAGTTCTTTTAATTGCTCGGCGGACAGCGAGAGTTTCGGCAGGGTGAAATCGGCTATGGATCCGACCGGAGTGCTGCCGGGGCGATACAGGAGATAATTTAGGTTGGCCTCCAGGCTCTTGCGCTGCTGCCTGAGGGTAATCTGCATGTCGAGCATCTTGGACTTTTCCAGACCTGCCTTGTAGATATCCTGTTGCACCCCCTGGCCGACGGAGTACTTGGATTCGGCGATGGTCACGAAGTCGCCTAGCAGCTGAAGATTTTTTTCCACGATCTCCAGTGATTTATCCACTGCATAAAGCTGATAGTAGGTCTCCTTGACCATGCGAGCCAGCTCAAGCTTGCGCTCCTCAACAGACCATCGATAGGATTCGGCTTCATATTGGGCTATTTCCTGCTTGATGGCTCGCTTTCCCCAGAAAGGAAGCTGCTGAGTGATGCCAATAACTTTTGCGGTCTGGGGATCTTTGTTGAATGAAGTCGGCTCACGCACCATAATATTTTGCAGTTTCAACATCAACATCGGGTCTTCCAATGCCGAAGCCTGTTTGGCCTTGCTGGCAAACATCTTCCATCGTGCCTGGGATGACTTTAATTCCGGATTATTGTCGATAGCTGTGTCAACAAGAGTCGCCAGGTCTTCGGCGGGGATTTTCACTTCTTCAGCCAAAGCCATTGCAGGTGATAGGGATAGCAACATCAGTAAAGCAAGTGCACGAAAAAATTTCATATGAACTCCTGACAATGAGTTGTCGATGCAGGGATATTTACACAGATTGTGCCAATACAGTAACAATCTGTTTTTACTGGCTTTATTAAGTTATCTTGCGGCACGAATACTGGCTGACTTCAAGAATATTCAACACATCGGCAGAATATTCCCCACAACAATAGAATGAAAACGCACGCGCTGTTATATCGTAACAATAAAAACTGTTCTGAACCCCGTTATGCTTGTTTATCTATATTATTAAAAAACCTGCAAAGCCCTCACTGTGTTCTTTGCTTCTTTCAGTTGCTGTTCAAGCTTTTCCAGCTCTTCATTGATGGTACTCGCAGCACGGCTCTCTGCTACTTTGGCCTGTAATCTGGCGATATTCCGCTGAATACTGTCAACGTGTCGAGCGCAGTTTTTCAAAAGTTCCTCGGACACTTTATTTACCTGCACATCTGCCTGACTCTGCGAAGGAGTATGCCCCCCTGAGTCATGCCCCCCACCCCCGTGATCATGACCGGCAAAAGCGAAGGGTGTGGCGGCAAACATCAACAAGGTCAATAACAACGTCGCATATTTATGACTATTCATATGATAATACTCCAATAAAATAAATCTACTACTTCATCCCACCTTATCAGTCACACGTCGCTTTAATCGGTTGAGCTATCGCGTATTTTTCAATGCGGTAGATAAGCGTATGCCGGGGAATCCTCAAAAAACGGGCTGCTGCGGCCTGATTCCAGCCGCTTCTTTCCAGGGCCATAACAACTACTTCTCGCTCCAGTTGCTCAAGAGGGTAACCATCATCAGGCAGTTTTATCATCGCACTGCCGGAAGCACCATTCCCCAAAAGCTTTTCAGGAAGTTCGTCGATTTTGATAACATCACTGTTCCGCATTATGAGCAGTCGTTCTACGGTGTTTTCCAACTCCCGCACGTTTCCCGGCCAGGGATACATGACCAGGGTGTGAAGAGCATCATCGTCAAAGGCAATCTTTTCGCTACCGTGCTTGGAGCAGAAATATCTGATCAGAAGCGGAATATCTTTGCGCCTGTCTCGAAGTGGTGGCAGATGAACCGGTATAACGGACAGCCGGTAATAGAGATCTTCACGGAAGGTGCCGTCAGCTATTGCTTTATCAACATCCAGATTGGTTGCGGAGACAACACGGACATCAAGCTTCTGTACCTTTGTGCCTCCTACCGGCTCAACTTCCTTTTCCTGGAGAGCCCTGAGCAGCTTGGGCTGGAGTTCCAGCGGTAGTTCCCCCACCTCATCCAGGAACAGCGTTCCCCCTTCCGCCAACTGGAACTTTCCGGACTTGTCCCTGACCGCTCCGGTAAATGCTCCCTTGACATGACCAAACAGTTCGCTCTCCAGCAGGTCGCGGGGGATGGCGGCGCAATTGATGGCTACAAAAGGCGCATCCCGGCGCGAGCTGTTAGCATGTATGGAGCGGGCGACAAGCTCTTTCCCAGTGCCTGATTCACCGGTTATCAGTATAGCTGCCTCAGTATCGGCCACCTTGCGGATGACATCAAAGACCTTTTCCATCTCTTTTGAAGAACCGACTATGGTGCGGAAATCAGCCCTGTCCGACAATGCACTTTTCAAGCGCTTATTCTCTTCAGTCAAGCCACTGAATCGGAGCGCCTTCTTGATAGTCAACTTGAGCTCATCCCTGTTAAACGGTTTGGTGATGTAATCGTAGGCTCCGGATTTCATGGCCTCCACAGCAACGTCAACCGTCCCGAAGGCGGTTATGATCATCACCAGTGTCTCCGGTGAACGCTCCTTGATGGACTTGAGTACCATCAACCCGTCCATGCCGGACATTTTCATGTCGGTGATGACCAGGTCAGGCTGGGACTGTCCAAACAGATACAAGCCTTCCTCCCCCGAGGAAGCGGCCTGAACTTCATACCCTTCTTCCTGAAGGTTATATTCAAGCACCCGCCTAAGCGATGCGTCATCGTCAATAATGAGAATTTTTGCTTTCAAGGTTTCCCTCCATTAACTGCATCCTGCATCGGCAATCTGACCGTTACGGTTGTGCCGTGTCCCGGCTCACTTTCGACCTGCAATGTACCGCTGTGGCTTTCAATGATTTTCCTGGTGATAGCCAGACCCAGTCCCGTTCCGTCCGACTTGGTTGTAAAGAATGGTTCAAAAATTCTTTTCAGTGTCACTGCATCAAGCCCCGGCCCGTTATCGCTAAATTGAATCTCGCAATATGAAGGATGATGAACAGCGGTGGTGATTATTACGCTGCCTCCGCATGGTGTGGCCTGCAAGGCGTTGATGATGATATTCAAAAATGCCTGTCGCAGCTTCTCGCCATCAGCCTTAATAATAACTGGAACAATGGGAGGCTGTAGAATGAGCTTGATTTCCCGCTCTCTGGCATTGTTGGATAATAGAGTCACAATTGTTTCCAGTTCTTCCTGCACTGGGCATGGCCGCATATCGACCGGTTGCGGACGCGCAATATGAAGGAAATCCTCCACAACCCGGTTCAGGCGCTCGGTTTCCTTGATCTGAATCTCGATGAACTCATGCTTGGGATCGCCAGGCTTGTAGTCGTCTTTCAATATTTCAGCTGTTCCTCGTATGGAACCTAGGGGATTGCGGATTTCGTGAGCCAAAATCGCCGCCATTTCTCCCAAGGTAGAGAGCTTCTCTGAGCGGCGCAATTGCTCTTCAATGACAATGATCCGTTCTGATTGATGCTGCAGCTTTTGATAAGACTCCTCAAGTCCCTTTGCAGTTTTTTGTAGCTCCACGGTGCGTTCCCGCTCCCGTTGCGACAGCAGTCCGGTCACACTGCCAACGATGTTGTACAGAAGTATCTCCAGGTATTTTTCCATCTCCATGGTCAGGTGCCCGCCCCACTGGAAAAGCAGATGGGGGGCATAGGCAACACTGACAATGATCGAGCAGAGCAAACCGCCCCTGAAACCATACCAGAGGGCAGCCAGAATGATCGGCAGATAGTAAAGACGCTGGAAAATATCGTGCAGGTAGGGGAGATGAAGCGGCGTAAAATAGTGCAGCAAGCTGATGCCAACGACGAAGGATGTTAGGATAAGTGGCCTGACTATAGATGATTTTTCCATGAGATTTTTGTTCTATTCCTCATTTATGGCCGCAAACTGCGATTAAACATCTGATGAAACATTACGCTCAATATTAACTACAAGATCACAACACAAGGATCATCATGGGCACCATCATGATCAGCATGAAACCGGTACCCCACCATCCCCACTTGCCTCCGCCGAAATGATGCGAAAAAAACCCGTGCTCTCCTTGTTCCCCCCCTGCATCCATGACAGTAGCATTGACCTCATAGCTGATAACTTCATCCGGCTTTTGATGGTCGGTAATTTTTATAACCACCTTGTAGTCTCCAGCTTTCTCGAATTTCCAGGAATCGACAAACTCAGTATCAAGAATATCAACCTGGCGCTTGATGATCGGCTGATCAACGTTCCGCTCATAGACTTCCAGCGTCACGTCTCTGTCAGTAAGACTTGCTCCGTCCATACTCAGACTGAGTGACAGTTGGACGTTGGACTGTGTTTCGAGCTTCTCGGGTGAAAGCTTTACGGTTGCCTTGAGTCCTTGTTGGCTAAAGCTCTGTTCCAGAGCAAAGGCCGCGCTGGGAAGGGTAATCAGCATAAGAAGCAGAATCATTTTTTTCATGGGAATCTCCTTTTCTATCTTTATGGTGAACTGTTAGAAATTTTCAGTGGAGAGTTCATCCACCCTGTCCAGCGGTTGCAGTTCTGTTGATGGTTCTAAGAATAGAATTCACAGATTCTTCCATTTTTTGCTCAAGCAGGTATCGCTGGCTGCTGTTGTTGACAACCTGAGGCAGTGCCGTTTCTTCCGTTTCTATAACAGGACGACCGCTCGGCAACTGCTCAAAATGCACATGCGGGTCGGTCGTTCTGCCGGTATTCCCTGAAAAAGCTACGACTGTGCCGGATTCCACCTCATCGCCCGGCTGAATCCGAACTATAGAGTTGTGCCCATAGAGTGTGCGGTCTCCATTGGCATGTTCAATAATAACGGTGGAGCCATAGCCGCTGCGAGTACCGGCGAAAACAATTCGCCCTTTACGGGTAGCCCGTACCGGAGTCCCAACTGGGACGGCAATATCAACTCCGCTGTGAAAAACAAGTTTGCCGCTGCCGAACGGGTCAACCCTCAAGCCTACGCCGGAGGTTATGACGCCGTTCTCTACCGGCAAATTCATCTCCGTCAGCGCCGGTGCCGACAGAACGGACAGAACGGCAAGAGCAAGAAGGGTGTTATTCACACGACCTTTCCGTCTTTCAGATTGATAGTCCTGTCGGCGTAAGCCCCGTTCTCAGGATTATGCGTTACCATGACAACAGTCTGTCCAGCGTCATTCAATTCCCGGAACAGCGCCATGACCTCTTCGCTGGTCTTTGAATCAAGATTTCCTGTCGGTTCGTCCGCCAGAAGGATGTGCGGGTTGTTGACGATTGCTCTGGCAATGGCGACCCGCTCCTGTTCGCCCCCGGAGAGTTGATTGGGGAGCCGGTCGAGTTTATTTCCGAGCCCAACCCGCTCAAGCGCCTGACGAGCGGCGGTTTTCTTTGCAGCACTGCTCATCTTCACGATGGCCAATGGCAGCATGACGTTCTCAATGGCGGTCAGGTAAGAGATCAGATTGAATGATTGAAAGACAAATCCCAGGTTCTGCGCCCGGAAGTCGGCCAGTTTCTCTCCGGGAAGTTGATACAGTTTGACGCCGGACATCTCTACTTCGCCGGTAGTGGGATGGTTCATCCCTCCCAGGACAGACAGCAGAGTACTTTTGCCGGAGCCGGATTGCCCCATGATGGTGATGAATTCACCTGCCTCGATGCTTATATCAACACCACGCAAAGCCTCGACTACATCGTCGCCGCTGGTGTATTGTTTTGTTATGTTTTTAATTTCGATGAGTGCCATTGTATCCTCGTGTCAAAGCGCCCGCAGGGCTTC
>JANNRW010000156.1:0-4749 GCA_031401815.1 Geobacteraceae bacterium | reverse complement strand
CCGGTCACAATCTGGCCTGCTGCATTGGTAGGTGTTACAACCAGATCTATGGTCAGATTCGGCGGGGTCTTGTCATATATGACATTACGCTGCACAGTTGTCTGTGTTCCAACCTCGTTTGTCGCAGTAACGATAATCGGGTACTGTTTTTCATCAGTAAAGCTGACAATCTGCGAGAAGATCCCATCCAGTACCGGCGGGGTGAGAATCGCTGTCTCCATGGCTATGGTAATGCCGACAGCAGTATAAGTGTCAGAGGTTTTGCCGTTGATCGTGAGACTCCCCTGGTTGGTGCGGATATCCTGCGGGGGCTCGGTTATTGTAAGGGAGGGTTTCTGATCGTCAAAGAGCACAGTTCGTTTCTGACTGCTTGTGTTGCCCGCCAGATCGGTAGCGGTTATTTCTATTGTGTTCCAGCTGTAAGAAAGCAGTACCTCTGCTGAAAAGAGCTTACCCTCCATGGCGGCGTTATGTAAATTGCTTCCCAGTTTAACCTGAACGGTTGAAGTCTCGTCCACTTCGCCGGTTATTTTTAAGAGAGCCACAGCTGTTTTTTTATTGTCCTCAGGGGAAGTGATGGTTAGGAGAGGAGCAGACTGATCCAGGAATATGGTACGGCTGTCAGTGGCCGTATGATCGAGAACATCAGTGGCGATTGTTGTCACGACAGTATTGCCGGTCTGTAGCAGCAGCGCATGACTGAAACTGCCGTCGCTATTGATCGCAACATCGGTTGAGTTGATGGTAAGCGATTTCATGGCAACGACGCCGGTTGCGGAACCGGAGATGTTCAACGTCTGGTTATTGGTGACAGCGCCGTTTGACAGGGTGGAGAGAAGCAGCGTTGGTGGCGGTGCTATTTTTACCCCGAACGGCGCCCCGGCCAGGGTCTTCGCCTCTGCCATGCCGGGAAGGGCTATCTGCAGCACCGCGAGGTAATCGCGCTCTTCAAGGGAGCCGGTCGGCACAAGCAGTGAATCAACAACGCTCCCTTGCAGAGGTAGTGCAACAGTTTTGCTTGAGGTCTGTATGATCGACCCAGTATCGGCATTGACCACGGAAACGCTGTAGGTGGCTCCTGGCAGGTTTTCATTGCCGCTGTTCGCCAGGGTAATGGCGAGGGATTGGTCAATGCCGAGATAGACCGGATTCACTGCCGTGGAAAGAGTTCCCGTCACCCCCGCTGCGGTGGCTGATGAGGGGAGTATGGTGAAAGTAGTTTCTGCCGTGGAAAGAGCGACTCCGCCACCTTCTACTATTAGTTTAACGGTGTAAACTCCGGGATCAGATACCGCACCGTTCCAGTAACTGTTGCTGGTGTACACCCGCCCTGTATACGGTGCAGACAGCGTAATCCGGTCGGTAAAAAGAACTGCTCCGATGCTGTTGCTTATCATCACTGTTGCTTTAAGGCTGTCGCCGGTTGTGCCCGCATCCAGGCAGTTTATTGTCGAAGTTACTGTAACTTTATCGTTGGCATTGTAAGAAATCTTATCAGTAGCTGCTTTTGCGCTTACAAGGAGTTCCTGCTTCGGGGGAACATAAACAACTCCCTTAGTCAGTTGCAGCGCAAGATCTCCGGACAGGGTAATTACATTGATCGTGTCGGCTTTGATCTGTTGCTGATACTGGAGGATTTTTGTCTCCCCTGCCTGAATCGTCACTGTTTCCACAAGAGTACTGAAAGATTTGGCGATAGTAACTGTTGCATCAATCTTTCCGCTATTAGCAAGGGAGAGCGCTAAAGTGAAGAGTTCGCTTCCTGCACTGTCAGGCCCGGTCAGAGATGCGGATATCTTCGGACTTGCCACTTCGTATTGATCTGATATTGCTGCCAGGGTTGAACTGTTCTGGGTGACTGTTCCGGTCAAATTGACGATACCTTCGGAGCCTGCGGTCGTAGTTAAGGAGAAGGGATGGCTTCCGCCTGCGGCAAGAGAGAAGGTGGATGTTCCCAGGATCTGTTCTGTACCGCTGGCCGGTTTGCTTCTGGTAGCAAGTGTGAGATTGGTTGCCTGAACAGCGGCCAGATTTTTTACTTCTCCGGTTATAGTGACCAGCTCACCGGGCTTGTACAGTTTCTTGTCCGGTCTGAGTGTGATTGTAGTATTCCCCTGGACGACATAGAACGGATACTCTGCTGTGGCGATAATCTGGCCAGTGCTTGAAGCGAGTATTCCTTGCAGGTAGTATTTTCCTGCTTTTCCGAGGGTGCCGATGATATTGTCAAAGGTTGCAGTTGCACTCCCAGCCATATTGACCGGAACTTCTGTCTGCCAGAGGATGTCGCCGGGATTGTAGCCATGGGTTACCGTGACGTCGTGAAGCAGCGGGGTAATATTCGTGTCGGTAGTGGCAAGTGTCGCCTCAATCTCGATCCAGCGACCCGGTGGACTGACTATGGGTGAACCGCTTGCAATAAAGCCGCTCCACTCTGCTGCAAGAAGTCCGGCTTCACTATCAGCAGTTCTGGTACGCATATTTATTGCTGTTCCTATTGGCTGTGTGGAATTAAAGGTAACTGTCTGCCATCTGCTCGTCTTGCCAGCATCCTGTTTGAGACGGATCGATCCAGTGGCTGTATAAGGGGCTTTATTCGAGACCTTCAAGTTGTTCCAGCCGGTTTCAGCCGCCGGGTTGTTGGGGGGATCATTGGAAACCCCTGCCTGAATATAGGAAGCGGAAGTCCAGGCACTGCTCCAGATATAACCTGCCGTGTTTCCGTTCCACTCCCATCGGTTAAGGCTGTTGTTCCAGTACCAGACCGTCACGTTCGCACCAGTCCTCTTTATCCGGAATCGACCCGAAGTATCGGTTGTCGAAACCGGACTGCTCAGGGAATCCCATGTACTGCCGTTATAGTGGCCGGTCTGGTAAATATGCCCAAGGCCGCTGATATATGCTCTTTTTATCTGCAAGGCATTCCCGGTCAGGTTGCTTTCAGGAAGGGTATTCTGATCTTCCTCACTGATCTGGAAAATAGAGCTCCACTCTCCAGAAGCAGGAGCAACTGGAGTTTTCCAGTCAATAGATATGTCAAAATCCCCTTCCAGCGGGAAACGACCTGCAACGCTCGCATCTGACTTGACCCCTGTCTGTGTACCTCTGGTTGAAAGAGAACCGTTGGCTTCACTAATCGCAGCGCTGCCAGAGTTTCGCACTGACCAGCGGTCAATATTGAGAACGCCGTCGTCAAAGTTGTCATTCAGACGGAGGAGTCGAACCGAATCAACTGTTTCGTTTTTGGAAACAATGCGGCCGGAGTTGACCTTGAAGTTGTCGAATTTGCTGCTTGCAGGATAACCCTGCCCCCTCCAGACAGTGGCTTGAACGTCGGCGTTTGCTGTATAATTAGAGCCTGATACAGATAAAAGATGTGTCCATCCTGTGCCGTTCCAGTTGTATCCAGTAATGGTATTACCAGTTCTTTTAATAAGAAATTTGCCTGATTGTTGGTAGCCACCTATGGCACTCCATCCCGTCCAGCTGCCATTAATAAGGGCTCCAGCCTCTCGACCATTTCCCACAGTGTTCTTGACGAAAAAAGCGAATAGTCCGCCGTAGACAGCCATTCCGGCACCTTCTGCTCCCATACTGCTATTGCTATCGAAATCAATCTGAATGTCAAAATCGCCGATCATTGACCATTTACTGTAAAATCCGGAGTCATAGGTGGTGCTATCCACAAAAATCTTGCCATTTAGCGCTCGAACTGAGCCATAGGTACTCCATTTGTCAGAATCTAACCCTCCCTCAAAATCATCATCCGGAATTAACCAATCGTTCACCCCGTAGGTATCCACACCATTCCGGACTCCCTGCTGAAAATCATACTGGCTGGTCCAGGTTTTCTGCTGCTGGCTCCCTTCAGTGCTGGAAACCTGAAGGTGCAGTTTGCCGTCTTGCAGTGGTGCGCCGTTGTTGGATATTGTGCCAAGCCCGCTGATTGCCTCAGTCAACAGATAACTATGCTTGCCGCTCTGCACCTGGAGCGTCCCTTTCACGCCGTTGATAGCAAGGAGAGTGGTGATTGTCTCTTCCCTGCCCGTAGTCAGCTCTTTGAAATTGATAACCAGATTGTAGCTCCCATCCACTGCTCCGGCAGGGATAATCAGAGTTAAAGGGAGTGTAGCTCCTGCCATTACTGCATCGTTTGCAGTTTTCTCCGCTATCAGGGCAGATTTGATGTCATAGAGACTTAATCTGTACTGCACTGGCGCATCCACGCCGCCGCTGTTGCTGATAACAGGGCTTATGGTATCTCCTGAAGCATAGGCAGTCGGCACCTGTGCCAGAGCAAGAGCCGCCTCGAAGATCACCAGCTTGGCTCCCCGGCTCGTGGTTGATGCACTCGGGAGAGTAACAGTAACTTTAGTGATATGCTCCCCTGCGGTCATATTGGCAGGGATGGGGAAATGGTAGACAAAAGTAGTGGTGCTGCCGACAGCAACAGCCTGGGATAAGCTCTTTGTCTCGGAAAATCCTGCATCTGGCAGTGATACCGTTACTGACGATCCGGCATCAAGATTGAATTTCCCGGTACTGTTCAGGGTAATTGTCAGCCCGGCCATGTTTCTGACCCTGTGGGAATTGCTGTCATAGGATGCTTCGATTGATAAGGTGTTTGGAAGTGTGAGCTCTGTCGCAGACCCGTCCCTTGTCTCGTCACTCTGGATATAGGCCAGGGTATAGTTTCCGAACTTGAGTGGCGGTAGCGATATTGTAGTAGAGAGTGTTTTTGACTCTCCT
>JANNRW010000155.1:0-2835 GCA_031401815.1 Geobacteraceae bacterium | reverse complement strand
CACAGAGGAAATCATTGAGATTATTTGAAATCACCGTACAACCTGAAAGGTGAACACAAATGAAGCTGATATTTTATCTAAGTCTCTGTAATGATTATCTCAGTGCCTCTGTGTCTCTGTGTTAAATGCTTTTTCTAGGATGAATGCTGCCTGTCAATCAAACTTCTGAAACAGCCCGGTGCAGGGTCTATATTCAAACAATTCTCCGGCATTCAGGTCAAAATACCAGCCATGAAGCGAAAGGGTGCCCTCTGCAATTCGTTGATTGATCCATGGGAAAGTGCGCAGATTCTCCAGAGAGAGCAGGATTGCCCCCTGTTCTGCGGCTCTTTGCTGCAATTTTGCATCTTTTTCCGGTAATTCCGCCAGCACCTTTTCCCTGGCCGGGGCGGCAATCGACATCCAGTCTGAGATAAAACCTCCCCCCTTGCAGCCACAACTGCCTGCCATAAGCGCATTGATTCCACCGCATTGGGAGTGTCCCAGCACAATAATCTGCTCCACCTCCAGATGACAGACGGCAAATTCAAGCGCCGCGCTGACACCGTGCAGACCGCTGCTCTCTCCAAACGGGGGAACCAGGTTAGCCACATTGCGGACGGTGAAAATATCCCCGGGGAAACAGTTGGTCAATATAGCCGGGTCAACTCGTGAATCAGAGCAGCCAATAATCATGGTCTTGGGATTTTGACCCTGTTTGAGCGGCTCGAACTGCGAGTTCTCCTTACCGAAATAGTCTTTTTGAAAGCTGCGAAAGCCAATTATAAACCGTTCAATATCTTTCATTAAGCACTCCCCTTCTAAACATGGAAAAAATATTTACCGAAGACACAGTGACACAAAGGCCAGCATTTCAGCGTGTTAAGCCCAAAAACTCGCCTTACTCCTTTCACCGTGCAGGTTTTGATTTGATGCACTTGCTAATTCTCTAAACTAGCCCCCTCCCCCTTGCGGGGGAGGATTAAATGCTCTCTACCTCTGGGAGAGAGGGAAGAGAGGGGGGGAAGACTTTTTGCGAGTGCATTTGGTTTGGTTTTTTTAAAAACGGTGTGATTTCCTTTTGTGGCACAACTACCGTTATCTGGCTAATCAGCCGGAAAGTTTCGCCAGAGCCTCATCAGCAGTCAGATCATAGCGCTCCCTCTCCCGCTGGGCAGCCGCCTCCAGTGCTGCGTCGATTTCCGGATATTTCAGTGCCAGAATCCTTGCTGCAAGCATGGCAGCATTGCGGGCACCGTCGATGGCAACTGTTGCAACCGGTACGCCTGGCGGCATCTGCACAGTTGACAACAGGCTGTCCAGACCGGTAAGGGGGCCGTTCCCCAACGGCAGGCCGATGACAGGGAGACGGGTATGCCCTGCAATCACCCCGGCCAGATGGGCAGCCACCCCGGCACAGCCTATCAGCACCTGCACCCCCTCGCGATGAGCACGGTCAAGATAGGCAAAAACCTTATCCGGGGTGCGATGCGCCGAAGCAACCACAATCTCGCTTTTAATTCCGAGTTCGGTCAGGGTGTCGCGCACCTTGACAACAGTCGGCAGATCATTGGGGCTGCCTGTCAGGATACCGACCAGGGTGCAGTCCGGGGTGGATGTTGATAATGCAGTCGTATTGTTGTTCATTGCCAATAACTCCTTGTATATAGTTATGAAAAAATAAATTCTCTGCATTCAGGATTCAGTGGTCAGGATTCAGTAGGAAATGCTGTGCCAGATCACAAAATGGCTTAACTCATTCTGACTACTGAAAACTGACTCCTGACTCCTTGTATCTAGTTACGAAAAAAAATATCTGATCAGTACTTTGCCTTGATCGCATTGAGCTCTTCCTTGGTTATGTCGCTCCACCGCTTGACGTTCCAGCTGCCGACCCATGCCTTGAAGATGCCAAGATTGGCCTTTCGCTCAGCATCCGAAGAGCCAAGGTGTTCGTACATGTTCCCCTGTTTTTTGTCAGTTCTGCTCGTGCCGTCATCCAGCCTGCGGATAAGTGCACCGGTATATGGCCAGCCGATATAGGTAATCAGGTGGCTGTAACTCTCCATCCGCATACCGATACCTTTTTCCGTAAAACCCTTCTTGTCCCTTGCGAATTCGTCATGCTCCGGTGAATCCTTCCCATGGCAGGCCAGGCAGTTCTTGTCAAAGAGCGGCTTGATATCCTTCTGCCAGGTCAGATCCGCTGCCAGAGAATGATAAGCACTTGCCAATGTTAACAGAGTTACTGCAATTATCACTTTTTTCATTTATTGTTTTCTCCAGTTTCATTCATCTGTTTCGTGAAGTGCTTGCTCCACTGATTGACTACATATCCAGACAGAGACGACGCCTGTTGGATTGCCAGGATTTGAAAGCCTCGCGCATGATCTCGGAAACGCTCCTTGATGTTGTCTTGCTTGTCCGCTCCAGAATTTTCATCTCTACATCGCTCATCCTAAGCGAAATTACATTCTTCAGCGCATGTTCGTCATTACGGCGTTTAATTACCTTTTTCGGTTCACGGCTCAAATGTTTTTTAAAGTTGGGCATTATAGCCTCCAATTAGTTAGTTGAGGTTAAAAAGTTCCTATTACTAGTCAAATATCTCTTCCAGAAAAGACTTTTTTCGATACGGCTTCTGGCCATGTCCATGTTGATAACCGTGGTTCTGGTTGTAGTGCCCCCCCTGAGGCTGGAAATGTGGCTGAACAGGTTGAGGTGGCCGGGCTTAGTGAGACAGCCTGAAGGGTGAAATAAGCAATGCCCCTTGGTTGTTGTGGTTTTCTGGTTTCAGGCTACCAGTTTCAGTTTTTCAAGTCCTTGGAAATAAGCCTCATCCGGTGTCAGTTTGTC
>JANNRW010000154.1:0-4134 GCA_031401815.1 Geobacteraceae bacterium | reverse complement strand
TGCTGTATCGGGTGAGGAAAGCGCCTGCCTGCCGCTCCAGAATACTGAAAAAATCTCTCCTGCCGGCAAGTACAGTGCTACTTCTGCGAGGGTCAAGGAACCTTGAGAGCGCAGAAAGGTATCGCAAAGGTATTGCACCGCTCTCGTTTCCGCCATGCTGGCGGTACAAAACCGTCTGTTCAGCCGTAAACCTGATCCTGCCGAATGCACCGGCCACCAGAGCCAGCCACCAGTCATGCATTCTCGCTTCTCCCGGAACCGGCAAGGCCAGCTCCTGAAGCTTCCTGTTGATCATCACAGTGCACCCTGTCACACTGTTCTGGATAAGGAGTCTAGCAAGCAAGGGATCGGAAGAGCTGCTCTGGGGAGAGTTCAAAAACGCCCCTTCAAGCGGGTTAAGCTCATTATCAACAACCTTCAGGCCAGTATGAACCAGCAAGGGGGTATCTGCTCCATAAAGAGTCTCCATCTCCTGCATCAATGCAAATGTCCGCTCAATCTTGGTCGGCAGCCAGACATCATCCTGATCGCAGAACATGGTGTATCCGGCACGTGAAAACTCCATAATACGGCCAAAATTTCCGCACGGGCCAAGAGTACCGGCATCGTCTGTCAGCAGCTTCATTTTCTGGGGATGATCGTTGCAATAAGAATTGATTATCTCAAGGGTAGAGTCAAAAGAGCCGTCATCCCGGATTATCAGAAACCAGTTATCACAACTCTGCGCAAGGATTGAGTCAAGCTGTTGAGCTAAAAAGGGGGCACCGTTGCAGGTGGCAAGGAGAATGACTATGGTATTTTCATCAGATTTGTATGGGGAACAGCTTCCGGAATTCATGTCTTTGATCGTCTCCGGATTGGCCTGTAGGCTTGTCAAGTCAGATGGCTGAAGAAACAGGTCATGACCGGCTCACGGCCTGCTCCGGGAGACATTATGCTGAAAGTGCGGGGTTTGTGCAAGAGCGTTCTGCTATTTCCCCCCCCGTACCGGCCAGACCCCCAGAGGGCTTAATCTGCCCATTGGGTGAACATTGGCGCACCCCCCTGCAAGGACATCAACCGCCAGCGCAATTTCGTCCGTTGGAGACTCGGATGACCAGTAGGAGTGGGGATTGTCAATCTTGAAGCCGTGCTCCTTCAGCTTCAGCCAGGAGAGCTTCTCCTTGCCGTTTTTTTCAGGGGCATTGTAAAGGGTCATGAAATCATCAGGTATTGGGAGACGCCAGTCACTGTAGCCCAGATACCCGTTTGCGTTCAGGCAGTTTACATATTCCACAGCCTGCGGCCATGTCTTGAGCCCAACCGGACAGCTTTTGAATTTCGGAGTATCCGCATCTACCGGCCAGACCAGAGCGCTCTCGGTATCTGTAAAAAGGCTCCCCTTTCTCACCAGCTCCCTTTCAGCGGAGACAACATCGGCAGCAGGAAAAACAGAGAGTGCCACCAGGGAGAACAGGGCTACAAGTAACACCTTTATTTTATTGTCTGTTTTCATCAGGGTTCACCCCTTTCAATAATCCTGCGTTATACCGCTCGGGTAAACTCGCTTCTTCTCACCGGGATTAATGGTAAAGCTCACCATCCCCTCCTTGAAGTATGCCTCAACCCTGTGTGGCTCCTGATAAGGTGTCCCGACAAGGATGTCATAGGAGCTCTGACTCATGTACCCTGATCCGCTGTCAACAAACCTTGTGAAGATGACTCCGGGATGATTCAGCGGATAGACCTTTATTATCCTGCCATGCTGATTCTTCTCTCCGGAAGAGCCAAGCATTTCAATCTTGAAAGAGCTGTTTTGCGCTGTTGTTGTCGAATTCCTGAAATAGGCCAGACCCGACCCGCCAGCCCCCCCATACTTTCTCTTGAGCATGTC
This sequence comes from Geobacteraceae bacterium, assembly GCA_031401815.1. GTDB lineage: Bacteria > Desulfobacterota > Desulfuromonadia > Geobacterales > DSM-12255 > JANNRW01. Next base: position 2,261 of record JANNRW010000154.1, on the reverse strand, counting down.
CGGCTTGCCGTCGCCATCAATATCGGCAAAGGAGATCGTATCCTGCCCCCAGGCATCCATATCAGTCGGGTTGCTTCTCTCAAAACCCGCGCCGTTATTCAGAAGCACAACCGTCGGATTTGTCGTGAGAGTGCCGCCTGACGATATGATATCCTCGCGACCGTCGTTATTCATATCGAAGATATTCAACCCGTAGCTGTCTTGATAGGAAAGAGTTGGCATGATATACATTCTGGCAAATCTAGTGCCGTTAAACTGAAACAGTGCAGGGCCGGTTGTGTGGTGATGGATTACAAGGTCGAGAAAGCCGTCATTGTTCCAGTCAGTAAACTTGGTGCCTTCATCAAACACATCCGGGAGCCCCAGTGCTGCCCGCTGATCCGTGAAAGTCAGCACACCATCTTTTACGCCTTTGTTTATGAACAGATGTCCGGCAGTATAAAAATCTATCCAGCCATCAAGATTGAAGTCCAGTGCATGAGCTCCCTCCACACGCAAACTGACACTACGGTTTCTCATGCTCACACCTGCTGGCTCTGACATGTCGGTAAATTTGCCTGAACCGTCATTTATAAGGAGGTAAGCGTGTTCATTCGGACTGCATGAAGAGTAATAGGGGATGAATATATCCAGAAAACTGTCGTTGTTGAAATCGGCAACAAGTATCGTTTCACCGAAACCCATTATGTTTTTTGCGGTAAAAGCAGGATCTTCCCTGAAAGTCCCGTCACCGTTATTGAAAAAGAGAAGCGCTACTGAATTGGGAGAGTATGTTGAATTCCACGACTGACAAATCGGATCAGGATCCGTATATATTTCGCTGGCAGAGTAGGTATTACAGACAAGGTCAGGCAGAGTGTCGCCATTTAAGTCAGCAACCCTGCAGTCACGATGGACTCTGCCGGGAGTAAAAAGTTTCCCTATCCCCATGCTTGAAGAGTTTCTTGTAATCAGATTGCCATTGCCATCGTTCAGCGTACCCAGAGCTTCAATAAAACCGTCATTGTTGAGATCACCAACCGCAGGCATGTAAAAGTCATATGGTACAACAGTGCCACTGAAAGCTATCGGAGTGATTGGCGTAACAACTGACAGTGGAGCATAAGCCGACCTGCTTCCGAATTCGTCGATAATCAGGGCATTACAGGAGTAACTGGTAAGGGGTGATAGTCCTGAGACTGAAAACGAAGTTGCAAAATGAAGAGAAGCGGTATTCCCTCCGCCTGAAAGATCTAAAGCCTTAGTGCCGCTCACTTCGTCAAATTGCCACCCGGCAGCAAGTCCGGAAAGGGTCTCTACACTCTTTCCGGCTCCGGAATTATATCGATCAGTTATCTCTTCATAACCGAGTGCCCGACTGTAAAGAGCCGCCTCGTCAATTGTGCCCGAGAAAAAACGATCCTCACTGATAAGTGGCTGATACTGCTTTCCGATTGTCAGATTGGTTGCAACATCCGTACTCCCGCCAAACCCGGAAATACTCTTGCTTGCTGCAAGAGCTCCGTTCACGTAGAGCTTAAGAAGGCTGTTTGTCCTGTCTGCAACTGCAACCAGATGATACCATTCACCGGTTACATAGCCATTGTTGCCTGCATCTACTTGCAGGGCACCGTTTCCCAATACAAACTGGAAATAGTTATCCGCCCCGGACTGAATCTGACGAAGCGTATAGCCAACCTCACCTGAATGTGTTGCACCCTTGCTGATTATGCCTGCCGCATTGACCCATGAACCAGGCTTCACCCAGGCTTCGAGGCTAAAATCGCCAGTTCCGAAATTAAGCAAAGCTCCGTTTCCTGCATCCAGATAATCACTACCTGAGAAAACAAGCGCACTGTTAACCTTCCCTTCTACTCTCTGGATACTGGCAGTAGTAAGTGACCCCGCAGGGGTGCCATAAGCCAGCATGTCACTTACTGTTGCAAGCGTCTTTGAATCGGAACAAAATACCTGATACTGTAGATCATTAATCGAAGCAGAACTGTTTCCGGTTCTCATCTGCATGGAAAAACCTGTCTGGGAAAGGGTTGATGCAGTCAGAATGCCCCCCCCTCCAGGGGCAGGGGGGGGATTCGATATGACAACACCGTCGAGTTCAACAGAACCGCCGACAATTGTGAGTGAACCATGAATTGTGCTTATACCTGGGATTGAAGAGAAGGCGGCATCATGTCCGCCTCTAAGGGTAAATGAGACCGGACGGTTTAAGAGGAGATCTCCGGCAAATCCGGTCTCCCTGAGCTTCATGACTTTTCCGGAAG
>JANNRW010000153.1:0-3131 GCA_031401815.1 Geobacteraceae bacterium | reverse complement strand
CACAGAGGAAATCATTGAGATTATTTGAAATCACCGTACAACCTGAAAGGTGAACACAAATGAAGCTGATATTTTATCTAAGTCTCTGTAATGATTATCTCAGTGCCTCTGTGTCTCTGTGTTAAATGCTTTTTCTAGGTTCATATAGTATCGGCATGGTTTAGAGCTGTCTGATTGACAATAAAGGCGGAATGATACCTTTTGGGAAGATGGAGTATTACCGGGCCTGTAATTTGGCTGTCATGCTGAGGACAATTAATCTTATCGTAATAAAGCGGCTCATCTTTCTTAGTGTTGATGTTGATGATTATGGAATTCGGGAAGTATCCACCATTATCGACAAATTCCCCGATTTCTTTGAGCCGTCCGCGCTTTACAAGCCTCTGGTAGCCACGGTCATTATTGTTCACGTTTACCCGATGGAGTATATATGAAATCTTCAGTAGCTTTTCGGGTTCCATTGAGAAGGAGTAATAATGGTAGCCTCCCATTTTCCCACGGATGGCAGGTATCTTGTTCTCGAATGCAGGGATGTCGATACCTTTAAAGAGCCTTGCCAGCAATTGGTACTTGGCTGCTGAACCGACAGTGTTGAGCAGTTGTTCGTAGTAGTTAATATCATCCTGGTTGAAATGGAACATCTGTAGTTCTTTAAGCCGATTCCGGTCGTTGTCGCTCAGGTTGATGTTGCTGGTGGCAAAGATGTAGCGGATTTTGTGTTTGTCGGAAAATACCCTCCTCAGCACCTTGCTGCCACCTGTTATTACCTTGTCGTATTCGTTCAAGTCTTTAGAAAAGTGCTGCTTTTTCATGGTCTCAGCACTTTTGCATTCCACGACGATTATGGATTCATTGTCTGCGGCAAAAGCGTCAATCTGCTTTCCGGGGATAGATTCATCATCAACATACAGGAGCCGGAAGCCCTTGTTGTTCAGAGTGGTGAAACCATTTTCGCCAGAATTGTCCATACTCTGTCTTCGAACATGACATGGTGCGGCTTCTGTTTTTTCAAGACAACTGATTTTTTATTGGTCTTATGTAGAAGCCATTCAGCCGGGTCATAATCAGATTGAAGACGCTTATCGACGGTTTCAAAGACAAATGCGTTGGAACGGACTTTGAGATAAGATTTCACTTCTTTGTCTCTAACTAATCTGCCGGTAAACTCTTCGGCCAGGTTGCCCATGCGCAGCCTCCCCTTATAGCTATCAAAAATTGTTATTTCAAATAATCTCTTGACTGTTTTTCTGTCATTAACCATGCATCTCCTGGCATTAACGGCACCAAAATCTGCAACACATATCGAGCCGCTGCCCGATAATCCCATGACGATCCGGTCGTCAACAGTGGAGCCATGTCATCGAGAAAACGCCGGTCATTCAGTTTTTGAATCAGGTTCATCTCGAATTCAGCCCGCGACACATGATGACCCTCGTGTTCTAAGTACCTCAAGAAACAAGAAACTATGGCTTCTGGATTTGCTTTCGGGATTGATGCTGCATGCCAAAGATCAAACAAATCACGACCCTTCTTTCGTTGATAGAGCGCGCGTAATTTGGTGCCCAGCAACTCCTCAATGCCATACGTGGAGATTGTAACGGTGCCAGTATGCCAGCGAGAGGCCATCTCATAGTGAAACTGTTTATATCCCAGCACAGTAAAGTGCTCACGGGAATTAATCTCGACTTTCAGGCGTAGTGGCAACCCTTCTTCCGATTCCACCCGCCAGATCAGGGTTACTCTGCCTTCAGACTGTTTTCGCTTCGGTACGCCTAACCAAGGGTTCAATTTCTCCTGTACTGCATCCATTATTGGCCCGATGGGACCGGGATGCATCTGTACCAGATCAATGTCCTCTGAATAACGTGCTGGAGGAAGGTGAAGCTTGAATAAAGCTGTGCCGCCTCGAAAGGCAAGCTGTTCTGCCAGTAATGGATGATTATAGAGCTCCACGAGGGCGCGACAGATAATCAAATCCTGTTCCACCTGGGACAAGAGAGGCCAAGGCGCATGTGCCCGCCATGCGGTTATGTAATCAAGAGGGATCATAATTCCGGCTCTACCTTCTCATTCGGCATCAATCGCCAACGTGGGTCTTGCCGTACCCCTTTATATGGCAGAGAAGGAGAGAGCGGTACCGGCACGGCATCCTTGGATGTGACATATTCAGCCAAACCTTCAGCTAACTTGGCCTCACCGACCAGCTCTAACATGTAGCCCAAACGTTGGGACCAGGCTATCGGAGACAACTCTGCAATACTGGCAAGTTTTGCAGCGTCAAGTGATTCTGCAAGTTCGGCCAGCACTGTTGCCGTATTGTCCAACCCTCCGGAATGGTGCGGGTATCCGGCAAGATCAAATGCCGTAACCTCAGGAGTGGAAACTTTTAGATACCCACGCGGAGTTTTGAAATCCTGAGAGGGCATTTCCCTCACATTTTTCCGGGCAACAAAGTCAATCCGCACTCCTTTGCAAGAGATTCCCGGTCTGGTACGTGAAACAATTACCTGGAAAGATTGCGGGCGATGATGGGCAGCACCATGGTGCTCAGCTGCGGTGAGTAGGCCAACGTAATATGGTTCTTGCAGATGTGCCATTAAGGCAGGAATAAAGTGATTGGCGGGTAGACACCCCAGGTTCCTGTATTCCGGGGTAACGATCACATAAAACCCTCGGGAGGGCATAGCCAGTTCACCCTTATGGCGCAAACGCCTCAAAGCCGCACGAGTTGCAATAGTGCTAGTCCCTTGAGCATTAACAGCTTCTGCGCCGGTGAAACAGTAGATTCCCTTGGCAAGAAGCTCATCGATGTAGTGAGAAATCGCCATGCTAGACTACTACACCAAACAAGCATTAAAAGCAACGCCATTAATTGCTTTCAGAGATTATTTAAATATTCATACCTGGGAACAGTTCAAGCGCATTGCAACCGAAAGTATCACCATGTTCAGGCGTTTGTGAGGGTTCCCAAGTTTTACACCCAGAAAAGAATTCACCTTAACGTCGGTTACACCTGACGCCAATCTGATTGTTAAGCAGCAATATTTGACCGCTGCGTATTCCGCACCAAGTCGGCCACCTATTCCGATTGAAGTCGGCCACTGATTCCGATTGAAGTCGGCCACCTATTC
>JANNRW010000152.1:0-2326 GCA_031401815.1 Geobacteraceae bacterium | reverse complement strand
ACCGGCTACAGGCTGAAACAACCGACCTTGCAAAGAACCGGACAACTGCGATAACAACTATTCTGTACGTGCCAAGGGCGCCTGAAGTGACCATCAGCGCCACTCCGAATCAGATCTGGCCACCCAATAAAAAGCTTGTGCCGGTGACAATTGCCGGGAGTGTGACCACCTTTGATTCAGAGGTCAAAGAGGTTGCCATCTCTGTTGCCGATGAATACGGCAAGTTCAATAAGCAGGGGGTAAAATTCGGGGATACGGTACTGCTGGAAGCCTGGCGGGAGGGGAATGACAAGGATGGCCGGGTTTACACCATAACCGCTGTTGTTACTGACCAGGCCGGGAACAGGACAACCAGATCAACAACCGTAATTGTGCCCCATGATATGGGGAGATAGGAGAAAGAAACCTGCAAACGGCAGTTAGCCACAGATAAAGGCTGATAGCAGAGGATACAACCTGAAATACTTATAGAAGTTTTCACCCCACGGCAGAGAGTAAAATCTTTACCGATTAGTGCTTCACGCCGCCTCGCGGCGCTTTATCATTGAGTAAGCGGTTTAATCTTGCTTCGACTCCGCTCAGCGTACGCCTGTTCCCTGAGCGGAGTCGAAGGGAACTTACTCAAGAGAGAATCATTTCTTCACCTTCCTGGTGACTATCAGTTGTTATGATTACGAATATATTCACCGAGGTTCACCTGTTTTAACTTGACTTGCTCCTGCCACTGTTCTAAGTATTCCCATTACCCTGTTTGTCCTGACTATTTACATTCCCGTAATATTTGCGTACTGCCAGCCAGCTTAAGGAGAGATGCATGCTTGATGAGATGATCGCTGAAGGTTTAACCTTTGATGATGTTCTTCTGGTACCGGCCCACTCCATGATTTTGCCTCGTGATGTAGATCTTGCCACCCGTCTTACGAAAAATATTGCACTCAATATTCCTCTGGTCAGTGCTGCGATGGATACAGTTACAGAGGCTCGCAGTGCGATTACCATGGCTCGTGAAGGTGGGCTCGGGTTTATTCATAAAAACCTGACTATCGCTGAGCAGGCTCTTGAGGTCGACAAGGTCAAAAAGAGCGAATCAGGGATGATTGTTGATCCTATAACCATGCGCCCCAACCAGAAGATAAGGGATGCTCTGGAGATGATGTCAAAGTACAGGATATCAGGGGTGCCGATAACAAAGGCCAACGGGAAGCTTGTCGGGATTCTTACTAACCGCGATCTTCGATTTGAAACGGATCTCGATATTCCGATTTCCGAGAGGATGACAAAGAAAAATCTTGTGACAGTTTCTGTCGGGACAACCCTTGAGGAGGCAAAGGAGCATCTCAAGCATACCAGGGTGGAGAAGCTTCTTGTAGTTGACAAGGATCGTTTTCTCAAAGGACTGATTACTATCAAGGATATTGAAAAGGTCAGAAAATATCCCAATGCCTGCAAGGACTCTTTTGGTCGTCTCCGTGTCGGCGCAGCAGTCGGCCCTACGGCTGACATGCACGCCCGGATTGAAGCACTGGTTAAGGCAGGGGTCGATGTAGTGGTCATTGATACAGCGCACGGGCATTCCCAGGGGGTGCTGGACGCTGTCCGGAGCGCCAAGACAAGTTTCCCAGGCCTTGAGGTCATAGCTGGAAACATAGCAACTGCCGAGGCTGCCGAGGCTCTCATTATGGCAGGTGCTGATGCGATCAAGGTCGGCATAGGCCCCGGTTCTATCTGTACAACCCGTGTTGTCGCTGGTATCGGCGTGCCGCAGATAACTGCAATCAGTGACTGCTCGCGCGTTGCAAAAAAACATGGGATTCCGGTGATTGCCGATGGTGGCATCAAGTATTCGGGAGATCTTACCAAGGCAGTTGCAGCAGGGGCTGATGTCATCATGATAGGCTCGCTGTTTGCCGGCACCGAAGAGTCGCCAGGCGATACTGTTCTCTATCAGGGGCGCACCTACAAGAGCTATCGCGGGATGGGTTCCATCGGAGCTATGAAAGAGGGGAGCAAGGATCGGTACTTCCAGTCTGATGTGGAGAGCGATATCAAGCTCGTCCCCGAGGGGATCGAAGGGATGGTGCCGCTCAGGGGGCCTCTGGGGGCGAATATACATCAGCTTATCGGCGGACTCCGTGCAGGGATGGGTTATACCGGAAGTGCTTCACTTAAAGATCTTCAGGAAAATGGCAAGTTTATGAAAATTACCGGTGCGGGTCTCAAGGAGTCTCATGTGCATGATGTGACGATAACCAAGGAAGCGCCGAATTATAGGGTAGGCGGCAATTAAGGATCGCGTCCTGTTCTGGAGCATCGTCTAATTGTCCCC
>JANNRW010000151.1:0-23358 GCA_031401815.1 Geobacteraceae bacterium | reverse complement strand
GCCCTTCAAGACCGACGCATGCAAACTCTTTTCCTGCGACAATGTAGATCTTCTCCATTGTATTGGACTCAAGGTATGCGTTGCCGATGTCGGTGGACCAGAATTTCAAACCGTTGAGTTCAGCAAGAAACATGATCATTCCAACACCACGGATAGATGTTTCGCCTTTATGGTTATGCCTTGAATACAAAAAAGCTCTGTGTGTTTCTCTGTGTCTCCGTGTCTCTGTGGCGCAACTGACGCTTTTAGGTTAAATCAGGCCGTACCGGACTTTATAGTATATCAGCTTGGCGAACTCAATGGCAATGATCTTGATCCCTGATGAAGAGGATGGGGCAGGAGACATCATAAGTTCAACCGGATAATTCTCAAAAGCTTTCCCGAAAGACCATAGTGCACGCCTGACATGATACTCAGAAGTCACGATAATTATCTTTTTAAATCCCTCTCTCTTGATATAACGACTTGCAAGAGCTGCCTCGGACATTGTCGAATCTACAAATTCCGGCAGTTTTACAATCTGCTCCCGCCTTGCTCCAAGGGAGAGAAGTTTTTCCTCTGCCCACTCTATCTGATAAAGATTACGATCATGCTTTGCAGACCAGCTGCTGAAAACTCCGTCGTTTGTAAGGATGATCCTGTTGGCAAAACCTTCGGCTAACAGCTTTGCAGCAACAGGTGCCCGTTCCTGGTAATTGCCTGAAAGAATGACAATGGCGTCAGCTTTGGTGAAAAGAGTCGGGGTGGGCAATGATGAGCAAGACGAAGCGATCAGTCCAAAGAAAATTATCAACGTTATCCGACATTTCATAAGTAATCCCGATCATATCAGATCCTGTCCGACACTTAACAGCTCCGCAACATTCAGCTCCTTTACCTTTCCCCAGAATTTACGATCCGCTGTGAGGAAACAACAGCCGAGCCTGCTGGCAAGAACATGATAACAGGCATCATAGACGCTGAGTTTGTATTGCATGGAAAGGTTCATTGCCTCCAGATAATCAATACTGTCCAGATCATGGATTACAAACTCGAATGAACTGATAAGTTCAAACGCTTCCCGAGAATCTTCTGGCTGGAGTTGAACCTTGGTGGCAAGCACATTGGCAATTTCATAAAAAAACAGAGTCGGCACGGCAATTTCATTTTTACCTGAAACATGGTCATCACGCAGACGAATGGCTTGCTCAGCTCCTTCCTCATTGGCAAAGATCCATTTGAGCGCCACTGAAGAGTCAAGTACTATCATCTTTCGACCCTGACCTCACGTACAGCCTGGACAACATCAACCTGGCTGGTTGCATTGCGGTTACGCTCGCGCCAGGAATCCATGGATCTCGACAGAGATTCAAGACGCTGGGCACGGTTCTTTCTCTGGACTTTTTCTTCGTATTCGGCAATTGATATAATGACAGCTAGCGGCTTATTGGCGCGGGAGATAATGACTGACTCGTTACTTTCAGAAATTGTGTCGAGAATATGACCCAGGTTTTTTCTCAAATCCATTGTTGTCAAAGTCTGCATACGACGACACCCCCTCTACTGTCAATGACTATAACATGAGCTATGATAGCAAGTATGTCAATAGATAAAGACCCCTTTTTTCACCTTCCTGGCTTCACTTTTCACCATCCACCATTCACCTTCCACCATTCACTATTCACAATTCACTATCCACAGTTTCTCAGCAGTTCAACAATCCTCTCAGCCGCCCTGCCATCGCCATAGGGGTTGTGAGCATTCTCCATCTCCCTGTATGCAACCTGGTCATCCAGGAGATTTGCCGTCTCACTCATGATTTTGTCGCAGTCTGTCCCAACAAGCTTCACTGTTCCGGCCATTACCGCCTCCGGTCGCTCCGTAATTTCCCGCATAACCAGCACCGGCTTACCCAAAGATGGAGCCTCTTCCTGAACTCCGCCGGAATCGGTTATGATGAAGTATGAACGATTCATCAGATAGACAAAGGAGAGATAATCGACCGGCTCAACCAGGTGGATGTTTGGTGTTGATCCTCCGAGAATCCGTCTCACCGGCTCCTGAACATTAGGATTTAGATGCACCGGGTAGAGAATGTCAATCCCGGGATATTTTCGGGCAAGAGCGACCAGCGCCTGACATATACCTTCAAATCCTCCACCGAAATTCTCCCGGCGGTGTCCGGTAACAAGAATCAGGCGGCGACCGTCATGAAGGAAAGAAAACTCTGCATCCAGACGTTGCCGGAGAGGAGCATCGTTTTGAATTCGCCCGGAGATCTGTAGAAGGGCATCAACCACGGTATTTCCGGTCACATGGATCGTTTCGCCTGCAACCCCTTCACGAAGCAGGTTCTGCCGGGCATTTTCAGTTGGCGCAAAATGGAAGTTGGCAAGCACTCCGGCCACTTTCCGGTTCATCTCCTCAGGGAAAGGAGAGTATAGATTTTGTGTCCTGAGACCTGCCTCAACATGTCCGACCTTTATCCTGGAATAATAGGCAGCAAGAGAGGCAGCCATTGTTGTCGTAGTGTCGCCATGCACAAGAACAATATCCGGCCTGATCTGTTCAAGCACCTTTTTCACACCTTGCAGAACATTGCAGGTTATATCGAACAGATCCTGACCAGGGGTCATGATATCCAGATCGTGATCCGGCCTGATGTTGAACAGCTCAAGCACCTGGTCAAGCATCTGCCGGTGCTGGGCAGTAACGCAGACCAGACTGTCGAACCGCTCTGGATAGCGAGCCATCTCCCTGATCACCGGAGCCATCTTGATGGCTTCGGGGCGGGTGCCGAATATGGATAATACTTTAAGTTTCAATTGGCCTCGCTTATTTCAGAGTTGATTATTACTTCTTCCTGAAAATTAGAATATTGCCAAAAGCAGCCCCCGGTAACCTGATCTTGCTAAACCAGAAGCGGTTGAAGGCGTGAATTGCCTTACTGATAACCTGCAATGAAAACCTGCTGTAAAGTTCCGTAAACTGTCCGGCAACATGCTTTTCCAGAGATAGCCCCATAGCGGCAAAACGTCCTGTCAACCACTGTATATTGATCTGCCGGGACAACAGTTTGCCTGACGCGCTCTCAGCCCAGTACTCCATTCCTGATTTAGTTTCGACCACCTCTTCCTTCAGCTTGCCAAGCATGCGCTTCACCCGTAGCAGAATGCGGGATTCAAGCGAATGCATGTTCCCTTCGCTGATTACCAGTCTTCCGCCTGGCTTTAAAACCCTGACAAGCTCTGCCATGGCGACCTCAACCTCAGGGATATGCATGAGCACCCCCCAGCAGAGAATGCAGTCGAAAGTCTCGTCAGCAAAGGACAAGGAGAGCAGATTCTCCCGCTGCAATGTTATCTTCTCCTGACAACCGTGAGCCCTCACGTTAGCTTCGGCATTTATCAGTACGCTCTCTGAAAAATCCACAGCTGTAATGGCAAAGTTATGCCTTGCAAGACGGAGTGAATAATCACAGATACCGCAGCCGGCATCAAGCAGGGTCAACTCCCTGGAGGATTCAAGCTCCGAAGCGATAAACTCGATGGCAAGATCATAATACCGGGCATTTTCCGGAGTACGATAGGCGTTTTCCCATTCGGTGTGAATGTCAGGTTTGCGGAGGGTATTTTCCAGTTCCTGCGAGTCTGAATTCATCTAGGTTCCATTGCCTTCGGGAGAGTTTTCTGCTTCCAGCAGTTCGATGAGACCCAATGGTGTACTCAAAAACGCAACACGACGTTTTTCAAAAAGAGCTGCTTTTTTTGGTTCCGAGACAGTATGATATCCAAGAGCAGTCATTTTATCGATTGCCTTATCCAGATCCGGAACCTCCCAGCAGGTGTGATAGAGTAAAATACCCCGCTTGACAAAACTCTGGACTACATCTCCGGAAATAAGTTCAATTGGCAGACTCCCCTCGGCATATACCATGCAAATATCAGCATCCTGTTCAGGATCATGAATAGTCTCTGAAACAGTAGTAACAGGTAAAATAGCCTTTAACGCTTCAACTGTTTTATTGATGTCAAGACTTGCAATTCCGAAGTGATGAAGCTTCAAAATAGACTCTCCCATATCGATTTTTCATGGTCGTTGTTTACAAATCAGTAAAACAGAGGGAAAACTCGTGCCGGGTTCCCCATGACCAATGAGTCCGGAGGCACTTTCTGAATAACCAGACTACTGTTTGCCACTACCGAGTTTTTCCCGATCGTAACCCCTTTCATGATTGATGACTTTGAACCTATCTGAACGTTATCCTCAATTATTATCGGCTTTCCACTCTCTCTTGAGGGGGTTTTGTGCCTCTCCTCCGGATTTGCAGGGTGAGATTCGTAACTGATAATGTTTACGTTATCACCAATCAGGGCACCACTTCCTATGGAAATATCAGCGCCAACCGTGATAGTGAGCGCATAACCAAGATATGAGTTATCACCTATGGCAAGGGTTGGCGCATCAAAAACCTTTGCCCCTACCAGGGTTGTTGTCCCATGAAGGACACAGTTGTCACCGATATGTATTCTGAGATCTCCCCATATTTGAGGTATGCCGCCATATATCTTCAAATTCTTTCCGTAACTCCGGCATTGGCCTTTAAACATCGGAATATAATATAAATTCTGAACCAGCCATTCCCAGGCAGAAAGGCGAAACACCCTTTCGGCATAAAGAATTTTCGCCAGCGGGCGAAAAACCGGAATGTCGACTACTGCAATTGATTTCAGTATCCGGTAGAGACGATCATAAAATGGAGTTTCACGCCGTTTGATCTTTTCGATAAAGCTTCTTATGCTCAAAGTTTTCTCCCTCCGAAAAAGTATCTGACTAAGCAGATCATGATTTGAAGTCAGGCGGTTTTCAGCTCCTGTTTATGTCAACTCCTGATTTTGCTCTTTATCCTGTCCAGCATATCCCCGACTGTATGAAACCCTTTCATTTCGGTCAGATTGAACTTGATTCCAAACTGGTTTTCAATAGCTACAATTATATTGATATGAGCCAGCGAATCCCAGTCAGGATAATCTGCAGCTGTTGTTTCCCGAGACACTTCGACAGTGTCGTTATCAAGTACATCTCTCAAGATCTGGGTAAATTTATCCAGTATCATCTCTTCGCTGATCATGATTCCACCTCGATAAAAAATATACTGTTTTTCAATGCATCATTCAGATCAAATTGCCAGAAAGTTGCCCCGTCTTCACTGTTTTCAACAGATTCAAAGCCCATGTTCCGGTAGTGATTGCACACCATACCATTTTTCGGAGTTGGAATGTAATAGCCCAAAAGGGAGTTAATCCCCTTCATCCGGGCAGATCTGGAAAGGGCGTCAAACATGGCTGTTTCCATACTCCGCTTGAGCACCCTGCAGCTCATGAGCCAGGTCTCAATGTGCAACCTGTCTTTATCCTGCCTACCGATAATAACCGAAATCAGACCATGGTCGCCGAATTTGTCCCGGAGTCGGCCATAAAGGGTAATGTAGTTGCTGTCCAGGGAAATTGCGGCGATTTCGGCTATTGAATACCTTCTGGTTGTAAGGTTGAACTGATTAGTCTTGTTGACAAGCTGGGTTATACGGTCAAGATAATCAGGGGAAAATGGCCTGATTTCAGCTGTCATATGAAGAGAAGAGAGAAAATCATCATATGTGGCAAACTTCTTTTCTTCAGATGCAAGCGCTCTGCTGCTTGCATAAAAACTACCCCTTTGGAGATCATCACCTGAAAGTGAGACTGTTTCAAAATATAAGCCCTTGTCCAGCAGGTTGATGTATCCGGCAATATTATCACCCATCTCAGGGACAGTAACCTCTGGCTCCTGGCTTCGGACAAGCTCCCGTTCAACCGGGTTATCGTCAACAAAAACCAGACTGTCTATCCCGATATTGAGCTCCTTTGCAATCTCTCGCACATTTTCCGATTTTGGCTCCCAATTAGCCCGAAATGAAGAAAAATCCGTGAGGCTCAGGATGCTGTCCTGATGTGAAAATCCCTCCTTTGCAGCATCAGTCTCGTTTTTTGAACTTACCGCCAGAAGAATCCCACGCTCGTTAAGCCCTTTGACATACTGCTGGAACCCGGAATAGGCTTCCGCCTCAGCCGATTCGCTACCGATTCGGATACCGCCGAGCCCTTCATCTCCTATAACCCCGCCCCAGAGCGTATTGTCCAGATCCAGCACCAGACATTTTCCGGACTTTCCGTAAAGCGCCCTTACAATCGCGGCGACACTGTGTGCCAGTAATGGGATTGCCTCACAGTTCATTGCATATTTATATGAATACCAGAACTGCTTGTCGTACCAGCGCTCCAGCCCGAACCAGGCAGAGAGGTAGTTGATGTCATTGATATAAAGGTTTTTGCTGTTACTGGCAGCTTCACTGAATAATCGGTTCAACTCCGATATGAACCGGGTAAGTCCGCGATGGTCATAACAATCCAGATTCCCCAGGATGCGGCAATGGGGGGGTTCAAAATTGTTCTGAATGATTGAGCAGCTGTATTTTGCCGAGAGCTGCTCCCATACGCTCCTGAAACGACCGAACTCCTGCTGTAGAGCTTCGTCAGCTTCCTGCGGAGTTGCACTAAGAGAGGGTGAATGACGGATGTTTACGGTGGTGGTGTGAATATAAACTATTTCCGGAGCAAACTGGTCGAGCTGTGGATTGTCAAAAACAGCGTCTTCGTAAAATCTGTTGTATTCGGATTCGTAAAAAACCGGCCTGATCCCTACATTTAAAAGGAACAGCTCCAGCATATCCCTGATCTCCGCACTGGTCGATCCACCCAGTATGGCAATCCGCTTCTCCTCAAACTCCCCCTGATCAAGCAGAGCCCGGCGAATAGCTTTCTTTTTACGAAGCAGTTCATGTGGGTTGAAAGGGTATTGCAGTCGGCTATCCATATACAACCTCGGTACATTTCAGAAACCAAATTCATTTGTTTTACTTGCCAAAACATTTGCGGTCAAAATGTATAATTCCATAACCGTTTCCATCATTGCGATAAAATGACATCTGAAATCCAGATTCTTGCAGGTGAACAAATAATTCATTTGTCGTGCAAGAATCGTTTTGGGATACCGGGTGATATTCCAGACATATTCTATCTATCCTGTTCAATGTATCAGGATCTGCAAAGAGCAAGCTCTTGTACTCGCCCCCCTCTATATCCATTTTCAGAAGATCAACCTTTTCTATCCCTGTATTATGAAATACATCGCCAAGAGTCAAAACATTCACTGATAAAACATTTTGAGCTGAATGAGTATATTCTATGGATCTGAATTGACTCGGCTGATCGATTGAAATCATTTGAGCTGTACAAGATTCCTTCCCCAATCCCGCCTGAACAGGCAAGACTCTCTCTGACAGATAGTTGTCACATATTGTGGATAATAGTCTTGTAAATGTTGCAGGAAACGGTTCAATCGCAATTATTCTGGCTTCTCTCGCAGCTCTTGATGCAAATAAAGTAAATGCCCCAAAGTTGGCACCCGCATCTACAATGACTTTATCTGAAGCGCAGACAGGGTACGCATTACCAAAAAAAATAGACCAGAAAGTAGTAAGATCAAAAAAATCTGTCAGCGTAATGCAAGAATTGTTATTTAAAAAGACCTTGTATGGATAAGTGAGGCTACAAATACCAATATAAGCTAATGTCAAAGGGATCCATTGTTTTGTCGTGCGAAGACAGTCATACACTTCGCCAATACGGTTAAGATTATTAAAGATTTTAGCGAATCGCGATATTGTCATTTAAGCCTGTCACCACGGTATTAATTATTCCCAGGTTTCTGCTGAGGCTATGCTACTCTTTTTTCTCTCTATCCCTGCAATTTTCGCAACTCTCCAGACCTGCTTCTCATAGTCGGTTGCAGGCTCAAGTTCCGAATTAATATAATTAAGGAGCATTTCCAGATACCATTCCCGGTGACATCCGAATGGCGGGGTCTCACTATAGATATCCATGCAATCCTCTAGCCCTGCTTCAACTGAAAACCGAATGGCTTCTTCAGTCGGTGCAACAATAAAATCAGCCAGAAACCTGCGTGCATGTATACCCCAGAATCTGTCTTCCGGGCACTCTTTCCGAATATATTTACGCAAAAAACTTTTAAGATCAGTACCGATGCCCATATGCTTAATTATTTTAACAGGATACCTCACCAGGCACTGCAAAGTAGAGGTATTCTGCCGGAGATAATCCCAGTACTCTTCAGGATTTTCCCTGGAAGTGGATTGCAGTACCTGCAAGCATGCTGCTATTCTGCGCAGAGAAAATCCGCCATTCCCGACCCCTGACAGATTGCCGGAGTCGTCACGCCAGGGTGCGCCTATATAGTCATAACCTTTTCCGCACCAGTATTCGAGCTGATTGGTAAAAGCGAATGCGTCGAGCTGGCAGATCAGCATATAGTCATGTTCTGCAAACCTTGAGTAATACTCTTCAGCAAGGAGCAACGCGCTGTATGCTCCGAGTGAAACAAAATATCTGTCAGGGAATTTTTCAACTTGCAACTGATCCGAGATAGTCAAAAAACAGCTGTAGTCAAGTGACTCCGGCCCAACCAGGCAAACTCGGTAGTCTGTGAAGAGAGACAGGCATTGCATCAATGACAGAAGTTCTGTATGACTGATTTCCTGCTTATACACCGGTATCACGACAACAGGTGAGTAGTTCTGATTTCGGCTTCCCATTATATCAATCATTGCCGCAAGACCCTCTCGAAGAGGTTAACATATTCAATTACTATTTCTGCAAGGTTGAACTGATTGCGACACTTCTGAAGAGCCTTGTCAGCCAGACGTCTTGCAAAATCCGTATCCGACAGGATAGCCGCCATCCCGGCGGCGAGGGCTCGGCTGTCACCCGGTTCAACGAGAAGCCCGGTAACACCGTCATCAATCAGCTCGGGGATACCGCCAACCCTTGAAGCAATGACCGGCCTGGCACTTGCCATTGCTTCGGCAACTATGAATCCGAATGCCTCTTGCCATATAGAAGGGACAGTGACCAGATCAGCAGCTGCGATGAAATCAGCAACATCACTCCGCATACCCATGAAGCTGATCTGCCCTCCCAAGCCCAGATCAGCGACCTTCTGCTCAAGCTCTCTCCGGTAATTGCCTTCTCCTACCAGAACAGCACAAAAATCTGACATTTCATATTCGTGAACCAGTATATCCACTGCTTCGATCAGAAACTGCAAGCCTTTTTCCGGAATCAGCGCCGCAACCGCGAGGACAATTTTACTGTCAGCCGGGATGTCAAGACGCAGCCTTGCTGCAGCCCTGTCTGAATCGACGAATCTGTTTAAATTTACGCCGTTATAAATAGTTAAAGATTGGGGAGGAAAAACATGATGACTGATTTCCATCCTGTTTCTGATAAAATCGGTTATCCCCGTATATCTTGAAATCCTTCTGGTCAGAAATCCATGAATTATCTTTGAGAATAGCTGCTTTACCGATCCTCTTTGCGGAACCCCGAGAGACATTTTCTCTGTAAAGACAATTTTTGTTGAAGAGAAGTATGCTCCAACCAGATAAGGGTTGGTTACAGAGTAGAAAGTCAAATGTATGAGATCTATCCGTTTCTTTTTTATGAATTTATAGAGCTGTAGAATTCCTCCTGATCTTTTTGCCAGCCCTCCCTTTTGAGCAGAATCAGAGACAACAAGTTCGTCAGCAATTATAGCTCCAGCCTCTTCCAGCATTTTTCTTACTACCGGATCAGGCTCTCCGGTAAATCCGAAAAAACAGCGATGCCCCCTCCTAAAGAGTTCCCGCGCAAGAAAAAGACAGAACTCTTCCATGGAGCCCAGTTTATTCGGATGTATTTCTGATAAAACCAGAATATTCATAATGCTCCTGGAATTAAGCTATAGAGAGCCGGTTCTCCTTCGAAAGGACTACCGAAAACCGCATTTTTCACGCCAGCATTTACTCCTCTTTGACCATATCTCTTGTGGGCTCTGAATCGTCAGATTGCCAATCGGTTCCATCATCCAGCACATCCGCACATCACCATTAGAGGAGATAACAAAAGATGATACCGCAGCAGAACATCCGCCATGGCCAATACCTACTTCATGAGCCTGAACAGCTGCCATCAGTTCTTCCGGTTGTTCGAAATATCTTACATAACTGTCAAGTTCACCAAGAGAGTTATCTATAGCAGCACCGGCAATTTTCATCTCCTTCAATGTCGCAAACTGTGCTTTTAACAGTTCAATATCTTCTATCCATAAATCGCTTTTCAAATACCAATTCGAATCAGGAGTTGCTGCATAATTTTCTTCAATCGGCTGGAAACGGACTCTCACTGAATTGCTCTCCGCAAAACAGGCTATGTCGGCCAGTTCGGAAAGGTTATTCCGGCTTATGACTGTTTTCAGAATAATCCTGAATCTGGGATTCAACGTCTGCCGGAGTCGTGCAAAAGCTGCAATAGCCGCTGAAGTGGCAGCATGAAATCCTTCACCACCCCGAAACAGGTCATGTGTAGATCTATTTACACCGTCGTAGGAGAGGGTGACCTCTGAGACTCCGGATGTGACAATCTGATAAGCCAGCTCATCATCGACCATCAATCCGTTTGTCAGCAGCTTAACTTCAATGCCTTGTTCAGATGCATGCCGCAGAATTGTTATCATATCAGGGCGCAGCAAAGCTTCTCCGCCGGTAAAAATCATAGGGAAATCACCAAGCCAGTCATGCAGCCCGTCAAGAGCCTTTAACCATTGTCCGGTTGACATCTCCTTTTCAGCGTAATCAATCTTCCAGATATCGCAGTGAATACATCTGGAATTGCAACGCATGGTCATCTTGGCGCAGATATAAGTGGGCTTGCTTAGGTTAAACCCCGTCCTCAACGCAAGCTTTGCCAGCAGCCAGTTTGTCCTGAAACGAAACTTTTTAATCAAGCTTGGCAAAGAAGTGCTCCTTTATATGAATTGAGAAACTTGCTACTGCTGATGAAATTAGTGCGAAATAAGTGTCAAAATAAATATCAGGAAGCCCGTATGGGTCTTCTACATGAGGTCTACAAGGTCGGCTCCAGAGCCCGAGTAATGAGCACTGTACTCCATCGGGAAAATCATCAACAAGTCGTTTTGCCTGTTCCGGTTCCATCACTATCACCAAATCACGAGCTTGCATTGTAAAAGATTCTCTGGCGGTTGCTCGATGAGCGCTCATGTCAATACCAACACGGATAGCTGCCGCTTCTGCCGCCTCGATTGCCAGATCTCCATTGATGCAGGCAGTAACTTTTGGCAAAGGCCTCAGAAAACCCGTCTGCCTAGGGATTGCACGAGGCAGCATGCACGTTGTAACCGGCTCTCCCCATCGAACGGATAACAGCCAGACTGCAGAAAGTTGCCGCCTCCAATACCAGGACATGCCGCCCGATTCGGTCAAGTTGCTTCATTTCGTATCCCGTGTTTTTCATACGGTATCACTTCCAGAGTGATCTTTTTTCAGGAATAATAATAGGTTGATTCCCCGTTTACGCGTTCCTGTTTCGATATCATGAAACAGTATAGAGCTTTTCGTACTGCTCTGTCATGGTACGAAGACTATAGCGTTGTTCTACGACCCTGACGTTAGCTTCGCTCATCCTTTTTCGCAGATCTCCATCTGACAGAAGTCTTATTATAGCTGCAGCCATGGCGACATGATCTCCTGAAGGCACGAGAAATCCGTTCAGGCCATGTTCGACAATTGCAGGGTTCCCCCCCACATTGCTGACCACAACCGGTTTGCCGGAGGCCATGGCTTCCAGTAGTGTTATTGATGTCCCTTCGCTTAGCGAACTTAATACAAAGATATCGATTTCACGTAGAACTTCAGGAATATCTCTTCTGAATCCGTGGAATGTCACTGAAGAAGCAATGTCTAGGTTTTGTGTCACTTTTTCCAGCATGGCACGTTCCTGACCATCACCCACCACCTCAAGATGGCTATCCGGACACGCCCCAATAACAAGTTGCATGGCTTTAATCAGAGTGCCAATATCTTTTACCGGAGCCAGACGGGCAATTATACCGATCCGCTGTGCCAATACAGGTATCGATCTGCTCGACGACTTGAATCTGAAAACATCAATTCCATTGATAATCACACTTATCTTCTGTCGGTCGAGGCCAACAACACCGTGCAGGTAATCGGCTATAGATTCCGAAACGGCAACGATATGGTGCGTTACCCTGCTGAATATACGATCCAGTAGAATCGTCTTCCAACTATCGGGAAAGAGCCTGCCATGATCCGTGTAGATGATGTTATTGACACCAGTCAGCCATCCTGCCATTGCAGCCTTGTGCCAGCATCCGCAATGGACATGTATGACATCTGGTCTATATCTCCTTATGACCTTGATCAGCTCAAAGGGAAAAAGGAATGAAAGAATCGGGATCATCCGCTTCAGTCTGATTACAGTAAAGCCCTCTGCCAGCAGCTCCTCACCAAGCGAACCAAGTTCATTGATGCAGACGACAACCGGTTTGAATCTGCTCTTGTCAAGATTTCTCACCAGATCAGCTGCTACCTGCTCCATCCCTCCGATTTCCAGAGAGAGAATGACATGCATGATAATGGTCTGATCTGTGGCTTTCATTTTGATTGTTTTTACCCGGATTTTCCTTGTTTGAGTATTGGTTGATTCAATTTCCACCTTCAGTTAAACATTGGCTCATATAAGCTGTGACAGAAAATTGGTCGGGTTTTCCGAAAACAGAGGAAAATTTTCCATGGTTATAACAACAGGATGCGCATGGGGGAAATGCCTGGCAAATGCTTCAAGACCTTTTTTTGACTTCTTTCTGCCGGACTTTACTTCAATTGCAAAGAGTTTTCCCTGATACCGATAGACAAAATCAACCTCCACATTGCTCTCACGCCAGTAATACAGCTCTCCGGTCTGCTGTTGCAATTCGGCTCCGACCGCAAGCTCAAACACCCGGCCTCGCCTGTCAGGATCTTCAAGAACACGCGGCCCCTCTGTCATGGTATACAGAGCTGGACATGATAACAGGATTTTCGGACTGGAAGATCGTGTCAGCCAGCCTTTGGCGGAATATTTCTCCAGAGACTGAATCAGGAATGCACCAGCGTACAGTTCAATATAATATTTGATGAGATCTGTGTTACCCTTGTCCTGCAACTGCCCGAGCAGCTTGGTATAGCTGATCTCCTGAGCCGGATACCGGCAGATGATTTCAAATGCCTGTCTGAACAGCGCCGGGTTGCCAACCTTCCGATTCATCAAAATGTCTTTGCCGATTACCGCTTCAACTATCGAATCTTTCAGATAAGCATACCAACGGTTAAATTCGTTTTCATACGATACAGAGCCCGGGTACCCGCCGTACGTCAAAAACCGCTCCAGATCATATCCGAACGCCTGCTTCAACTCAGAATACGTCCAGTGATAAATACGGATCATTTCAAACCGGCCGGCAAGGCTTTCCGTTAATCCTGTCTGCAGGAGCAACGAGCTTGAACCGAGAACAACAACTCGCAATGCCCTGGGATTAGTGTCCCACAATGATTTGAGGATTTCTGACCAGTTGGGAATTTTCTGGATTTCATCAATGACAAGAAGTGTCCCTTCTCCCATCAGCCGCGCTTTCTGCCACTGCTCAAGCAGCCAGGTTCGATCAGCTGACAGCAGGTCATCGCCGTTTGCATAGTGGCTTTGGTAGGGATAACGTGCCAGCAGCTGCCGCACACCGGTGGTTTTTCCCACCTGTCTGGGACCAAGCAGCACCTGGATTAATGGCAGTTCTGTCGTAAGGCGCTTTTCGAGTAGTGCGACAAATGGGCGTTCGTAAATGATCATAATAGAAGCATATATAATTTTGGAAGACAGGTCTAGTAAAATTACTAGACGTTACTGGTAAATACGGGATAAGTTATCTTGCCCCTTATCCTTGTACCCTTTCTATCATCCTGCTAAAGTTTTCCGCAACCACATCCCATGATTTACTCCGCGCTGTAAACCGGCGACGTTGTCGTAGCGAATCCGAGTTCTCCGCCAAGGCACGCTTGATCAGTGCAGCAAACTCTTCAGCACTGTCGGCGAGATAGACAATATCACGATATTTCGCCACTTCTGGCAGACTGGTTGATACAACCGGCAAGCCACAGGCCAGATATTCCATCAGCTTGAGCGGATTAACGCTTATTGTCAGTTCATTGACCAGGAAAGGTATCAGCGCCACATCAAAGGATGCTGCATAACCTGGGAGCTGCTGATAGGGGATTTTGCCAAGGTAATGGAAATTTGGGAGTACGATCAGGCGGCTCATATCAACATCCGCCGGGCCTATAAAGACGAATGACCACTCCGGACGGGAATGAATAAGGTTGTAGAGCAAGTCAAAATCAAGCCAGGGGCTGATAGCCCCGAAAAAACCGATGATCGGTCGGGGCATGGCTGGGTAAAGGGAATCAGGGACGGGCGTATCAGAGGCAAAATGATCATAATCAACACCATGGGGAAGCAGCAGTGGGACTTTCCCGTTTCGTGTTTTTTTGCGGCACAATTCGTCAGCAGTGGCACACACAAGATCAACCTTTGCCATAAGCTGCTCTTCCATTTGCTCCACAAATCGATGGTCGAGTCCCGGCCACTGTGTGAAGTCATCCACACAGTAGTAGATGGAACAAATTTCATCGAATGATCCGACATAATCGACTGAGTTTGGCAGGGTAGTAATCAGTATGGGATGCTGCATACCCAATTTCGACATGGCAGCTCTGACCGATCTGATTACTGACTGCCTGTTCATAGCGCGAACAGGAGCAAAATTATTATAGGGGGTCACGACAGGCCTGATTACTGTCAGATTTTCGATCTGCTGCAATGCAGGCGTCTTTTTTACGTTAATCCAGCTGCAAATTTTTTCAAAACTTCGCTTCAAATCATAGAGTGTCAGGTTAGGATTTCTCATACCTATGGTATTGACCCAGAGCAGCCTGTTTTCCGGAAGAAAGCGTGACATGATGTGCTGACAACTGAAAGGATGGCGCCCCCATTCGTCTGAAAACACTATAAAGTCTCTATTTTCAAGCATACTCAGATCCCATTAACTTGTAGAAGGAAACGCTTTATACGGATTCTGGTCGTGTCTTGCCTGAATTTTTCCGCAGATGATCGTCATTGCTACCAGCAGATATAATATCGATGAATATGCTTGAGAAAGAAAAAAACCTGCAACGATATAGCCGTAAAAGCCGACTTCAACCCCATCAAGCAGCCATCGTGGCACCCCTCCTAGGACCTCCTCCTGTCGATATTTCCTGAGCCTTTGTATCGAACCATAAAGCAGTTTTATGAACAGTACAAAAACTATGACACCCAGTTCAGCTCCAATTTGCACAAAGGAGTTATGGGCAACCATACGGGCTTTCATGCCTCCGATTGTCCCTTCTGCCGTACCAAATCCCGAAACGCCGACTCCCAGTAGCGGATTTGAAAGCATCATCTTGATGCCACGTTTCCAGATTTCGATCCTGCCGGTCTGACTCTGGATATTGTAATCCTGCTCAAGCGTTGTAATGGTAGACATCCGATCCCAGAAAGAGGTTGGTGTAAACGCACTCATCAGTATACCAGCTGCCAAAAACGGCAAGACAGCCCGATGGAGCTTTCTGCCCGATTTGTAAAATATCCCCAGACAAATGGCTATCAACCCCAGAAATCCCCCTCTCGAAGCAGTTGCGATAAAAGCCAGAAGCATCAAAGCAATAGATCCTGCAAGTATTATCTTCAAGATCCCGCTTCTGTTTTGCATAAGAAAATAGGCGAGCGGAAGTATGATGACCAGAGCAAATGCAAGGTCATTGGGGTCATAGGTACTGCTCGCTGTCAGTCGGCCATCCCCGCTTTTAATAAGGAGTGCAATACTCAGTATTGCGCCTGAGAAGATAAAACTCCAGGCGATCTTTTCAAGCCCGGCCACACTCTCGACAAGGCTTATTAACAGGAGAAAGAAAATAAGTGTTTTTATGAAAGACATGGTTACAAAGTCCATGCTGGCAGTAGGCCAGACACTGAAGGGGATTGAGATGACCATGAACATGAAGATTACAAAAACATATCTTGCCAAGGGTGAGGATAAAATGGAACTACTCCCTGTTCGTGGCGTAATCAGAAAAAGGAGGATGCTGAGACCAACAGCAATCTTGCCAATATACAACTCCTCTGCGCCAGGAATAAGCTCCTGAATCCGACCGATATAAACCACGACAAGAAGTATAAGTGAATTAACCGCGACTGAGTTTTCATGATTACTTTCAGAGTAAATATTTGTCATAAAACTCACGCTGCGTGCCCTGTAAGCAATATCCGGTTATATATCTGCTCAACTTCGGCGCATGTCCTGTTCATACAGAAGCTGTTTTCAACATGCACCCGACCATTTCTCCCTATCCGGTCTCGCATTGCAGGATCGCCAGCGAGCAACATCAGATGATGAGCTAGGTCGCGAGAATTTCCGGATTTAAAAAGCAGGCCGGTCTCTCCATGTCGTATTATTTCGACCGGACCTCCTGCATTTGCCGCGATGACAGGCTTTGAGGCTGCCATAGCTTCTATGACGACACGCCCAAAGGGTTCAGGATGAATGGAAGCATGCACTACTATATCAAGAGAACCAAAAGCTCTCCGGGTATCCATAATCAGCCCGGTAAAAAATACCTGTTTCTCTATTCCCAACTTCTTGACCTGATCGTAAAGAGATCTTTTGTAATCGATTTCATTAATTGTTATGGAGTCTCCGATTACAAAAAAAACCATGTCATCACGTTGACGCAGAATCTCGTCGGCAGCCTCCAGAAACAGGTGAAACCCCTTCCATTCAGATAACATTCCCACCATTCCAACCATCATCTTTTCTTCAGGTATTCCATACTCCTGACGCAATCCAGCCTCTGCAGAATATTCATAAGCCAGCTCATCTTCAGACAAACCGTCGTATATTGTCAGCATCTTTCCAGAAGCGTTGATTTTTTGAATTTCAGGCGATTCAGCAAGTGCTGATTTGACACTTTCCGACATGGTAATAATGGCCGTGGCAAACTCAGGGCAACGCCTGTTTAGAGCCCCTATAGATTCATACCCCCGGATGTGACAGACACAGGGCACGTTTGCCAGTTTTGCGGCATAAATACTGTAAAGGTTAAGACCAAGAGAGTTGTTGGTGTGAACAATATCTATCCTGTTACTGACTATTATCCAGTATGTCAGAATGATCCGTCGAAGAGCTTCCAACAGGAATATTGCCCCCCAAAGGACTATTTTGAAAAACTGCATATGCTTTGGGAGCGATTTCCTGTCAACAAGATAGTAACGAATAAACCAGGCAAAATACTTTTCAAGATGGTACGTCTTTATACCAGGAAAAAGGCTTTTTTCGATTTCGTCATCAGTGAAATAGAGAGCAATCCGGCAGTCATATCCTTTACCTGCAAGTCCTTTAACCAGACTTGAAAGGCAGGTAGTTGACCCTCCCATCCCGCTTACTTCTTCTATGAAGAGGATTTTGGATCTTCCCTTATTCAATATCACCTGCCTCCTGCCTAAATTTGAACTACGCGATTGTTATCTGTTTGCATATAATCTGAGCATAACCATGATAAATGACATTGGATACGTCAGTAGTCTAAAATAATATGAATAATATTCCATACAGGAAAATTTGATTCTGTTTTTTTGCAGGTACATAATTATATTACTCATAAAAAACATTTTTTGTCTTCCGCTACTGAATATTTTGAACACACCGTTTAAACTGATTATTTTCGAAAATAAATTCATAGCTACACGTACATTACCAAACATATCAGACGTTCCATATCCGGTTAATATTTGTAATGCATCGTTATTATCATCATTATTTTCAACATCGTAAATCTCTTTGAGAATATCCGTTTTAATCGTAATTATCTTGCTGTTCTGACCTTCATTATGGATTGTACTTACCTGCCCGTCATGAATCCTGTAATTTAATAATATTTCTTGAATATTGTGAAATTCGGTTTTTCCAATAAAGCGGCTCCAGAGTCTGTAATCTTCGGCAAATTTATATTCTGGCTCATAAGGCCCTTCAACTTTATCTAAAATCCTCTTTCTGACCATAACCGTCGGGTGCCCGATTACACATCCAACCATCAGCAAGGAGTCAATAATATCCTGTGATTTTTCAGGGTGAACATGAACTCCATCCGTTGCATCGAAAAACCTGAAATTCGAACCAACGATCCCCACGTTAGGATTATTATCCAGAAAACTGACCTGTTTGGCAAAACGATCCGGAGTGGAAATATCATCTGCGTCCATCCGGGCTATATACTCTCCCTCCGCTAACTTGACTCCAAGATTCAGCGAGTAGATCAAACCCTTGTTGACCTCATTACGGATAATTCTGATCCGTGGATCGGGGATACTCTCTACAATTTCAAGCGAATTATCTGTTGAACCGTCATCAATAACCAGTAACTCAAAATCTTCAAATGTCTGATTCAGAATACTCTGCACCGACTCTTCAATATAAGGTTCTGCATTAAACATCGGTAAAATTACGGATATTTTATATCTCATGGCATCTCAGTAAAGTTCATGATGGAACTTTTTTTCTGACCATCTTGAGGTAAATGGCTTAACATTTTTGAAATAATAAAGAGTTTCATCATCCAGGTTCTCAGAATCTTCATACCATGGCAGATGGTGCAGCTGATAATTTCCGCCTGTTCTATAGGCTCTGCATGCCCATGATGGCCCCTTGGCCAGCGGTCTGTACAGTGCAAGGGTTGTATCCACCGCTGCATCAAAAAGATCCTTTTCTATCTCATTCTCCCAGAATTTGCGCTCACTGGTTATTACTTCCTGCTTGTGAGCATAATGATCCGGCAGATCATCAATTTTGAGCCCCATCCCGACCTTTTCAATCTCCGGATGTCTCTTCAAAATTTGGAACAGGTGCTCAATGAAGTCATGGGGGCAGGCAGCAACCGGAACAACGTCGGGATCTGTATAGATATAATATGAATAGCGGAACTCATTGTATATCTGGCTATCCCATAGTGCGGTAAAACCAAGGTTCCTGCCGAGATACTCAACCCGATGACTAATACTCCGGTAATACTCCAGTAAGGGGGGGTAGGCAGAGTCATTGTCAATAATACAGATATTCTCCATACCGGCACGTTCCAGCCATGAAACAAGCTGCTTCAGACAGGTCAACCTGTTCCGGTTGTTGATGATGACCGGGATATTCTTCAGTCCTCTGGAGTCGAAAGTTCTGTCTATACCTTCTCGAACCAGGTTGATGCATCTGCTCCTGACCTTTTTCCATATTGGATATAATAGCATGCGCATGGCATCAGTTCCTCAAGTCAGTCAAAGATGACGGCACCCTGATCCATGTATCGGGAATCAGGTCAGTCGTATCAGCTTCGGATTTATTATACCAATGGAGCGGCGCATACACTATCTTGCCCGGATTATCACTCAGCCATGCCCCCCACCAGCTGAAGGAGCTGTTTGCTATAATGTGATGCTTGCAGATGCTCATTAAATAGATATCTTCGTGAGCCTCAGCGAAATGATCCATCACACTCATGGGATAAGGAATCCGGAAGTGTTCTGTTACCCATGCAGGATCGTCTGAAAATATAAAAAAATGCGGGGCTGTAATCTGCGCAGCGACACGGTCTACAGATTCCAGATAATAGTCTGGACTGCACACACCATGGATTTCATTCACTATTTTACGGCTGACATAATCACCGCGCCGGATATGCAGGGAAACGGAATTCTTGGACAAAATCTCTTCCTCAACTCTTTTCAGCGATGCAGGCAGCGGCTTTTTAAGAGTGAATTCAGTGCGGATCAATGCAGAAATATCGGCAAAATACCGCTCCGACTGCCAATAGCCATCCAGATAACTGTTATCAGGTGCTTCAAGGATGGCTGGATCAAAGTGGGAGTAACGCTGATGCAGAACCTGAGGAAGAGAGTTGGCGATACTGAAATTCTGACAAACCCGGAACAGGTATCTTGCAATCCGGTTGCGCTCGTGCCTCGTAAAGGCGGATATTTCTCTTTTTGTTGCGATTCCCGCATGTATGTTCAGTTGATGCAGCCCATATTCCCGCTTTGTGCCCCCCGCCATCGAACCTTCAAGAATCGAAAGATCCAGCTTTAATTCAGTCTGATGAAAAAAAGCGAGACGTCGAGCAGTGGCGTACTGGAACATCTGATTACCAAGTCCACCATTGAGCAGGACGATAATCATCGCTATTTCTCCTCACAAATAATCATTTACTGCTTTCTATTTCTTTTCTGGCAAGCACGAAACATCCGAAATGAAGTAACTCGGCAGACCTTATGTCCCTAAGACTCAACCGTGACAGTATCTTAAGGAATTGTCTCACCACAAACATCTCCAGCCTGGACAATGAACAGTTTGAATAGGTATCTGCAACATTGGACAATCTTCTGACTTCCTGAGCAATGTATTCGAAATAATTACCATTTTGTACAAGCTCCTCGATTACAAATCCGTGCGTTACAAGATGTTTTTCAAAGAAATAACGGTTAAAGCCGGAATAATAATGATAAGGGGCAAAATGGGTAAGACTGCAAAACGGAGCCGTAATAATCAGTGTACCACCTGGCTTCAACAGGCGACTAAACTCTTTTATTGCCAGTATCGGTTCCGGAAGATGCTCAAAAACTTCAATACAGATGATGGCATCAAATGAAGCATCAGGTTCGGGTATCGCGGTTATATCGCAAACAAGATCCAGCTTTGTCTGATCCCACGCACCTCTCTGCAAGCCCTTTAAGTCCCCGCTACCGTCATACTGGGCAAAATCTTGAGACACATAATCGAGATGAGCACAGAACTTCTTGAAAGCAAGTTCGCCTGCACCGGCGTCAAGAATACGTGAGCCTGCCGGTATTTGCCCAAGGGCTTTTTCTATCCACTTGTAACGGGCTGGTTCGTTATGGGTGCCGACTGTAATCACGGTGTCTCCCGCGTAAACCAGAAGCAGCCACATCCGTAAGATTGGCTGTCAGCCAACTCTTTGGGTGCATCGACTATAATGCCGCCATCAACAGGGTTGTCCGGAATCAGGGCAAATTGACGTAACATATATCCATCGAAATAGCTGATTATTTGATCATATGAGTATATGCGATGAGCATTAAACATTATCTTTGGCCTGCCAACAGGAACAACAAATAATAAATGCCCTCCTGTTTCCATAACTCTTTTCAACTCAATTATGGCCTTTATATCCCCGTCAGGATCGAGAGGATCGCCGTAGCGACCTAGCCCGACATGCTCTACTACATGCATACAGGATAAAGATTTTACACTTGCATTATCAAATGGAAGTCTGAGCAAATCAGCTGTTTCTGATGTGAGGTTGGTTAAATGCAAATCAGCAGGACGATAATCGTAGTACTTCACTGGTATAAATGCAGAGAGCATGGAGCAGAAACCCAGAGTCGACGAAATGTCAATATGATATTCCGGCTTGATTCCGGCAATAATACGTGATGCCCATGCAGGATGATATATGTAATGCCGATCAAAACAGGTCTGGGCAGTGGCATCATTCAAACATGGAGTTCTGTCGTGCCAATAATATGAAAAGCCCCTGTGAGAGCGCTTCTGCATATGCCTGAATTCTAAATAGTCTCCCACAAATTTAAACTTGCGGATCACTTAGTTCTCCTGAATCCATTCATAGTTTTCATGAAACATAATGTTTGAGGTCATCTTTGACTCGAAGATCTTTCTATCACAACCTGGAGTTGATTAAGAATCAAACCGCAATCTACACGCGGGATATCCAGACCATCACTAAATTCGGCTATCTTCAGAAATCCAGCATCCTCAACATAGTGGAACGTTCTCTCGTGGGCAGACAGTCCAATTAGTAGCAGATATCTTCCAGTGGTCAGCTGAAGTGAATTTTCACGAAAAATTGCCTGGTAGTCGCCTGGCTCAAGGGTAACAGGTTTGCTCCAAACGGTTCTGACTCGAAAACTAAGATTTGTCAGCATTCCCAAACCGATTATGAAATGCTCGGTTTTTTTATTGATTTTAAACAAAATGCGTACCTGCCACGGCTGCCCCATCAGGATTTCATTTGCCGGACTACCTTCAAAATCCTCAACAATGATTTTGTAGGCAAAACCGTTTACATCTGGATCCTTGGGGGGAGCAATTAGGAACTCGGACTGATTTGTAATCCCGCTTTCAAGGTAACCATTAATTACTGATTCAGTGTTTCCTGCTGAGACTACCTGCCCCTTCTCCATCAGAATCCCTCTGTTACAGAGCCTGCGGATCGCCTCCATATTGTGACTGACAAACAACACTGTCCGTCCTTCCTTGCTAACTTCTCCCATCTTCCCCAGACACTTCTTCTGAAACTGTGCATCCCCAACAGCCAGCACTTCATCGACAATCAAAATTTCAGGTTCAAGATGTGCTGCAACAGCAAAAGCCAAACGCACATACATCCCCGAAGAGTAACGTTTAACCGGCGTATCGAGAAACCTCTCCACCTCTGCAAATTCAACAATCTCGTCGAACTTCCGATTTATCTCCACTTTCCCCATCCCAAGGATTGCACCGT
The DNA here is from genome assembly GCA_031401815.1 of Geobacteraceae bacterium. Lineage (GTDB taxonomy): Bacteria > Desulfobacterota > Desulfuromonadia > Geobacterales > DSM-12255 > JANNRW01. Next base: position 701 of record JANNRW010000151.1, on the reverse strand, counting down.
TCAGAAAGATGTTCTCCCGCCCTGTCAACTCGGGATGAAAGCCGGTTCCTACCTCCAGAAGGCTTGCCACCCGCCCGGTGATCTCGATCCGTCCGCTGGTCGGTTCCGTAATCCGGCTGAGGATTTTCAATAACGTTGACTTTCCGGCGCCATTACGGCCGATTATGCCTACCCGGTCGCCCTGCTTGATCTCGAAGGAAATATCTTTAAGAGCGTAGAAATCTTCTGTTGAATCGTTGAGAGGTTGAATCGATGAAGCGTTGAGTTGTTGAGTAGTTGATTTTGAGGAAAGTCGTTTCAACGGATCAACAATTCCACGGTTAAACATGCTCCTGACGCCATTAGCTAACACATCACGCAGAGCTGTGTATTTCTCCTGCCCCTGGTGGGAGATGATGTATTTCTTGCTCAGGTTTTCGACTTTTATGACAACATCACTCATACGCTATGAACCTTTTTTCTAAAGGTATTAAGGGAGTTAAAGAGAGAAAAACTCTAGATCAAATCCTTCTTCAGAATTTCAATAAACGCATCAATCACACCACTATTTTTTCATTTTTTATATGCCCGGTTTTGTATAGAACAATATGGTAATCTGCGGTATGAGGTGGCCGGGCTTAGTGAGACAGCCTGAAGGGTGAAATAAGCAATGCCCCTTGGTTGTTGTGGTTTTCTGGTTTCAGGCTACCAGTTTCAGTTTT
>JANNRW010000150.1:0-5509 GCA_031401815.1 Geobacteraceae bacterium | reverse complement strand
CCTTGCGGGAGGGGGTTAGGGGGTGGGGTAATTTGCCATGCTTTACGATGACGGCACCTTCACCCACCCCTCAATCCCCTCCCGTCAAGGGAGGGGAGGCTAAATGCAAAGACCAAACCGGAAGTTGCCGGGATAAAGGGGATCAAGGCGGATAAAGACAATAGCTCTTTGGGGTTAAACAAGAAAAGTCTTCAATGTTTTTATGGTTTCATCCTGTCCATCCTGTTCATCCCTGTAAAAAGGTTTGTTTCTGGTTTCAGTTTTGATAGTGCTGAACAGTTACAAATTTCGTATCCTTACCGGAAAAAGCACAAACGGAGCCGTATTAATGGATAAACGAAAAAGTGGCATCCTGCTCCATCCTACATCGCTTCCCGGCACCGGCGGTATCGGCTCTTTTGGTGAAGAGGCACGCCGTTTTGTTGATTTCCTCCTTTCTGCCGGTCAGTCGCTCTGGCAGATACTCCCTCTTGGGCCTCCAGGGGCAGGCAATTCACCATACTCCTGTTTTTCCGCTTTTGCCGGTAATCCGCTGCTGATAGATCTCAATATCCTGGCTGCTGAAGGGGATCTGCTCCAAACCCATGCTGAGCCGGATCCTCCTGCTCAGTATGTTGATTTTCATGCTGTTGAAGAGCTCAAGATGCCCCTGTTGAGAGCAGCTGCGGAGAGATTTTTCGCTACTGCGCCGATTCACAGAAAGGAAGAGTTCTGGAGTTTCTGCAACAACAGTTTCTGGCTCCATGATTATGCCCTGTATATGGCCTTGAAGCTCCATTTCAGGGGGAAACCCTGGAACATCTGGCCAGATGGCCTAAGAGCACGAAATCATGAAGCATGTGAAGAGTTTTCCGCACAGCTCGGAAAAGAGATCGGTTTTCAGAAATATCTGCAGTGGCAGTTTTCAAGGCAGTGGCGAGCCCTGAAATGCTATGCTAATGAGCGCGGCATTCTTGTTATCGGAGATGCGCCGATATTTGTTGCAATGGATTCGGTAGATGTCTGGTGCAATCAGCATCTGTTCAGACTGGATGAGAAAGGGATTCCTCTGGTAGTTGCGGGAGTTCCCCCAGATTACTTCAGCAAGACAGGGCAGCGCTGGGGAAATCCGCTTTATGACTGGCAGGCTCTTGCTTCTGACAACTATGGCTGGTGGGTCGCCAGAATCAAAAATGACCTGTCGCTGTACGATATTGTCAGGATTGATCATTTCCGGGGGTTTGAAGCTTGTTGGGAGATACCTGCCACTGAGAAGACAGCGGTTAAAGGGGAGTGGGTCAAAGGGCCAGGGGTGCACTTTTTCGAGAAGCTCAAGGAGGCACTCGGCTATTTGCCGATAATAGCTGAGGATCTCGGGATAATTACTCACGAAGTTGAAGCTCTTCGCGACCGATTTGATCTTCCGGGGATGAAAATTCTCCAGTTTGCTTTTGACGGGGGGCCATTAAATGCATATCTGCCGCATAATCATCAGCCTGGCTGTGTTGTTTATACCGGCACTCATGATAATGATACCACCCGTGGCTGGTTCAATTCACTTGACGCATCTAAACAGCAGATGGTCTGTGCTTATCTACGCAGCTCTCCGGAAGATATTGTTGATGTGATGATACGCGCTGCGCTTGGATCTGTAGCCAGATATTCCATTGTGCCGCTTCAGGATGTCCTGGAGCTTGACAGCTCTGCCAGGATGAATGTTCCGGGCGTTGCCGATGGCAACTGGCGTTGGCGTCTGGCTCCAGGGGCGCTTACACCGGAAATCGCAGAAAGGTTGCGGGATTATACCGTAATGTACAACCGAATCAGTCAACAATAGGCGTTGACATATACACACTGTTTCAGTAAGGTTACTCCAACATTTATAAAAAGGAGCCATGATTATGTCCGATCAGAAATTTCAGTTTGATACCCTTGCGCTGCATGCCGGCCAGTCACCAGATTCCCAGACCCTGTCGCGAGCTGTACCTATCTACCAGACAACGTCATATGTGTTCAAGAGTTCCGAACATGCAGCGAACCTTTTCGGCCTCAAGGAGTTCGGTAATATTTATACCCGTCTGATGAATCCTACCACAGATGTGCTGGAGCAGCGGCTTGCCGGGCTTGATGGAGGAGTTGGCGCACTGGCTGTATCTTCCGGGCAGGCTGCAACAACTTATGCCATTTTAAATATTGCCCAGGCCGGACAGAATATTGTTTCTACCTGTTTTCTTTACGGCGGAACTTACAATCTTTTCCACTATACCCTTCCCAAGCTCGGGATAAATGTCAAATTTGTTGATACTGCTGATCCCGAAAGCGTCAGGCAGGCAATTGATGCAGATACCAGGCTGGTCTATATGGAGTCGGTCGGAAATCCGAAGAACAATGTGGACGATTTTGAAGCGATTGCAAAAGTTGCCCATGATGCCGGGATTCCGTTTGTAGTGGATAATACAGTGACTACTCCATACCTGTTCAGGCCGCTTGACCATGGTGCTGACATTGTTGTCTACTCTCTTACCAAGTTTATCGGCGGTCACGGCACCAGTATTGGTGGCGCTGTTGTTGATGGCGGCAAATTCCCCTGGAATAATGGCAAATTCCCCGAAATCTCCGAGCCAGACCCCTCTTATCACGGCCTGAATTATTGGGAAGCGCTCGGCAATCTGTCTTATATACTGAAAATGCGTCTTACGCTCCTTCGTGACATTGGTGCCTGCATCTCGCCATTCAACTCCTTCCAGATCATTCAGGGGATTGAGACGCTTCATCTCAGAATGCCGCGCCATGTTGAAAATGCGCAGAAAGTCGCAGAGTTCCTTGAGGAGCACCCTCTGGTCACCTGGGTCAATTATCCAGGTCTTGCCAGCCACCCTGATAATGAGAGAGCAAAAAAGTATCTGCCAAAAGGGGCAGGGGCGATTATCGGTTTTGGTATCAAGGGGGGGATGGAGGCAGGGAAGAAGTTTATCGACAGTGTCAAACTTCTGTCACATCTTGCAAATATTGGCGACGCTAAGTCGCTTGTCATTCATCCGGCATCAACAACACATCAGCAGTTGAGCGCAGAAGAGCAGGTTTCAACCGGAGTTACTGCTGATTTCATAAGACTCTCAGTGGGACTGGAGGATGTTGCAGATATAATTGTGGATATCGAGCAGGCGCTGCAAGCCGGGCAGAAATAAGATCAATCGTAAGGGCAATAGAACGCGGATGACGCGGATTGAACCTAAAAACGGCAGTTGAAACACAGAGGCACTGAGACACAGAGGCGCAAAGAAAATCAAAACCTTAGAAAACATCATCAACTAATACTACTCCGTCATTTCAACCTTTACCCCACCCCCACCCTAACCCTCCCCCTGAAGGGGAGGGGATTTTGACTGACTTTGACTACATCCCTCCCCCTTCAAGGGGGAGGTCAGGAGGGGGATGGGGTTATGTGTCGGAGTCGTACTAACAGGTGATATGTCTAATTTTATATCTTATGGTTTTTCCTCTGCGTCTTGGCGTCTCTGCGTTTAAATGCTTTTACTGGTTCAACCCTTAAGGTTTTCGAAGATGGCTTCAAACTGCTTTCGTGCTGCTTTGAAAGTATTTAGTATCATCGGGTCAAAGTGATCAGGCATGGTTCTGTTGTCCCCTTCAAGGATTATCTTGCAGGCAGTCTCATGGTCAAAGCCCGGCTTGTAGGGACGATTACTCCTTAAAGCGTCATACTGATCTACAAGCATTACGATTCTCCCCTCAAGCGGTGTTTCATTCTCCTTCAGCCCGTTCGGGTATCCTGTGCCGTCCCATCTTTCATGGTGATTCAAGGCTATGATCTCGGCCATCTGAATGATTCCGTGAGTAGAGCCGGAAAGCATTTTTGCGCCCAGATCAGTATGATGCTTGATGGTTACAAACTCCTCGGTAGTCAGTGCTCCGGGTTTCAGAAGGATACTGTCAGGAATCGCTACCTTGCCGATATCATGGAGCGAGCTGGCAAGAACAATCTTTTCAATGAAATCAGATGGCATGCCAAGTTTTTCAGCCATGATGCCGGCAAAGTGCCCTATCCTCATGATATGCCCGCCGGTGTCGGTATCCCGGTACTCGGCTACCACGGTCAGCCGGTGAATTATCTCCTTGTTGAGATCTCGCAGTTCGAGAGTCTTGCGCTTGACTTCGGATTCCAGGGAAAGTTTGTAATTTTTCTCAAGGGCATTCATTTCGCAGTACATTTTTGCCTTGCGAAGTGAATGTGCAAGATAATCGAGATTGAGCGGCTTCATTATGAAATCGAAAGCACCGCGTTTGATCGCATTTACAGCAACTTCGATTTCAGAATATGCGGTCATGATAAGCACTGGCATACCTGGGTGCCTTTCATGGATTTTGCTTGCCAGATCAAGTCCGTCCATTCCAGGCATTCTGATATCCGTCAATACGATGTCTATGTCAGTGCAGGAGAGGCAATCAAGTGCTGCTGCTCCGTTATCAGCAGTAATAACCTTGTATTCATCTGTGTTGAAATGCAGCAGGAGCATCTCCAGCAGGCTTTTATCGTCATCAACAAAAAGAGCAGTTAGTTTCTTCTCAGTCTGAGCTGTTTCCAAAAGGATGCCTCCGGTACGAATTCAGTAGACCTTATGCCAAAATTGTATCCAATAAAATTTATTCGGCAAGTGATTAATAACATACATTAATAACATACTTTATTCCAGTAGTGTCCGGTTTGGTATTTGCAGTTGCCTTATAAGTCCCCCCTCCCCTTGCGGGAGGGGGTTAGGGGGTGGGGTAATTTGCCATGCTTTACGATGACGGCACCTTCACCCACCCCTCAATCCCCACCCGTCCAGGGAGGGGAGGCTAAATGCAAAGTCCAAACCCGGAGTTGCTGACATTATTAAAAAGGGCTGTCAGGGAAAGGCATTTATTTCTTCACCGGGTTGCAAGCACTCAATCATGATGATACATTTGTTGACAACTGATTGACGATATTTGCAGTGCCGGGAGGCAGGGGATGAGCAGAAAGACAATTTTGCTGGCTGATGATGCGCAGTTTTTTCTGGAACTTGAAAAAACCTTTTTCCGCAGGGAAGATTTCAGCATGTTAACCGCCTGTAGCGGTACAGAGGCTCTTGATGTTGTCACTTCAGTATTTCCCGACCTTGTGTTCATGGATCTGTACATGCCAGAGATGAATGGCGACGAATGTTGCCGCAGAATCAAGGCTGATCCGGTAACTGCCGGAATACCTGTTGTCATGGTTACAATCAGTGGCAAGGAAGAGGATCTGGAGCGATGCAGGCTGGCCGGTTGCGACGATATTATTTTTAAGCCGATCAATCGTGAACATTTCATTGCAACTGCCAGAAAATTCCTCAAGCTTCAGGAGCGGGCTCAAGTCAGGTATTCGGCCAGATTACAGATCCATTTCGGTAAGGATGCCAGTCAGATAATGTCTGACTACGCCATAAATCTGAGTACCGGCGGAGTTTTTCTTGAGACCTTGAACCTGATGGAAGAGGATACTCCACTC
>JANNRW010000149.1:0-5761 GCA_031401815.1 Geobacteraceae bacterium | reverse complement strand
AGGGTCGCCAACGGCGGCTTAAGACGCTGAACAGCTAAATACTCCCGACCTTTTCCTCCAGGAGTCGCCGATACTCCCCTCTGCACCAGTTCTCCACCTCCACCATTGATCGGAATGGTTCAGCAAACCCTCTCTCTCCGGTGGTAAATACCCCGTGTCCGTAGACAATAGCTCTTCCTGACAAAGCTATGACAGGTGGAACTCTCCTGGCCAGCCCCCCTGCTCCGATTTCACCGGCAACAACAGGGGTTCCTCCAAGGTTCCTGACATGCGGACAGTCTCGCCAGCAGTCTTTAATGCTACACTCCGGAGTTTCACAAAGCATGCTCATGATAACGGCAAACTTCGGGTGACCATGCAGTATCACCCTGGCATTGCCGGTTTCATAGATGCGTCGATGCGCTGCAAGCTCACTGGAGGCAGTAATTCCGACTGTCGAGGAGTTATCAAACGGAACCGGATCTATGCAGCCGGGAAGAGCATCAAGACTGGCAGCTGTCTGGGATATATAGATAATATCGTCACTGCGGCAGGAGATGTTACCGAAGAAAGAGTCGACCAGACCCCGTTCCACTGTGTAGCGCCCCACAGTTGCTATCTCTTGCAGGATATCCTCACGCTCTGTCAGCTCCCCGGAATAAAACAGCAAGCCATCGGCATTGAGCGGCAAAAGCCACTCAGAGAAAAACCTTCTGCAATGGGCAGGCTCTTCCGGAAGCAGGAAACCGGTCTGCAGGAGATCTTGCAGATATTTGACAAAGGTGGAGTGAAATATTGAGGAGTAGTTGATATAAGCCTGCTCAACGGTCACCCCTCCGACTGCGAAGATGCCGACACCCTCGACAATTACCCCCTTGCGGTTACCCAGCAGCCGCGCCAGCTGCTCTTCCAGTCCTACAGACAGTTCAGCCCTCCTTATAAAGGGGATGTCGTGAAGATAGGTGCGCGTCTCGGTATCCTGCGGCTCGATACAACTATCACCCTCTTTTGCTCTGGCTACCAGCAGGTCGGCAAAAGGGAGAGATGGCGCAGCAACGACCAGACTCAAGGCATTCAGACGCTCCAGCACCTTTTGTGCAAGGAGCGCCAATTCCGGCTCGCCGCAGGAGATGAGCAGATCGTCCTTTGCAGCAACCGCAATTCGGCCAGAGAGAGCCGAACGGTCGGCAAGGAGTTTCTGCGCATATTTTTCAAGTTGATAAAGCATGACACCTCAACCTTAACCTCAACCTTAACCTTAACCTCAACCTGCCTCCTAAGCAACCCCGGCCAACTCCAGCCTCCCCCCCCACCTCTTCACCATCTCCTCTTTCAATCGCTGATGCTCAGGGAGGCTCAGCTCAGGATCGCGCTCTATCAGGGTAAACGCTTCCCGCTTCGCCTCTTCCAGAATGCGTCCGTCCTTCAGAATACTGGCCACCCTGAAATCCGGCAGACCTGCCTGGCGCGTGCCAAGAAAATCGCCCGGCCCACGTATCTCAAGATCGGCCTCAGCTATCTTGAACCCGTCGCAGGTCGCCTCCATGACTCTGAGGCGTTTGACGCCATCTTCGGAAAGACGGTCAGAAGCGATAAGGAAGCAGTGTGAGAGATGATTCCCCCGCCCTACCCTTCCACGAAGCTGGTGCAGCTGTGAAAGGCCAAACCTCTCGGCATGCTCTACAAGCATGACTGTCGCATTCGGCACGTCTATACCTACCTCGATTACTGTAGTGGCGACCAGGATATGTATCTCGTTCGCCTTGAATGAGGCCATGACTGCCTCCTTCTCCTCGGGTTTCAGCCGACCATGCAGAAGACCGACACGAAATTGCGGAAAAGCAGAGAGCTGCAGCTCTTCAGCCATCTGTGTTGCAGCCTTTAATTCCGATTTTTCGCTCTCCTCCACCAACGGGCATATGATATAGACCTGCCGCCCGGAAGCGACCTCTCCCCTGATGAAATCGTAGACCTGATTACGCTTTTTCTCGGCATATACCCGTGTCTGTACCGGAGAGCGGCCAGGCGGAAGCTCATCGATTACAGAAAGTGAAAGATCACCGAAAACCGTCATTGCCAGGGTTCGCGGTATCGGTGTTGCTGTCATGACCAGAATATCCGGATTCTCCCCTTTTTTCCTGAGAACCCCTCGTTGCAGCACACCAAAACGATGCTGTTCATCAATAATCCCCAAGCCCAGACGATTAAATTCAACCTTGTCCTGAATTACGGCATGAGTGCCGATAATAATCTGAGCCGCGCCGCTCTGCACCTCGGCCAGCAGCGCTTCACGCTCTTTCCCCTTATGTGTCGAGGTAAGCAGAAGCGTCTTTACCCCGAGAGCCTCGCACCATCCGTGGATGTTCAGATAGTGCTGCTCCGCAAGTATCTCTGTCGGAGCCATGAATGCCGCCTGATAGCCGTTCTCCACTGCCACAAGTGCCGCCATCAGGGCAACCATGGTCTTGCCGCTCCCAACATCCCCCTGTACCAGACGGTGCATCGGGAACGGCGCCATCATATCCTCCTTGATCTCGGAAAGGACACGCCTTTGAGCATGGGTCAGGGTGAAAGGGAGCATTTTCAGAAGAGGCCGGGTGTACTTGTGATTAACCTCGAAAGCAATCCCCTCCTGCATGGTAAAGCCGCGACGTTTTAATGCAAGCCCAAGCTCTAGGAAGAAAAATTCGTCAAAAACCAGGGTATGCCGTGAGGGTGTCGCACCACGGTTCAGGGCGTCAAGATCAGTTTCCGGAGAAGGGAAGTGAGCTTCAGCAAGAGCATCTGCAAGAGGAATGAGATGATGACGGCGGAAAATCTCCTGATCAATCACCGTATCAACATCTTTTGCAAAAGTATCTACCACCAGCTTCATGATATGGCGCATTGTCTTTTGATGCAGACCCTCGGTCAAGGGATAGACCGGCACAATACGTCCGTAGGTTGCCGGGTCACGCGCCATGACAGCAGCTATATCATCTTCAGCACTGATCCATTCAACTTCCGGGTGAAGAATTTCCCTCCGATGGCCAAACTGGCTCACCTCTCCGGTGAATATTCCACGTCTCCCGGCATGCCACGCCTTTTTCATCCAGAGCTGATTGAAATTGAACCATTTGAGAATAACTGTCCCGGTTTCATCTCCGACCAGAACCTCGTACTGTTTGCGCCCCCCCCTGGTGCTTGATGTTGTTGCAGAGAGTACTATTGCTTCGAAAACCTCGGTCTGTCCACCCCTTAAAGCAGCTACAGAGCTGAGAGTGCGGCGATCCTCATATCGATGGGGGAGCAGATAGAGCGCATCCTCAACAGTATTTACAGAAAGTCGCTGGAAAGCCTCAAGAAGTTTGGGGCCTACCCCTTTGACATGCTGGATACCGGTAGAGAGGCTTTTCTGCCTGATCAGGGGGGGGAGCAGCTGCGTCCCGGTGGCCTCTTTCTCTCTGAGAGGGGTCAGGATGAGACGTCCATCCTTGTCAAGTTCTGCCTGAAGAGCAGACCCTGGAACAAGACCCAACTGGCCTGCAAGCTCTTCAGGAAGGATAATTGTCCCGGAATCAACAGTCTTGATTATGGTCATGTACTAACTCCGTCACCTGATTAAGATAGAGAGGCATATTATCATTCACGCCGTGAATATCCAGCTAAAACGTCCATTACTTGACAGACAACCATGGCCGCTTCATACTGAAATCCATGAATCCTGAACTCCTCCTTGCGAAATATTTCACTGCTGAAGCTCTGCCGATAATCCTGGAGCATAGCCGCCATGTTGCCGGGAAAGCTGTCGAGCTCGCCAGAAGAAGCAGTAACCATCTGGACATAGACTTTATTGTCGAGGCAGCAATGCTTCACGACATAGGGGTATCACAGACAGACTCACCCGGACTGCACTGCACCGGTCAGGCACCCTACTTGTCCCATGGCGTACTCGGGCGCGAAATACTCGAAGCAGAAGGGTTTCCGCTGCATGCCCTTGTCTGCGAGCGGCATATTGGGGTAGGTCTTACTATTGAAGACATTATCTCCCAGAGACTCCCTCTCCCCTTGCGTGACATGACACCAAAGAGTCCGGAGGAGAGAATAATTGCTTTTGCAGATCTTTTCTTTTCGAAAAAGCTGAATATGCTCTCAACAGAAAAGAGTCTGAAGCAGATAAGAGAGGGTCTGGCTCTTTTCGGTGCCACAAAAGTGGCGATCCTTGATGAATGGGTCAAGGAGTTTGCCCCGCAAAAGAGCCTTTGACAGAACATGCCGGAAAGGATATATACTGGTCACAAATTGCGCTCAGAGGAACAATCCATGAATCCAGTCCGAATTATTGCAATCTCTGTAATCTCGTTTACCATTGCCGCCTGCGGCAGTGACTTTGAATGGTTCCCCAAGGCCGAGGATACTACAGCGCCAACTGTGTCGGCAAAAGTGTCTGACACACCGCTTCTCAGTAACTACACAACCCATGTCAGCTCTCTCCCTGCGGGTGTCACCTTTACTGCCAACGAGTCGACGACCGTATACTATACAATTGACGGCAACACCCCGACAACAACATCGGCAACAGCCGATATAACCTCAACTGCAGCTGTCTCAGGCCCGTCCATTACAGTTAGCGGCACCACCCTCAAATTTCTGGGTGTTGACAAATCATCCAAGAAAAATCAGTCCTCAATACAGACAAGCTATATAAAGTCACCATAAACGCTCTGCCAAAGAAGATAAATGGCGGATTTTTTGTCTATTGCCACAGGTAATATCAGTTCTTTCCAAGAGAGTGCAATATGCAGATGAAAGTCGGCAGCATGCTGGTAAAATCCCGGGTGATCACCGAAGCGCAGCTTGAAGAGGCGCTGAAAAACCAGGTCATATTCGGCGGAAAGATAGGAACCAATCTGATCGAGCTGGGCTACCTGACGCCCGAGAAACTTGCCGAATTCCTCAGTAAAAACAAGGGGGTTCCTGCAATTGACTCCAGACAGCTTGAATCCATAAGAGCTGAAGTCATTGCATTGATACCTGTCGAAATCGTTAAAAAACATCTGGTCATCCCTGTTTCTGTCGACAAGAAGAGATTGACCATAGCAATGGCAGACCCGGCAGACCTGGCAACTGTTGACAAAATCTCTTTCATGACCGGGATGTATATAATTCCGGTGGTAATCCCTGAAATCATGCTGATTACAGCAATGGAGCGCTATTACAAGATCAAGCGTGAAACTCGCTATATCGCGATAACCAGGGACATGAGGAGAGAAGCCAGGGTTGAAGAGAGTGTAGAGATCAACGAGATACCTGCTCCCCCCACCCCTGCGAAGGCAAAAGCTGAAGAGAAGGAAGAGTTCATCGAAATACCGGAGTTTGACGGCTTTGATAACACGGAGATTCCGGATGAGCCGGAACCTGTCGCTATTGAGGCTGAGGCTGAGGTTGAAGCTGAGGTCAAGGTTAAGATTGAGGTTGAGGAAGGATATTCACTTACGGACATGTGCAGTAGCCTTGCAGGCGCTACGTCAAGAGATGCTATCGGTGAGGCGCTGATGGAGTATCTGCGCCGCAAACACTTCAGGGCAGCTCTCTTTCTGCCAAAGGAGCCTGTTATTACAGGCTGGCTTGCTGCAGAGGAGGCCGGTTATGTGAACAATTTCGGAGATGTCAGGATCGAACTCTCTGCTCCTTCGCTCTTTATGCAGGTAATCGAAACAAAGAATTTCTGCATGGGGCAGCTCCTTAGCACAACCGATCTGAAAGCTGCATCGTCTATAGGGGCAAAAGACCATCCGGCCAT
>JANNRW010000148.1:0-2003 GCA_031401815.1 Geobacteraceae bacterium | reverse complement strand
AGTAGCCGGTAAAGCGTTTTACCTTGCCCTGGCTGAACCTTCATCGCCAAGGCGAATCACCAATCGCTCGATCTCCAGAGAGATCGAGGACATTTCATCAAAGATCTTGGACGCTTTCACTTTATCGCCTTTATTAATCAGGGAGATCACCTCTTTTCCCTTTATATGTATCTCCCGGTGGGGCGGATCAATGAGAGGATACGAAGGGAGGTTGCCGCAATCGGTCTTGCCTTCGTTTAGGTACCATTTGCCGAATCTGCACCCGGTATGATCTGCAAGTTCTTCCGGTAGCATCTTTTTGGTCCCTGAAATCACATCATTGATCATGGCGACAAACTTCTTGTGATCGGAAATCGCCACATGAAGCTTTGATTTGGTTGTATCGAACTTGAACCCGCCGACAACTGCGGAAAGACCCTGCCCACCCTTTTCCAACTGATTGATCTGTTTGTCCAATTCGGACGAGTTCAGGCTGACGCTGTGCATGCTTTCGCTTACGCGGGTGACATTGTTTCTGATATTTTCAAGATCACTGGTCTGCTCGCTCATTGCTGCGGTAATATTTTCTATATCAACAATAATTTGCTGGTTCAAATTGTTCGCGGCATCGAATTTATCGATGACCAGGACAATTTCGTTGGTAATGCCTCCTATTTCAGTGGAGTTGATTTCAGTGAGATCTTTTGTGTGGTTGGTGATCTGCCTTATTGATTTCAGTTCAGTTGTTACTCCGCCGACACACCGGTTGGTTTTTTCTGCAAGCTTTCTGACCTCGTCAGCCACTACTGCGAAGCCGCGACCCTGTTCTCCGGCTCGTGCCGCCTCGATAGCGGCATTGAGAGCCAGCAGATTAGTCTGATCGGATATTTCGCTTATCGTATCAAGGATGTTGCCGATCTTGCCAACCGCTTCAATAACATTGCTCATTTCACTGGACAACTCCTCGGATGTCCCGCCGAGGCCAACAAGTGAACCGCATACATTTCCGGCAGCATGCGTGGATTCTTCAACCATGATCTTTATATCTTTTATGCTGGTCTCGGAATTTTGTATTCTCTGGTTGATGTTGTTGATACTGGCATTATATCGATCCATAGCCTCAACAATAAGTTTGATGGATTGTTCTGAACTCGAAATCATATCCGAATTGCCACGGCTTATCCCGTCTAGATTTTTCCCGATCTCATTCAGGTTATTTATCCCCAAAACCATCTCGGAAACTACTTGCAGAAAGGTTCTCTTAAGCTTTTCAATGCTTATTGTTACCGGAATAAGTTCACGGGTGTGAATTTGTATCTCGTTTCTGGCATCAAGCTGCCCCTCGCATAGTTGACCAAGCATTTGTCTGGGCCCGGCCAGAATCTCCCTGCGGAGCTTTTTAGTGAAAAGGAATACTATAAAAATACCCAGGATGGTTACCAGGAGATATACGGAATAGACCATTTTGCGGAGTTTGTTTATGTATGCTATGGAATCGTCCATATATATTCCAGTGCCCAGTATCCAGCCGAGTTCCGGAATATGTTGTACATAAGATAACTTAGGCACTAGCTCCTGTGAAACCGTCCCATTCTTCAAAGGTTTTGGCCAAAAATATTGAACATGCCCGGAACCGTTTTCCCGGCATGTCTTTACGAATACCTCAAACAGATTGAGATTGTTTAGCGGATATTTCTTGCCATCAGGGGTGATCAGCAATTTAGCGCAGAAAAATTTCTTTTGATCGAGAATTTTGCCATCCAACTCCGGAACGGTAGGATGCATGACCATCTTTGGCGGCGAAGAATCGTCATTAATCCAGATGTAGTCGTTACCCTCATTGCCAAACTTCATTATCTTTGATTTTTCAATTATACGTCTTCTTGCTTCCTCCTGGGTAAACTCACCCATCTTGGCCCTTGCCAGGTAATCTTTAGCCAGCGATGTCGTAACCTGAAGACCGTTTCTGGCTGCCTCCATTTTGTTTTTCATCTGCTGGTCTACCACGTTGGGTATTACGATGG
>JANNRW010000147.1:0-12326 GCA_031401815.1 Geobacteraceae bacterium | reverse complement strand
ACCTGGCCAGCGGTTTTTATTCCGTCAGCAAAAACAGGGGCTGGTATCTCTTTTCAGTATCAGCGTCAGCCTTTTTTCTGACTTCGGTTGTCGCCCTGATATCTTTCATTTCTCTCTATTTCTACGAGCTTCCTACACATCACTGCCCCTTCTGCATGCTTCAGAAAGAGTACGGGGGTATCGGCTATATTCTCTACGGCTGCCTGATCGGAGGGGTCATCAGCGGAGTATCGGCTGGTGTTGCTCAAAAATTCAGGGGGGTACGGAGCCTTGAAGGGATAATCCCTCAGTTCCAGAGGAGGGTTGCAATTGCAAGCATGATATTCAACAGCGGGTTTGTAATGATTGCCGTGGTGAGGATTTTTACTACTTCGTTCAGACTCTAGTCTTTGTGCCAACTCTTTTATTAAGGGTCTGACGACTTATTCCAAGCATATTTGCCGCAATTCCCTGATTGCCTCCGGAAGATTTCAATGCTTCATCAATCATATAATCTTCAACCTGTTCCAATGTCGGAAACTTCCCGAAAATAGCGACAAGCTGATTTTGATTCGTAACAGTCGCACTCTGTATCGATTCCCACCCCAAGTGGCTTTTATTCATGACATCAACCTTTAGTTCACCTGACTGATGTCTGGCAATTGCATCAAAAACCAGAGCCTCAAGCTCCCTGACATTGCCGGGGAAATTGTAAAGCGAGAGGCCGGTCAATAGCTGCCGGGGCACTTCCGGCTTTGGCTTGTCAAATGTCTGTACACCTAGCTCTAAAAAGTAATCCAGCAGAAGGGGGAGATCATCAATCCGCTCCCGCAGGGGGGGTATATGCACCTGATGAGCTTTCAGCCGGTAGTAGAGGTCGTTACGAAACCTCCCCCTGGTAATCAGTTCCGGCAGATCCCTGTTTGTTGCGAGCAGAATACGGGCATCGCTCTTTTTGACAATATCTGAACCTGCCGGGTAGTACTCCTTCTCCTGCATCAAACGAAGCAGCTTTATCTGCGAGCACTCTGAGAGATCCCCTATCTCGTCAAGAAAGAGCGTCCCGCCGGCTGCTCTTGCAATAAGCCCCTCCCGCGACTGCTCAGCCCCTGTAAACGCTCCTCTCTTGTGCCCGAAAAGGGTGTCGGAAAACATGTTGTCATCAAGCCCGGCAACATTCACTGCCACAAAAGCTCCCGGACAACCGCTCAGTTCATGTATGGCACGGGCAATCATCTCTTTTCCTGTGCCTGTCTCCCCGGTAACCATGATAGGTTGTCTTGTCGGAGCAACAACCTCAATATACTGAAAAAGCGCTCTCATCTTCCTGTTTCCGGTGATTATCCCGGAGAAGGCTGATGGATGTTCCAGTCTGTCAGACAGAAAAAGCTGTTTAAGTGACGAAAGCTCACTGGAGATATCGCAGAGCTCAAGCGCCTTTCTGACAGTTGAGACAAAACGGCTCGATTCGACCGGTTTCACCAGATAGTCGAATGCGCCTGACTTCATACACTTTACAACATTTGAGATTTCGTCACTGGCAGTCATCATGATGACCGGAATATGCGGATATTTCTCCACTATCTCCAGCAGCAGTTCAAGCCCTGACAGGTTAGGCATATTGAGATCAAGAATTATTACCGACACAGTATTCGAAAGAAGGTAAGGGAGAACAGCAAGAGGTTCGGAGAGTGTTGTTACATTTGTAATGCCACTCCCGTTCAGTGCCAGTTTTCCGGCTTTAAGGGTAAACTCTTCGTCATCTATGAGAAGAACCAGCTTTGTAAAAGTCACTGTACCTCCATTAATGGTGATGCACTCGCAAAAAGTCTTTTCCCCCTCCCTTGACGGGAGGGGGTCAGGGGGTGGGTGAAGCTGCAACTTACTGATATCATGGCACCTCCCCCCCCACCCTGACCCTCCCCCGCCAGGGGGGAGGGGACTTGTTTAGAGAATTTGCGAGTGCATCAAAATTGAACCTAAAAACGGCAGTTGAAACACAGAGGCACTGAGACACAGAGGAAATCATTGAGATTATTTGAAACCACCGTACAACCTGAAAGGTGAACACAAATGAAGCTGATATTTTATCTAAGTCTCTGTAATGATTATCTCAGTGTCTCTGTGTTAAATGCTTTTTCTAGGTTGAATCAACAAAAAAAGGCGGGCACATGGCCCGCCTTTTTTTGTTTCAATAACAGCTCTGTTACTGGAATACAGCTTTCAGGTACTCCCTGTTGAGCTTGGCGATAAACTTGACGTTGATCCCTTTAGGGCATGATGACTGGCACTCATAGTGATTGGTGCAGTTACCGAAGCCGCAATCTTGGAGAGCCTCTGTCATGGCATGTACCCGAGTCGCTGCCTCGGCTTTGCCTTGGGGCAGAGCTGCAAGCTGGGCAACCTTGGCGCTGGTGAAGAGCATTGCACTTCCGTTAGGGCAGCCTGCTACGCATGCGCCGCAGCCGATGCACTCGGCAGCGTCCATTGCGTATTCTGCTTCCGGCTTTGGAACAATGACGGCATTGCCATCAGGAACTCCGCCGGTGTGACAGGAGATATAGCCGCCGGCCTGGATGATGGTATCAAGTGCGCTGCGGTCAACAACCATATCCTTGATAACCGGGAAGGCTGTGGCCCGCCAGGGTTCGATGAAGATGTTATCTCCATCCTTGAAAGAGCGCATATGCAGCTGACAGACAGTGGTACGATCCTGTCCGCCATGGGGTACGCCGTTGACGACCATGGAGCACATGCCGCAGATCCCTTCGCGGCAGTCATGGTCGAATGCTATGGGATCAACACCTTTTTTGATCAGGGTCTCGTTCACTTCATCGACCATCTCAAGAAAGGACATGTCCGGGCTCACATGCTTTGCTTCATATGTCTCCAGCTTGCCTGGGGCATTTGGCCCCTTTTGGCGCCAGACGTGGAGTGTCAGATTCATTGTATTGGTATTATGTGTGCTCATTATTTATAACTCCTTACCGCCAGATGGACGTTATCGAATTTCAACGGCTCTTTGTGAAGCTCTGGCTCCTTGCCGACACCCTTGAACTCCCAGGCGGCTACATAGCAGAAGTCGGCATCATTACGTTTTGCTTCACCATCAGGCATCTGATGCTCAACGCGGAAATGCCCGCCGCAGGACTCTTCACGGTCGAGGGCGTCCTTGCAGAGAAGCTCGGAAAACTCGAGAAAATCAGCAACGCGGCCAGCATTCTCAAGCTGCTGGTTCATTTCGCCCCCCTCACCGCTGATGTTGACATCGCTCCAGAACTCTTCGCGCAGCTTCGGGATCTCCTTGAGCGCATTCTTGAGACTGGCGTCGCTTCTGGCCATACCGACATTTTCCCACATGACCTTGCCGAGCGCCCGGTAGATCTCGCTGACAGTCTTTTTACCCTTGAGGGCAAACATCTTGTCGTTGGTAGCTTGTACATCTTCGATAGACTTCTTGACTTCAGCATGATCAAGGGAATAATCACCAGGTTTGATACCGGCAAGATAACCGCCGATTGTGTAGGGGATGACGAAGTAGCCATCTGCCAGTCCTTGCATAAGAGCAGAAGCACCAAGACGGTTTGCACCGTGGACGGAGAAGTTGGCCTCACCGAGAACAAACAGACCCGGAACGTTGCTCATGAGGTTGTAGTCAACCCAGAGACCACCCATGGAGTAGTGCGGTGCAGGGTACATACGCATCGGCCGTTTGTAGCCGTTCTCATCGGTAATCTTCTCATACATTTCAAAAAGGTTGCCGTAACGCTCCCTGATGGTGTCTTCGCTCAGACGCTTGATGGAGTCAGCAAAATCAAGGTACACCCCACGGCCACCCGGACCGACACCCCGACCATCGTCACACTGCTCTTTGGCAGCACGGGAGGCAATATCCCTGGGAGCAAGGTTGCCGTAGCTCGGGTACTTGCGCTCAAGGTAGTAGTCACGATCCCCTTCTGGAACTTCACTTGGGTGCTTGCCAATATCTTCCTTCTTCTTGGGAACCCAGCAACGACCGTCGTTTCTGAGTGATTCAGACATGAGGGTCAGCTTGGACTGGTGGTCGCCGGTTTGAGGAATGCAGGTCGGGTGGATCTGTGTGTAACAGGGGTTGGCGAAGTAGGCACCCTTTTTGTGAGCTTTCCAGTTAGCCGTAACCGAGCAGCCCATGGCGTTGGTGGAGAGGTAGAAGACGTTGACATAGCCGCCGGTGGCCAGGCAGACTGCATCAGCCATATGGGCGCGGATTTCGCCGGTCACCATATCGCGCACAGTAATCCCTTTGGCAACGCCGTCAACGACAATGAGGTCGAGCATCTCAGTGCGGTTGTACATCTTGACCGTCCCTGCCTTGATCTGACGGGAAAGAGCGGAGTAGGCACCGAGCAGGAGTTGCTGACCGGTCTGGCCGCGGGAAAAGAAGGTACGGGAAACCTGGGCGCCGCCGAAGGAGCGGTTGTCGAGGTAGCCTGCATAGTCACGGCCAAAAGGAACGCCCTGAGCAACGCACTGGTCGATGATGTTGTTGGAGACCTGGGCAAGACGCCAGACGTCAGCTTCACGGGCGCGGAAATCGCCACCCTTTATGGTGTCGTAGAAGAGACGGTAGATCGAGTCACCGTCGTTGGGGTAGTTTTTGGCGGCGTTTATTCCACCCTGGGCAGCAATGGAGTGGGCGCGGCGCGGAGAGTCCTGATAGCAGAACGCCTCTACACTGTAGCCGAGTTCTCCAAGAGATGCGGCAGCAGCTCCACCGGCCAGGCCTGTTCCTACCATGATCACCTTGTACTTGCGCTTGTTAGCCGGGTTGACCAGCTTCAGATCGAAGCGGTGCTTGTCCCATGTTTTTTCAATCGGTCCGGTTGGACATTTTCCGTCGAGTATCACTATAAACCCCCTATTTAATCAGAGCGCTGGCCAGGATTGAGAGCGGGATGACCGCATAACCGGCGAGCAGGATGAAGGCAACCGCTTTACCAGCTGTGGAGATCCAGCACTGTGTCGTGTCGGTGTTCCACCCCATTGTCTGGAAAAAGCTCTGTATGCCGTGTGAAAGATGCAGGAAAAGTGCGATCATGGCAGCGACGTAGATAAAGGCAGTGCCGCCGTTCCTGAAAGCTGAAACTACCATTGTGAAGACATCGTATCGACCGAGAGCATCAACACCCTGTACAATGCCTGGCGTTACGCGGGCAGTGAAGTGGAGGATGTGAAAAATGATGAACAGACAGATTATGAGCCCTGTCCAGATCATTGTAGAGCTGGCGAAAGTCGCTTTAAGCTGCTTTTTGACAGCATATGAATCAGGATTGGCGGCGCTGTTTTCAAGCGTCAGCTGGATGCCGTAGAAGATGTGCACTGCTGCCAGTCCGAACAGCCCGGCGCGGAACATCCAGACAAGAGGGCCAAGGTCATGCAGATGTTTTGCATAGGCATTGATCCCGTCAGGACCTACGAAAATGGATGAGTTGCCCACCATATGGACAACGGCGAAGAGCACCATGCACTGGCCGGTGATCGCCATGAAGATCTTTCTTCCTACTACACTTTTAAGTATTTGCATGTTTCTTCCCTTTTTATCGAAAGATTTACCGCTTGTTGTGATTTGTGAGGCTCGTTGCAATATGTAACAGAGCCGAAAGTCAAAAGATCCGGAGGGGGTTACGGAGGGCCACGCCATCTGCCGAATGATCGCATTATCCCGTCCTTTCCTGAAATGAATTATTGCCAGTCATGCAGCTGATAAAGCAGATTAAAAATTCCAATGCATACTAAACACCAGCATGGGAAAAATCAACAGAAATAATGTATACAGTACGGATAATTCAGAAAACTATCCGAGCAAATCGCCTCTTTCCGACCTGGATCACATATTTTCCGTTACAGGAAATTTCCAGATTTTCATCAATGATCTTTTCTCCGTCGATTTTCACCCCTCCCCCTTTAATGGAGCGCCTTCCTTCACTGTTTGAGGGGACAAGCCCTGCGCAGGCAAGCAGCTTGCACAGCAGCATCTTTTCTCCATCATGCGGGATAATTATCTCTGGCATATCATCAGGGGTCTGATTATCACGAAAGCGTTTGATAAAGTTCTCCTGGGCAGTAATCGCGGCGTCACTGCCGTGATAGCGACCGACAATTTCGCGGCCAAGAGATTTCTTGGCATCCATTGGATGAATGGCACCGCTTTTTATTGCTGATTTCAGGGTGTCGAGCTCTGTCAGTGACATATCGCTCAGGAGTTCATAATACCTGAACATGAGAGTGTCAGATATTGACATGATTTTTCCGAAAATTTCATCTGCGGATTCATTGATGCCGATGTAATTGCCCAGAGACTTGGACATTTTATTGACACCATCAAGCCCTTCGAGGAGCGGCATGGTAATTACTGTTTGCGGGGAATGTCCAGCTTCGCGCTGAAGTTCACGCCCGACAAGAAGGTTGAATTTCTGGTCGGTGCCGCCAAGCTCAACATCTGCGTTCATGGCTACCGAATCATACCCCTGGATGAGCGGATAGAGAAATTCATGAATACTGATCGGCATCTGGTTGGCGTAGCGTTTGCCAAAATCATCGCGTTCAAGCATCCGGGCTACTGTGTATTTTGCAGCAAGTGCTATCATGTCGGTGGCGCTCATTGAGGCAAGCCACTCCGAATTGAAGACAACCCTGGTTTTTTCCGGATCCAGAATTTTGAATACTTGCTCCTTGTAGGATTCCGCATTTCTGAGGACATCCTCTCTGGTAAGCGCCTTGCGTGTTTCAGATTTGCCGGTCGGATCACCGATCATCCCTGTAAAGTCGCCTATAAGAAATGAAACCTCATGGCCAAGTTGCTGAAACTGGCGCATCTTCTGGAGGAGAACCGTATGCCCCAGGTGCAGGTCAGGCGCAGTCGGATCAAAGCCTGCCTTGATCTTTAGCGGGATACCGGTTTTGAGCGACTTCTCAAGCTTCTCCTCCAGCTCCTTTTCAACCAGTATTTCTACTGCGCCACGCTTTATGATCGCCATCTGTTCAGCAACATTCATATAGGTTCCCTTTTAACAGCAAGGCAGATTAATTCGCTCAATAGCAATAGCCTTGCCGGTAGTTTCGTTTATCCGGAGCAAGACTCCGTTGATCCGTATATCTTTTTTTGCAACCTCGAACTTCATAGGGAGCTGGGTGATGAATTTCCTGATCGGTTCATCCTTTCGCACCCCGATAACCGAGTCGAATGAGCCTGTCATCCCCGCATCTGTAATATAGGCAGTTCCGTCGGATAGCAATCGTTCATCCGCAGTCTGCACATGGGTATGGGTGCCTATTACAGCTGTCACACGACCATCAAGATACCAGCCCAGAGCCGATTTCTCTGATGTAGCTTCAGCATGGAAGTCAACAATGATGATGTTTGTCTGGGTTGAAAGCAGCGCAATTTCACGATCAGCCGTCTTGAAGGGGCACTCCAGATTATCCATGAAAATCCGTCCTTCAAGGTTCAAAACACCAATTTTCAACCCGCCAGGGGTGTCAACAAGAGATGCACCTCTGCCCGGAGCTCCATCCGGATAGTTTGCCGGGCGGATGATCCGTTGTTCACGCCCAAGATATTCATAAGATTCTTTCTTGTCCCAGACATGATTGCCAGTAGTTATGAAATGTATGCCGCTTGCAAAAAGCTCCCTTGCAGTTTCGGGTGTTATGCCAAAACCGCCGGAAGCGTTCTCTCCGTTGGCAATGACAAGATCCACGGCATACCGGTCTACAAGGCGATGCAGCTCCCGGGATATGGCCTGCCTGCCGGGTCTGCCGACAATATCACCTATGAAGAGAATGTTAGCGGGCATATTCAATTGCTCTTGTCTCTCGAATTACATTGACCTTGATCTGTCCGGGGTAGGTCATGTCAGCCTCGATTTTTTTGGCTATATCTTTTGCAAGCACAATTGCGCGCTCGTCGCTGATCTCTTCACTTGAAACCATTACCCTGATTTCACGGCCTGCCTGAATTGCAAAAGCATTGGTGACCCCTCCAAATGAGGTCGATATTTTTTCAAGATCATCGAGGCGCTTGACATAAGTCTCCATCATCTCCCTTCTTGCCCCGGGTCTTGCACCGGAAAGGGCATCAGCAGCCTGTACAAGTACCGCAAGTACTGAATTGGGTTTTTCGTCTTCATGATGCGCCATGATTGCATGGATGATTTTGGGAGACTCACCATATTTGCGGGCGAGTTCGGCTCCGATCACTGCGTGAGAACCTTCAACTTCATGATCTACAGCCTTGCCGAGGTCGTGCAGCAGTCCTGCCCGCTTGGCCTGCTTGACATTAATGCCAAGCTCTGCCGCCATGATGCCACAGAGGAAAGCGACCTCAAGAGAGTGCTGGTAAACGTTCTGGCTATATGATGTCCGGTAACGGAGTCGCCCGATAAGCTTCAAGATATCAGCATGAATTCCGTGAACGCCAAGATCAAAAGCAGCTTGTTCACCGGCCTCCTTGATTGCAAGTTCGACCTCTTCTTCTGCCTTGTGAACAACATCTTCAATCCTGCCAGGGTGGATGCGTCCGTCGGAAATCAACTTTTCAAGGGCAATTCTGGCAACTTCCCTTCGCACGGGGTTAAATCCTGAAAGGATTACTGCTTCAGGCGTATCGTCAATTATCAGATCAATGCCGGTAGCTGCCTCAAGCGCTCGTATGTTACGACCTTCACGACCGATTATCCGCCCCTTCATTTCGTCTGACGGGAGAGGTACGACAGAAACAGTCCGCTCTGCAACGTACTCGCCCGCGTAACGCTGGATGGCAAGTGAAATGATCTCCTTTGATTTCTTGTCAGCGCTTTCCCGTGCCTCTTCCTCAATTACCTTGATCATCTTGGCGGCATCAAGCTTGGCTTCGTTCTCCATCACCTCCATCAGTACTGCTTTTGCTTCCATGGAGGTCATTCCCGAGATCTTTTCAAGCTCTTTTCGCTGGGCTTCAATCAGTTGTTCCGCTTTTTCCGCCTTCTGGGAAAGTGTCTGCTCTTTCTGTGCGAGAGACTGCTCCTTTCTGGAAAAATCGAGCTCTTTCTGATCAAAAAGATTGAGTTTCTTGTCAAGATTCTCTTCCTTCACAAGCACTCTTTTTTCAAGTGACTGGAGATCACGGCGTTTGTCAATGGTCTCTGTCTCAAACTCTGCCTTTGCCTTGTAAACCACATCCTTGGCCTGAATTGCAGCTTCTCTGATAATTGTTTCCGACTCTCTTTTTGCATCTTCCAGCATTTTGAGAGCATTTTCTCCGGCATTTACGTTCTTGTTCTCCGTCCGTCTGCTGAGAAACATAGAAATTGCGAATCCAACTCCTACTGCTGCGACTGCGACAACAAGCATCAGAATGATCTGTTCTGTTTTCATGTTTTTAACTCCTTCCTTATTTTATCAGTACAGGGGTTAACACCCGCTGTTCTGTTATTACCCTGTCCATGAGTACATCATGCGGCTCATGGTCAATTGAATCGACAAGCTGAAAATCATAGCAAAAACCGACAAGCCTTCCCATCCCCTCAAGCATCTTGAGTGCCTTGTCGTAATAGCCCATTCCGTACCCGAGGCGTCGTCCGTAATGGTCAAAAGCAACGCCAGGGATGACAAAAACATCAATGTCAGCAGGACTCCAGCTTTTACAGATCACACGAGGTTCAGGTATCCTGAATCTCCCCTGGCAAAGGTCTGCCTGGCTCAGGATCTCTCTGAAAACCAGGCCATTACTCGTAACAGTCGGCAAAATAACCGCTCTGCCTGATAACAGCGCTTCCGCAATAATCCCGGCTACCGGGATTTCAGCGTGAGTTGCGACATAAAGGGCAACAGAGCAGGCGTTTGCATATTCAGAAGATGCCAGAAAACGTTTCTGAATCAGCCCGCCAGCGATAGATTGTTCATCAACAGAGAGCGAGCGCCTTTTTGCCAGCATTTGTGCTCTGAGTGCATGTTTGGGCATTCAAGCACCTGTGAATCAATCGAGATGGAGTTACAGCAGCTGGAGTGAGGAGAGAGTTTCCCGTTAAGGGAGAGCGGGTATGGCTGGATGAAAAGACCGAAAAACTATATCGGATATGTTGATAAGCGTGGAGATGGAAAAAGTACCTTTATAAAAAGCAGAGCCCTAATACAGGGCGTCCCGTGAAAATATTTTTCCTCCACAAAATCAACAACCTGTGAAATCGCCGCTCAACAGCAAAAAACGGCCAGAAACAGGAAACCTTTTCAGCAAAATACCGCACTATATAATAAACTCTCCGGGGCATTGATCACTCCAGAGCCATGTCCAGTTTTTTCAGGAGGCGCTCAATCGCTTCTCCTGAACAATTCTCTTCAACCGGGGCAGCTTTTTTTTGCGCCAGATATGATTCAGACACATTAAGCAGCGATAAAAGCATGACTAGCTGCTGATCCGCATTCGGGAGATTAAGTGCAACTTCTGCAAGTTTCTCATTTACAAAAGCTGCAACCTCCTGAACCTCTTCCTCAGGGGCGCTGCTTCTTACCTGAAGCTCACGGCCAAGCAGCTGTATGCGGTGTGCCTGTTTCACAAGCTGTCAACCTGGTCAAGCTTGCTGATCAATATGTCAAGACGATTCCGACATACCATTTGTCGCTCTTCCATAAGAGCCAGCTGGTCTTTCAGTTGCCGGTTTTCGGCAATCTGCAGGTGATAGGCGGCTATCAGCCGGTCTACTCTGGTTTCCAGTTCGTCAATAGATATCTCATTCATAAAATATCCCACCCTGCGGGGGGTAACATTAGCCAATAACCCCTCAAAAGTCAATTGTTTATTCATTCAGTTGCCTCTGTCAGAGTAGCAGCTTGCCGGTGAAGGGATTAGTCCACCAAGATTCTCTGTTTTTCCGACCAGGCGAGTGAATAAATCAGGGATGCCGGTTTCAAATCCGAGGAGTTTGCCGCTTGCCGGGTGGGTGAAAGAGATGGATCTGGCATGCAGCGCAAGTGTATTGCATGTATCATCAGCCTTGCCATATTTTCTGTCCCCGACTACAGGGTGCCCTTTTTCTGACAGATGGACACGTATCTGATGCTTGCGACCCGTGAGCAGATGAATGTCGAGCAGAGAGAGCCCTTTTACCTCTTTCAGAACAGCATATTCAGTCTGAGAAAATTTCCCCAGCGCCGGATCAGGGGTTGAGTAAACCTTGAAGGCGCTGTTTTCCGAGAGGTAGCTGCTGATTACTCCTGTTTTAGGCGTAACTGAACCATGTACAACCGTCAGGTAATGTTTGTCTGTACTCTCCCAATGGTCTTGCAGAAATATCTTTGCAGCTTCGCTCTTCGCGAATATCAGTATGCCCGATGTCTCGCGATCCAGACGATGAACGATGTAGATACGGTTACGGGAGCGTGGATCACCCTTGCGGACATAATCGTTTAAAATGGTATGAACTGTTCGAGACTTGTCCCGATCAGTCCCCATTGTCAGAAGGCCGGAGGGTTTTTCCACCACGATGATATCCTTGTCCTCGTAAAGGATCTTCACCCCCTTTGGCTGATATTTAGCTTTGGTGTGACTTGTTGCAGGCATGTATGTTGTCTCCGGAAAAATAAAAACCACAGGAGTGAGCCCTGTGGTCAGTAACTGCTCGATTTATGACATGCCAGCAACTATAGAGGCAACTGCTTTCAAAAGTTCCCCCTTGCCAGCGCATTTTTACTTGCCTTGCAAAAGGGCAACACACTTGTCAAACTCGTATTCCCGTGCATAGTCCAGGGCTTTTCTCCCTTTTCGGTCTACATGACTGGCATCGGCTTTCTTGTTGAGAAGTGCTTCCACAGCTTCGTGATGTCCGTATGCTGCTGCCAGTATGCTGCTGCCAGTATGAGTGCTGTTGTACCGACCATATATGATCCATAGGTCTGTTCAGACTTGATGTTCGGATCAGCACCCTGTTCAAGGAGCCATTTGGCAACAGGGATATTGCCATAGTAAACTGACCACATGAGTGCTGTCCAGCCCCATCTGTCGATATCATTTACACCCTCTCCGGACTTTACGAGCTCCTTGACAACCACAATGTCCCCGGAGATTGCCGCACGGGAGAGAGAATCGCCTGCATGAAGGGTTTGAGTTGTTACAAGAACAAGAAGCAGTGCCGCATAAATCGTACTTTTCATTGAATACCCCCTTAAGCTTGATCCCTTCGCAAAAACTGAAATCACTGTCTTGGTTCATGCTTCGACTGTTCGACAGGCTCACAGCTCAGCACGAACGGATTTACAGGCACTTACAGATTCAAAGTCCTTATCACCCATCGACTGTTCGACAGGCTCACAGCTCAGGGCGAACGGACTTTGAA
>JANNRW010000146.1:0-2208 GCA_031401815.1 Geobacteraceae bacterium | reverse complement strand
CCGCAGAGTCGAGATCGCCAGAGCACTGACCACAACACCAAAGTTCATTCTGCTTGACGAGCCCTTCGCCGGAATCGACCCGCTAGCGGTGATAGATATCCAGAATGTTATCGGCGAACTAAAGGCAAAAAATATAGGGATACTGATCTCCGATCATAATGTTCGCGAAACCCTTGGAGTCTGCGATAAAGCTTATATTCTAAACAGCGGTGAGCTTCTTGAGTGCGGGACGTCAGCACAAATAATCAACAGCAAAAAGGCCCGTGAGATTTATCTCGGCGACAAATTCAAACTTTAACCTGAATCATAGTTGACTGTTTTAAAGGATAATTGATGGCTCTTGAGATGCGCCAACAGATGAAGCTGACCCAGCAACTGGTTATGACGCCCCAGCTGCAGCAGGCTATAAAGCTTCTTCAGCTTTCGCGTCTCGAACTTCAGGATCTTGTTCAGCAGGAGCTTGAAGAAAATCCGATCCTTGATGAATCTGAGGAACAGGAAAACATAAATGAGCTTCAACAGATCGAAATACAGGAACATGAGCCTGCTCCGCTCGAAGAGAGTGAGCGTTTCAACGAGGTAACTGCGGGAAGCGAGACTATTCGCGAAATGGACTGGGACAGTTATATTGATGGCTATAATTACAGCTCCGGTCAGCAGTACAATGACGAAGAGGACCGCCCCTCCTTTGAAAACCTTTTAACAAAAAAAGGAACGTTAGTCGACCATCTGATGTGGCAGCTTAACCTGTCAAGATTTGAAGAGAGCGAAGTGAAAGCAGGGATCGAAATTATCGGTAATATTGATGATGACGGCTATCTAAGAAGCACTGTTGAAGACATAGCAAGGTCATGCGAGATTTCGGAAGAAGAAACAGAAAGTGCTCTCAAGAGAATTCAGGACTTTGACCCACCTGGCGTTGGGGCCAGAGACTTGCGAGAGTGCCTGCTTATTCAGGTACTGCAACTCGGCATGCAAGGGAGCATCGTAGACTTCATCCTTAGAGACCATCTGAAAGATCTTGAAACCAGACGCTACAAACAGATATCAAGAGCACTGGGAGTAAGCATCCAGGACATCCTGACAGCTGCCAAGGTTATTGCAGGTCTCGACCCCAAACCAGGGCATCTTTTTGTGCATGATGACGTTCACTACATATCGCCGGATATTTTTGTTTACAAGATCGGTGATGATTATATAGTTTCCCTTAACGATGAAGGACTGCCGTCGCTGCGAATAAACCCATACTACTCCGACACTAAACTTAAGGAGATGGATTCCGGCACCGGAGATTATGTAAATGATAAGATGCGCGCTGCCGTCTGGCTTATTAAAAGTATTCAGCAGCGCCAACGCACTATCTTCAAAGCAGCAAAAAGCATCGTAAAATTCCAGCGGGAATTTTTTGAAAAAGGGATAGAGTTCCTCAGGCCTCTCGTTCTCAGGGACGTTGCTGAAGACATAGGAATGCATGAATCAACGATCAGTCGAGTGACTACGAGCAAATACATGCACACCCCGCAAGGTATTTTTGAAATGAAATACTTCTTTAACAGTGCCATATCGATTAACGGCGGCGAATTTATCGCGTCCGAAAGTGTAAAACGAAAGATCAAAGAGTTGATAGAAGCCGAGGATCCACAAAAACCTCTCAGCGATCAGACTCTTTCAGAGATGCTGGCAGACGGCAGCATAAACATAGCAAGAAGAACGGTAACCAAGTACAGGGAAATGCTCAGATTAGGCTCTTCATCTGAACGTAAAAGGATGTTTTAGCAGGACGCTGTTGAACCACCACTACCAATACAGGAGGCAATTATGCAGATTACTACTACATTTAGACACATGGAACAGAGTGATGCGCTGAAAAGCTATGTTGAAGAAAAACTGGAAAGAGTTAAGAAATATATCGACGAGCCGATTACTGCCCAGGCTTATATGACCGTTGAAAAGATACGCCACATTGTTGAGATAACTCTAACGGCCAAAGGGGTTACCATCAAGGCTTCCGAGGCTGGCACTGACATGTATGCTTCGATAGACGCTGTTGTTGATAAAATTGAACGCCAGCTTCGCCGCTACAAAGAAAGACTAAAAGGTCACAAACCTTCAACCGATGTCCGGGCAAAAGAGGGAAAAAGGACTATCGTCCAGGCAGAGAGCCTCGATCAGCAGCAGACTCCAGTTGTAATCAGCTCCGAACCGATC
>JANNRW010000145.1:0-11488 GCA_031401815.1 Geobacteraceae bacterium | reverse complement strand
GGGTCGCGCTACTACGAACTTCGCGCCGGCATAATGCGAACCAATAGCGATGATCAGAAGATAACCGATGATGGCCTCCTGCTCGTCTCGCAGCGCCGTGACAGACACAACTGCCGGGAAACGGCTGCCGTCCTTGCGGATGTAGGTCAACTCATAGATATCCTCAATGCCGCGACGTGCCTTGAAAACCAGTGCATCAAACCCCGGCGTGATCCGGGTTTCCAATTCGATGCTGAGCGTTTTGGCTCTGGTGATCAACTCATCAGGATCGGAGATGTCAGCCGGTGTGATCCTGTTCATAACTTCAGCGGCAGTATACCCCAGCATCCGTTCCGCACCGACATTAAAGATCTGGATGACCCCTTGCGCATCAGTTGCAATGCTTGAAAAGTTGGCGCTGTTGAAAATCGCTCTCTGGAGAGCTCCTGCTTTTAAAAGCGCCTCTTCAGCCTGCTTGCGGGCGGTAACATCTTCCATGGCCAGCAGAATAATGTGTGAGCCTATATTTTTCCGGAAAATCTGACGGGCGTTGAGCAGAATAATCCTGCGACCGATACCCTGAAATTCGTGATCGACTTCATAGTCATTGAGAACTGTATCATTTGGGAGGATATCCTCAAAAAGCACTCGCAGTTTCGGTATGTCCCACTGCCGGTTTCCGAGGTCGTAGATGAAATTCCCGATTGTTTCCTCGTGGGAAACCTTGAAAGTATCGAAGAAGCTATGGTTGGCAGTGAGGATTTTCAGCTCGGAATCAAGAACAACAAGAGGCTTGCGCACTGTTTCCACGATGTTTTCCGCATACTCCCTGGCGTCCTGGATTTCCACACCCAACAGTCTGGCAACAGTGCCATCGACAATTGAAGAAAATATATGCCCTTTCCTGTTTCCGCTATCTTCAATATTCACGCTCTGCAACTGGGCATAGATAACCGTGCCGTCTTTCCTTGTCAGACTGATATCACATTTCTGCATCCCATCTGCCTGCAAAGCAGATTTGAGGTGATCGGAAAAGAGCGTCCTCCCCCCGGCATCGGCAATAAAAGCAGTAAAAGGTTTGCCGGCCAATAGTTGCCTCTCTGTTGCAAGCAGATTAGCACCGGAAAGATTTACCTCCAGTATCACTCCGGCAGCATCAAAGGTGAAATAGCCGACAGGTGCAAAATCATAGAGCTCGGTATACTTGTTCCGGGATGATTCAAGATCGGTCTGTGCTCGAACAAGCTCTTCGTTCTGCATCTCCAGCTCGACCTGCTGATTCTCAAGCTCCTCCTGCGCCCTGCGCAGCTCTGTATTCTGCGTCTCCATTTCAAGCTGGTAGACTTCAAGTTCAGTGACAAGTCTTTTTGTCGCCTCCTTTCTCCGGGGGGGATGCAATCCGGCTGATTTCTCGTTCAACTCCGCTTCTGCATGCTGGCGCAACTCTGCGGCAGATTTTAACAGGCTTGTATCTTTTTCGATTGCCATTCAGGCTCCTTGGTTTAATTATGAATTATGAATTATGAAGGATGAAGTATGAAGAGCAATTATGAATGATGAAGTATGAATTATGAATAAAGGCAGCAACATGCTTCTTTCATAATTCATAATTCATACCTCATACTTAGTTTTTTTACCCCCTCACAATCCCGTACTTCCTCATCCGGGCACGCAGGGTGCTGGCGTTCAAGCCAAGAAGCCCCGCCGCTCCGGTTTTCCCTTCGATCCGCCAGCCGGTTTTCTTGAGAACCTGAAGAATATGATCCTTTTCCAGTTCGATAAGAGCCTTGACGTCTCCTTCACCGAAAGCTTCGGGCTTGCGGGGAACATCGAACCGGTCCAGCACCTGTAGTACGCTCCCCTGACTGGTTATGATTGCCCGCTCAATGACACTTTCAAGCTCCCGCACATTACCTGGCCAGTGGTACTCCTCGAGGCTCGACAGGGTCTCTTTTGATACGGACTCGATCTTCCTGCCTGTTTTCTTGTTATATTTGGCAACAAAATGATTGACGAGCAGCGGAATATCTTCCTGACGATGACGGAGCGGAGGCATCGTGATCGGGAAGACATTAAGGCGGTAGTACAGATCCTCCCGAAACTTGCCGTTTTTGACCTCTTCAGTCAGGTTCCGGTTGGTTGCGGCTATAATCCGTACATCTGTCTTGATGGTGCGGGGGCTCCCCAACCGCTCGAACTCCCCATCCTGAATAACCCGGAGCAGTTTGCATTGCAGCTCCAGAGGCATCTCGCCAATTTCGTCAAGAAAGATAGTGCCGCCATCAGCCAGCTCGAACCGCCCGATCTGACGGGCATCAGAGCCGGTGAACGCACCTCTCTCCCGACCGAAAAGCTCGCTTTCCACAAGAGAAGCAGGGAGTGTCGTACAGTTTACCGTTATCAGCGGTCGGCTTTTGCGGGTGCTGCGGCTGTGGATGGTGCGCGCCACCACCCCTTTGCCGGTGCCGGTCTCGCCAAGGAGAAGAACTGTCGCATTCATCGGCGCTACCTGCTCTACCTGGGAAAAGACCCGCGAAAGAAGAGGGCTTTGACCTATTATCTCGCCAAAATTGTAACGCTGGTCAACCTCCTGCTGTAGGTAAAGATTTTCAGCCTGGAGCCGGTCTTTCAACTGCTTGATTTCCCCATAGGCGACCTGAAGAGACTCTTCCGCACGCTTGCGTTCCGCAATTTCCCCTGAAAGCTGTCCGTTTGCCTTTCTGAGCTCTTCAGTCCGGAGCTCGACTTTCAATTCCAGCTCATCGTGAGCCTTTTGCAACTCTTTTTCGACCCGTTTACGGTGAGTGATATCAAAAACAGTGCTACAGACATAAGCACTCTTATCGGAGATTTTTTCCTTCGCAATACTTTGAAGCTGCACATCCAGAACTGCGCCGCCCTCTCCGGTCAGGGTAATTTCACATCTAATCATAACTTTTCGTTGCGCAATTAATGCAAGATGATCGGAAAAAATCATTCTCCCTTCTGCGTCACCAATAAAACTGCTGAAGGGCTTCATGAACAGCAAGCCCCGCTCTATCCCAAGCAGCAAAGCGCCGGCAAGATTTACATCCTGAATATTTCCACTGGAATCAAAGGTGAAAAACCCTACAGGAGCAAAATCATACAGCTCTTCATATGTATTGCGCGACAGTTCAAGCTCTTCCTGGCTATGGCGCAGTTCATCATTTTGCATTTCGAGCTCGATCTGATGAACTTCAAGTTCATGCACGAACCGCTTCATTTCGAGGTCATTATCGGGTGGATGCAATTCACCGGTTTTCGTGCCCGCCTGCTCTTCAGCATCGCTGCGCAACTTCGTTCGTGCTGTCTGACCTTTGACTTTGTCGTTTTCCATGGCGACCCTCTTCAGCCTTCAACCTTCAGCCTTCAGCCTGTCTTTCAGCTTCTCAATCTCCGCCCGTAGTTCCGCTTCCAGCGCCTTGGCCGTGGTGATATTCAAAAAGGTGATCACCACCCCGGCGATGACGTCTTCCTTGGTGCGGTAAGGCATGATCCGCACCGTGTACCAGCGGCCATCTGTAGCTGCAATCTGTTTTTCCGAAAAAACGAGTGTTCTTAATACCTCATATGCTTCTGCGGCCAGCTCCGGATAGAAGAGGTCGGTCGCAATATCTGAAAGCGGGCGTCCCACATCCCCCGGAATAAGTTTGAAGAGTTTGTCCGCCCCTGTGGTGAAACGACGGATGTGGAGTTCATTATCAAGAAAAACAGTGACTATCTCCGTACTGTTCAACAGATTCCGCATGTCGTTGTTCACCCGCGAAAGCTCGTCCATTTTCGACTGCTGCTCGGCGTTTACAGTCTGCAACTCTTCATTCAGAGACTGCATCTCCTCCCTGGAGGTGGTCAACTCTTCGTTGGTGGACTGTAGCTCTTCATTGGTGGACTGCAACTCCTCATTGGTTGATTTAAGCTCTTCCTGGGAGGACTGCATCTCCTCGCGGGTCGCCTGAAGCGCTTCCCGCAACTCCTGCTGTTCCTGTTGCAACTCCAAATCTCTCAAATTGCCGGATGCAGCTTTTTTGGCTCTCCCCGGAGTTCTCGTTTCCAGTGGCTTTGCCACGTCGATAAAGACGATCATTACCATCCCCCGGAGCATTTCCGGATCCTCGATCATCTGTACCTTGATATCAACGCTCTGGGTTCCGCCGTTGGTTCCCACAGTCAGATTCCTGACTGTTATCTCCTCTTTTTGCCTGAGTGCCTTCTGGAAAGCGCTCCCCAACTCAAATCTCAGCCCTTCACGAGCCATGGCAAATATATTCCAGTTGGCCTTCCCGGCTGCCGGTTCAAGATATTTGCCGGTTCGTCCGCTGATGTAAAGGATATCACCCTTGTCATTAACCAGCACAGCAGGTGGGGAAAAGTGCTGTAGCAGTAAATGGTCGGCAAGCGCCTGAAGATTGGCAGCAGGTTTCAGCATTGATAACTCCTTGGGCAAGCCCGGCAGGGGGTGGACAAATGAGATCGGAAAGGCCAGCTGACCGGCTGACAGGATGGATTCACGACGCCTGAAAAGCCTCGACTTGATGTTCAAGGGGGAAAAGAGCTCTGTAAAGGTGCTGACCGACTCGGCACTCCCCAGAAAGAGTATCCCGCCGGGATTCAGGCTGTAGTGAAAGAGTGGGAAGAGTTTTTTCTGCAACTCCGGCGTCAGATAGATCAGCAGATTGCGGCAGATGAGAATATCCAGCTTGGTAAAGGGGGGATCCATGATGACGTTCTGTGTGGCAAAGGTCACCATCTCCCGGATCTCCTTGACGATCCGGTAGCCGGTTTCTTCTTTGGTGAAAAACCGCTGCAATCGTTCGGGAGAGATGCCGGAAGCGATGCTGTTCGGATACCCCCCCAGCCGGGCTCTGTCAATGGCGTCCCGATCCAGGTCAGTGGCAAAGATCTGTAGCGAGTAATTTACCGGGGGCTTCAACTCTTCCAGCGCTTCCCTGAAGGCTATGGCCAGGGAATACGCTTCTTCACCCGTAGAGCAGCCAGCCGACCAGGCCCGCAGCAGACCGCCGCCAGGATGGCTCGACAGCATCGCAGGTATGGCCTCTCTTCGTATCTGTTCCCAGGCCTCAGGATCGCGGAAAAAGCCGGTCACCCCGATCAGAAGCTCCTTGAAGAGAAGTTCAAGCTCATGGGGGTTCTCCTGTAGAAAACGGACATATTGTGCGATCCGGGTGATAAGGTGAATACTCATGCGACGTTCAATTCGCCGATAGACTGTGTTTTTCTTGTAAAGAGAGAAATCCTGGCCGGTTTTGGCTCGCAGCAGAATGAGAACTTTCTCCAGAGAGCTTTGATCCTTCTCTTCGAGAATAACGTCTGCCCTGGCGATTTTGCGTACACTCATGAGAAAGCCTGCAATTTTTTCGGGGAGCTGTTCCGCCGGGGCTATAAGATCAGCCAACCCGGCGTTAATGGCGCTCCTGGGCATACTGTCGAACTTGGCCGAGGCAGGCTCCTGCACAAACCCCAACCCCCCTTTTTCCTTGATCGATCTGAGACCCTGTGTGCCGTCCGAGCCCATGCCGGAGAGGATCACTCCGATACTCCCGGCCTGTCGGTCTTCAGCCAAAGAGCAAAAGAAAAAATCGATGGGAAGGCGGAGGCCACGGGGAGCAGTCGGCTCGAACAGATGCAGGATACCGTGCAGAATCGACATATCCGTGTTGGGGGGGATGACATAAACAGAATCCGGCTTGACCGGCATCCGGTCTCTGACCTGAAAAACCTTCATCATGGTGGTACGCTGGAGCAGTTCAGGCATGATCCCCTTATGGTTAGGATCAAGATGCTGGATAATGACGAAGGCCATACCGCAGTTTTCCGGCACATGCCGCAGAAATTGCTCAAGAGCCTCCAGCCCGCCGGCCGAAGCGCCAATGCCGACAACAGGGAAAAGGCTGCTCCCTTGCCTTGATCGAGTCTCTTTTGAAACAGGCTCGTCTTCATGAGTATTGATTTTTACCGGTTTCAGCCTGTTTTTCATATGGATAGCATATCAGGTTTTCTTGAATCTACTAAGGTAATTGCCAAAGAAAGGCATATTAAGCAGAGCATAAGCAGAAAACATGAAAATAACTGTCATCCCCGAGTGATTCTATCGGGGATCCATGGTTTTACAATCTGGATTCCCGATTAAACCCTCGGGAATGACAACCTTTTGTATTGTGCTATTGAGTAACCACCTCAAAGGTATCTATCAGTACAAGCTGAACTGTTGTTAAAAATGTCTGTCATCCCCGAATGATTCTATCGGGGATCCATTGTTTTAAAGGCTGGATTCCCGATTACACCCTCGGGAATGACATCATTTTATATTGTGCTCTTGAGTAACTACCGTAAAGTTACTCTTTGATAAAGGGTCGCCAACGGCGGCTTGAAACGCTGAATAGTTACAAAAATGTGTGCCCAAGTGCCAAGTCTAACCCCTCCTGACCTCCCCTTACTAAAGGGGAGGGACGCTCAAAGTGGCGTTGGCAGCATTGCAGGCTTATCTTCCTTAAAGCGTCCCCCCGCTTGAGACAAGAGGGGGACAGGGGGAGTTATGATGATATACTCTTGATTCACTCGCAAAAAGACTTTTCCCCCTTCAAACAGCCCTCAACATATTGAGGTTCCACCAAATATTGAGGCTATAAAAGCCATTCAACACCTTTCACAACATCTCCATATCTGGAGTAACTTGCTGTTATTTCTACATTTAATCATACCAGCAAGACTGTTCCCCTTATTGGCAGACTATTTGCCTTACACCATTTAGTGATCCTGGTCATCTCACCCTCAAATTGAGTTCTTCTCATTTTCGGGCAGAGGGATACGTAATTGATAGGTGCTTAATAAACAATCGTGAATCTGGATCAATTGCATGATTTCAGAGCCGTACATGTTCCAAGTAAAAACAATCAAGATGCTCTCGCAAATTCTCTAAGCAAGTCCCCTCCCCCCTGGCGGGGGAGGGTCAGGGTGGGGGGGGAGGTGCCAAGATATCAGCAGGTTGCAACTTCACCCACCCCCTGACCCCCTCCCGTCAAGGGAGGGGGAAGCTTTTTGCGAGGCCATCAACGAAGGAAGTGGCAGGCCATTCCGGTTTCCTGCCACTACATCAGTTTAACAGAGATAAAAGTCCTTTTAGGAGGGGACAAATATGAACAAATGCAAAGGATATTCAAAGTCATGGTTTCTGGCACTACTGCTCGTAATTGTTATGGCAGGGTGCGCAACAAATGGGGGAGACCCGGGCACCCTGGTTTCCATCAAGGTAACACCGGCAACGACCTCTATACCGGTTACCGGCACTCTACAGTATGTGGCGCTTGCGATATATGGCGATGGGTCATCTCGCGATGTGACAGTTGCCTCAACCTGGAGTGCAGGGACTGCAGGCGTTACCTTCGGCCTGATTAAAGGGCTTGCCACCGGTGCAATTGCCAATGTCGTACCGGTCGTCATCACGGCCACCTACAGCGGCAAGACAACAACAGCCGCCCTGACTGTGAACGCTGCAACATCGATGGGTCTGACCGTTACGCCTGCAACGGCCTCAATACCGGTTACAGGCACACAGAAGTATACAGCGATCGAGATATTCAGTGACGGTACGAGCTTTGACAGGACAACAAACGCCGCCACCACCTGGACTACCAGCAATGCCAACGCCTCCCTCTCACCGAGCGGCGTTGTCGGCGCCGGTCTCGCTACAGGAGTTACTGCCAACGTTGTACCGGTTGTCATCACTGCCACATTCGGTGTCGGCGGCCCATCAGCAACAGCCAGTCTGACCGTAAATTCTGCAACTTCAAAAGGTCTGCTGGTAATGCCTCCAGTCGCCTCAATTCCAGTTACCGGCACACAACAATATACTGCACTTGAAGTATTCAGTGATGGCTCAACCGTTGACAGAACTACAAATGCCGCCACCATCTGGACAAAAAGCAACGCCAACATCAACCTCTCGCCAAACGGGGTTGTCGGAGCAGGTCTTGCTACGGGCGTTACTGCCAATGTCGCACCGGTTGTCATCACAGCCACTTACGGCGTCGGCGGCCCGTCAGGAACAGCCAATCTTACCGTAACCGCCGCTACTTCCATGGGCTTGACGGTGACTCCGGCAATAGCATCAATAGCTGTTACCGGAACCCAGAAATATACAGCAATTGAAACCTTCAGCGATGGATCTACCATCGACAGGACAACAAACCCCGCTACCACCTGGACAGCAAGCAGCTTGAACGCAACTCTCTCACCGAGTGGCGTTATCGGCGCAGGTCTTGCTACCGGCGTCAGTGCAACACCCGTAGGCGTTCCGGTTGTCATCACCGCAACTTTCGGTGTGGGCGGCCCGTCTGCAACAGCCAACCTGACTGTGACCTCTGCAACATCAACGGGTATCGTAGTAACACCTGCAACCCCCTCAATACCGGTTGCAGGCACACAGCAATTTGTTGCGCTTGAAACATTCAGCGACGGATCAACCATCGACAGGACAGCAAACCCTGCCACCATCTGGACAGCAAGTAATGCCAACGCTTCACTCTCGCCAAACGGCATCCTGGGCGCGGGTCTTGCCACCGGTGTCACAGCCACCCCTGTAGGTCTGCCTGTGGTTATCACGGCAACATACGGTGTCGGTGGCCCATCAGGAACAGCCAATCTGACCGTGACAGCTGCAACACTGATGGCTTTCAAGGTGACCCCTGCAACAGCGTTAATCGCAATTACCGGGGGCACCCAGCAGTTCTCGGCATTTGAAACACTCAGTGACGGGTCAATTGTCGACAGGACAACCGCCTGCAACTGGACCTCGGCGAATCTCCCTCTCGGTGGCGCTGTCGTCTCCACCATCGGCCTGAACACCGGTATTGCAACCGGCAACTCCATTGGCCAATCTACCATTACAGCCACTTTCGGCCTGAAAACAGCCTCGGCAGTACTTACTGTAACCGCACCTAATCCGGGAGCAGCTGGCTCTGGGGCGGATCTCGGCATGGCTGCTACTTACGGGATTATAGCGACCAACGCTATCACCAGCTCCAGTGTCAACTCTCATATATATGGAGATGTCGCGTTGACTACAGGTGTTATTTCATCAGTAACCGGCCCAGGCTACAAGGATGGCGGCGTTGCGCCAAACCTTACTTCATCGGGTGTGACTACCAGTGATGGTGTGACTCCGGGGATAATAAACACTGCCGATAACGGAAATTTATCTGTCGCGCAGATGACTCAGCTGCAAACCGACCTGAATGCCGCGTATATCGACCTATCGGGACGACCGGCAGGGACAGTCTACCCGGCAGGCGCAAAAGAGCTGAGCGGTCTGGTTCTCCTTCCGGGAGTCTATCAGGTTGGCGCCAGTGCAGCCTCAGACACATATGAACTCAGTACCGTTAATGGCCCTCTTGTACTCGACGCAGCGGGAAATCCCGACGCAGTCTTTATCTTCAAGGCAGGCACAATAACCACGACAACCGGCAGCGTTCTTCTGCAAGGGGGCGCCCAGCCCAAAAACATTTTCTGGGTTGTCTCAGCTGATGCAACCATCGGTAACGGGACAAGCACCTTCTTCCAGGGAACAATAGTGGCTGGCAATACGATCACTGTAGGTTTGAACACCAACGTCCAGGGAAGAATGCTGGCAGGGGCGCTTGGTGCAGGGTCGATTACCAATAGTGGCGTCATTACAGTACCCAAGTAAAGAGCTGCAGAACCTGCTGCAAATGCAAAAACGGTCGGATCATCCCGCATTGAAAAATGCGGGATGATCCCCCGGATTTTCCCTTGCGTAAGAAAAACATCCAGTAAAAGGAGACACTAAAATGAAAAAACTATTGAAGGGTATACTGCCGGTTTTAATGCTGACGACCCTGGCGACCCCCGGATTTGCAGAAAACCGGTCAGGGGCAGTTACTTTATCCCCTTTCGTCGGAGGCTATTATCTCGACCACCCTCAACATGAAGAGAGCCGCCCAATATTCGGGCTACGAGCAGGTTACAATTTCACGAAAAACCTGGGGGCAGAAGCCATGTTCGGCTACAGCCTTACCGAAACAAAACAGAAATACAATTCAAGGGAGACCGACCTGTATCGTTACGGGTTTGAATTCCTCTATCACTTCATGCCTGACAATAATTTCGTTCCGTTCATTGCGGCCGGTGGAGGCGGGACAAACTTCAAGACACCCAACACTCCAAGCGCCGAAAAGCACAGTGCAGAGCTGCTTGATTACGGTATCGGCTTCAAATATTTCGTCTCCGACAGTGTCGCCCTGCGGGGTGATGTGCGGCACGCAATACTTTTAAACGATATCGGTCACGATAATCTGGAATATTCGGTCGGTCTGACCTTCCAGCTTGGAGGGAAGAAAAAAACTGTTGCAGCAGTAGCGGCAGTAGCAGCTATTGAAGAGGCTGCAGATATCACTCCACCGACGGTTGTATTTACGGCTCCTGTAAATGGCAACCCTGCTGTTTCTGTCAACCAGAAAGCCCACGTTGCCTTTAGTGAAGATATGGATCCGGCATCAATCACAGGAGAATCTTTTGCACTAAAACAGGGGACAACCCCTCTTTCAGGTATGGTTTCTACTGCCGGATCAAATGCAATCTTTACTCCGGCAAACCAGTTTGAAAAAGGGAAAACCTATACAGCCACAATTACTACCAGGGCAAAGGATCTTTCAGGGAATGCACTGGCAAAAAATTATGAGTGGAAATTCACCGCAGGGACTGCCGCAGACACCACACCACCGATAGTAATTTTCACCTCCCCGGTTAATGGTGCCTCTGCCGCGCCAATAAGCCAGAAAGTGAACGCTGCGTTCAGCGAAAATATGGATTCTACTTCTATCACAGCAGCTACATACAGCCTGAAACAGGGGAATACACCTGTATCCGGCAAGGTGACGACTGCTGCCTCAACAGTAACATTTGCACCTGCCAGAAATCTCGAAAAAGGGAAAGCCTATACCGCCACAATTACTACCGGAGCCAAAGACCTGGCTGGCAATGCACTGGGAAAAGACTATGTCTGGATATTTACGGCACACTCTGTACCCAGAGTTGTAGGTGTACTTGCCACGCTTGAGAATTCGCATTTCAACTTCAACAGCTCCGATATCGGCGAAAACGGTAAAACAATACTGAACAATAATATAGCTGTTCTGAAAAACGACCCTAAGATTCAACTTCGTATTGCAGGTTATACCTCTGCTTCGGGCACGGAAAACTATAACCAGAAGCTGAGCGAAAGAAGAGCAGAAGCCGTCAGGGATTATCTCGTTCAGGAGGGGGGCATTGACGGCAACAGGCTCACCACAATCGGTTATGGTGAAGCAAACCCCGCAAAGTATGAAGTTGACCCTGCGGACAAACTTTCTGAAGCAGCTCTTGCGAATATGAGAGTGGTTATTGAAATAATTGAAGAGTAATATACGCCGAACTTTCTCTAAACAAGTCCCCCTCCCCCCTGGCGGGGGAGGGT
>JANNRW010000144.1:0-2478 GCA_031401815.1 Geobacteraceae bacterium | reverse complement strand
GTTTCATTCAGCCCTTCCCCAAGACGGACTGTAGCTTTTTCATCATCCAGTACCCTAAATGAGCCGGAACTATCGGTTTCAACGACAATGCTGCGAATGGAGTTGGTGCCGATATCGATAGCAGCCAGGCGATTGACTGTCACAATAATCCCTGTATCTCTCTACCCAGTTTGGCAAGTGGAAAGGATGCGTGTAATTGCAGAAATTCAGCAAACAGCCTCCGGCGACGACTGGTAATAATAGCTGTAACGAGCAGATACCCGGTTTCTTTGGATCCTGTCTCCATGGCCATGCCCTGGAACACATCCAGATCATGAATATGTCCCAGAATTTCCTGGTACTCCTTGAGTGTGTTGTATAGCCTCTTGTAATCAGTGGAAGCCAGAGGGGCAAGAAACTCCACCCGGTAACGGTATCTCTTGATGGCAATGCGAAGGCGGTGCTGGGCAGTTACATTCTCCTCTTTGAGAGCATCTGCCAGAAGTTCAAGCACTGTTTTTTCCCTGACACCAACTGCATCAAGGAGAAAAGCGGCAACCGGCGTGAAAAGTGAAGAGGCAGCAGGATTAAAGATCCGCGGATTTCTGCAGAGTTGATCTATTCTGCCAAGGAGTGAACCAGGCTCGACGCTTTTCAGTTCACGTTTGAGTTCTCGTTGCTCTCCCATCCTTTTAGCCTGGAGGGTCGCAACGATATTTGTGATTGCGATGGCAGTATTGGCATCACTATTTTTCACAATTGGTGAAAAAAACAGGATGGCTTCATCGGTGTTGCGGATTGCTCCGAGTATGGAGATCAGCTTCTTAAGTTCCTTGCTAATAGGAGCGAGCTGGCGTTTTCTGAAGCAGTCGGAAAAGAGAGCCACACCTTCCCGGAGACGGCGCGATGAAACCCGCAGGTCATGAATCGCTTCCGGATCGAATGATTCCCGGACCCGTGTAAGCTGCAGGTAAAAATCGTCGCTGCGATTCAGGAGGAAACCCCGTGCCGCAAGCCAGGTATGGGTTTCAGCAGTCAGTCCTCTCATGATGACGCTTTCTCCGGCGAAGTCACCTTTTTGTTGCTGCTCTTGATTACGTGGTTCTTCCTGGGGGCTTTCAGCTTCTGCTCCTGATCTTCGGCCTCAATGGCATAGTTGTGCAGTTCATTGAGGAGCGTGTCGATTTTTTTCAGATCCTTGATCCGTCCCTTTGCAGGCTTGATCTTCAGGGCTCGTGTTTCTCTGATCCAGGATCGGGCAACGGTTTTCAGCTTGCCTGGCGGTATTTTAAGGAGGTAGTCGAGCATTGTTTCAATCTCACTCTCCTTGCAAAGAATAAATCCCCCTGCTGTTTCCCTTACTGCAGCACGCAGAGATTTAAGCTCGGATACAAGCTGAAGCTGCAGCTCTTCATGTCGTGACTTTTTGGACTTTTCCACAATTAAACCCCCAGCACTTGCATAACCCGGCTGTTGATCTCTCTGGCCACTGCTCTTGCTGTCAGGTTGCCATTAACCGTGGAGAAGCCGTATTCATCCTGTAACAGGGAAAACTCTTTCTGAATAAGCCGCTGATAGCGGATGAAACTGTCGAAACTGTCACGGGAGAGACCCAAATCCATACCGGATTCCCAATAGTCCAGTGTTGCGTTCTTGCGCAGGTTTCTCTCGATCAGTTGCGCCGGACTGACTTTTACATAAATTACCAGATCCGGAATCAGCGCTATTCCATATAGAGAGTGAACCCAGTCCCTGTCAGCTCCACGAACAATATCCCTGGCCATCAGAGTATAAATGTAGCGATCCGCCAATACGATAAAACCGGCCTTGAGTGCAGGTATGATCCTGTTTTCAAGTTGATCTGCAAAATCGGTTGCATAAAAGAGGCTGCGCGTAATCTCCCCCAGTACGTTCCCCTCCTTGGCCTCCCGCAGCTCTTCCGAAACAAGGGTCGAACGGCGAAGACCGACGTTAACCGTAGCATGACCCTTGTTTTCCAGGGAATCGCGCAGAATATCCATCTGTGTTGATCGGCCGGAACCATCAGCCCCTTCCATGACTATCAGGCGGCCAGTCAACTCCTCTGGGCGAACTCCGGGAATACCATCTCCGTAAAATTTCATATATCCATTCCTATCCTATTGTCCGGGATCGATAGCGGGGCAGATCAATTTCAGAAGCTATGATCTCTCGAACAATCTGTTGCTGGGTTTCAATCGGCATAACTCCATTGACCTCGATAAAGTTGAAGCGCTCCTTCATGGCAAGATACTCTTCATGGATTTTACCCTGAAAGATCCGGAAGCTTTCGTACTGGTCGGATGAGAGCCCGAGATCCATACCTGCTTCATGATATTTGAGCTGAGGTCTTCCCCCCAGAATCCGGTTCAGCGCAACCTGTAGAGGTGTATTGAAAAAGAGGGTTATATCAGGGTGGCAGGCAAAACCGTAAAGATTATGCAACCACGAGGGGGAGCAGCCCCGGACGGCATCGCGGGC
>JANNRW010000143.1:0-55440 GCA_031401815.1 Geobacteraceae bacterium | reverse complement strand
TTGCCGAGCACATCGCCGACAGTGGCGTTGGCGTGGTTCTGCTGGATATAGCTCTGCACCCGTGCCTGGTAGTCCTGCATGGTCTGCTGGGTAAGAAGGGAGTTGATGCCGGTGACGTAGCCTTGCGTTTCATTGATAGTGGCGGTTGCCTTGATCTGGTCGAGGAACCCCTGGGCGTCGAAGGGGACGGCTGCCTTGATGTCAATGCCCTGGGTAAAGTTGTACTGCTTGTAACTGGGATCAAGAGGTATCCATGTATCCCCTTGTCCCTGCTTGTGCTTTGCCCCTCTGGAGGGGATGTAGTCGATGAAGGCTTCAACCGAGACATGCTCAAAGCGGGCAGCAACGATCTTGCCTCCGGCAACCAGCCCCTTGGTGGGGATACCGCCGCTGGACATGAAATCAAGGGCCGCCAGTGGGTCGGTGAAGCCTCCGGCCCAGTTCATGATTTTGTCAATGGGGAGTTCTACTGTGCCGGTGACATAGCGGGCGTTGATGCCGGCAGCACGCAGGAGGGCAATGAGGAGGGAACTTGTGTCAAACGAATTTCCCTGTCTGGTCTGGAGCGTCATCGGCGCCCCCTGGATAGATCCCCAGGTGGGGACGAACTCCACGTTGTTCCGCACCCACTCGTAGATCTTGACCGGATTGTTCCCCAGCTCCAGCGCCTTGGCCCTGATCTCCGGGGTGAGCTGCACTTCTATGGTTTCGGCCAGATCATCGGAAGGCAGAAGTCCGGCGAGGGATCCTGTTGCAGCAACCTGAATCCGTTTGGCGTTTCTCCAGGCGTGCTTGTCTTTTTTCAGATCCTTGTCGAATTCTTCTTTCTTTAGCCGTGGCTCCCGCTTCAGGGCCTTTGGCTGGCGGTGGGGGAGATTGTTTGGATCGAGTTTCTGATGGCGGGAGGGGGCTTTAACCTTTTCGAGGTGTTTCAAGGTTTTCTCAACCTCTACCTTTACCTCTACCTGATTTTGCGCCTTCTCAACACGCGCGATGTTCCCCTTCAGCTCAGTCAGATTGTCGTCGTAATGTTTGACGAACCTGGCATGCCTCGCCAGGATCTCTGCCGGAAGTTTGGCGTCCTTCAGCTTCTTCTCGGTGTCGGCAAACTGCTGGCGGATGTCCACGTCAAGGGAATCTAGTTCAACCCTGGCGACAGTCAGCCGCTGTTTCTTCTGCTCTTGGCTCGACTTCGAGTCGTTTAGCTCGGTAGTCAGCTCTTCCGTCAACCGAGCGAACCGCTCCTCCGCCCCCTCGCTCTTCTTGGCCGGAGCCTCCTGCTTCCCCTTCCTAACGGCATCCTGCGCTGCATGCGCAACGCTGAACAGCCCACCTGAAGTCCAGGTGAAGAACGACAATACGACTGCGGCAATGATTCTTGAGTGCTTGTGAAACATATCTCCTCCTGCTGATTCGGGAATGCTTGAATTTCCATAGAAGCCATGAATCATGGCACACAGATCAAATCTGATTGAACGGATCAAAACGGATTTTAGTTCTAGGAATTTTGGTCTGATCCGCTTTTATCCGTTAAATCCGACTTTTCCGCGTTCAATTAAGGTTTTGCCTGGTTCCGGCTGAAAACGAAAAGAGCCGCCCGATCAACATCTGCTGATCCGGGCGGCTCTTTGAAATGATAGTTTGATATCAGGCACCATCTCCCCTCCTGATTAAACATAACACAATGAATATAAAATACAATTTGACAAATACACTGTTCTTAAACTTGTGTCAATGATTTATTTTCATCTTCTCCATAAGTCACAATGTTGGGGAAATTTGTTGCTCTGTTATAGGAAAAAGATCTGCGACTTATCTGGCCGATGAGGAGTTCGAAGGGGAGGCTGCGAGTTTGTAGACAAACAGCCCTGAATTGCAAGTGAAGAGATGCGCCTCGACAGAATAAGGGTTGTAAAAGCCTGAACCTAAGATGATTCTTCCTGTTTTGTTTATAATGTGATCAGCTTCAAGGGGTTTTACGAGCAGGTTTTGTTTCTCCTCCCAGGCTCTGGATCAACCCGAAAGAGATGAAGCCGTAGCGCTCCTCCCATTCAGAAAATAGCCTGAAACCGTTCTGGAACAGGAATCCGAATTTAAAGGCAATAAACAGATCTTCATTCAGGCGGTAGTTTACTCCTGCTACCGGGCCGATTCCAACGCT
The DNA here is from genome assembly GCA_031401815.1 of Geobacteraceae bacterium. Classification (GTDB taxonomy): domain Bacteria; phylum Desulfobacterota; class Desulfuromonadia; order Geobacterales; family DSM-12255; genus JANNRW01. Next base: position 53,279 of record JANNRW010000143.1, on the reverse strand, counting down.
GAACACGTCCTCATGATACGCATAGCCCTGCACGGTTTCAGTCCCTTCAAGAAATTCGACTTTCACTTCAGGCCCTACCCATAATCTTGTATTTTCATCACGGATAAGTGAAAAACCGAAATCGTTCTGCACTGACATCCCTTTCAGTGAAAATCCCTTGCCAGGCGCTCTGGCGTTCATATGCTCGTACGAGACTCCCAGACGATAGTTGAAGATCTTGTCCTGAATCACGTTGGTATCGTAGATAAATCCAAGCGCAAACCTTGTCTGATCGTATCTTGTTACAGGATCGCTGTTTACCCATAAAGAGTTGTTGTCTGCTTTTAGCTCTCCGGAACCGCCTGTTGCGGCAGCTCCGAAACCAAAACATAAGACTTCTGCTGGCAGCGACATGCAGCTGATTGTTGCAAGTATGAAAAAAGTGGCAAAAACGGTATGTCTCATGTCAGGATCCTTTTGTGATAATCTGTATGTGTATCTTATAATCCTGCTTCAATCTGAATGCCATAAAAATAGCTGACATCCTGTCGATTTTTAAGTGGAATTCTCCCGGTTGTACAAATATAGTAGCGCTATGGAACCTGCCGAAACAGTCAATATCTCCCGCCCATTAACCGAAATGGCTCGCCTTCAGCCAGATACGCCAGCGATTATCTTCCCGGCGAAAAACAGCACCATAACCTTTCGGGAACTTGATAAAAAAAGTGATCGACTCGCTGCCGGACTGGTGAAGGCCGGAATCTGTCGCGGAGTCAGAACTGCCCTTCTTGTGCCACCCGGAGTCGAGTTGTTTGCGCTCACCTTTGCCCTGTTCAAGATCGGGGCGCATCCGGTGTTCATAGATCCCGGGATTGGGGCACACAATATGAAAGGGTGCCTGGCTGAAGCAGCTCCTCTTGCTTTTATCGGCATCCCGAAAGCTCATGTTGCGCGGCGGCTCCTTGGCTGGGGGAGGAGAACCCTTAAGATTCTGGTGACTGTCGGGGGGGGGAGGTTCTGGGGCGGAATTCCACTTGCAGAGATTGAAGAGTCCGGTCGTGGCGCGGGTTTTGTGCCTGCGGCAACAACAAGGGACGAAGTGGCGGCAATCCTCTTTACCAGCGGCAGTACCGGCTCTCCGAAAGGGGTGGTCTATACTCATGGCAATTTTGCTGCCCAGATAGATTCTCTGCGCCGTCTCTACAAAATTGTGCCCGGAGAGATCGATCTGCCGACTTTCCCGCTTTTTGCCCTTTTTGCGCCTGCTTTGGGGATGACAGCAGTTATTCCGCAGATGGACTTTACCCGGCCAGGTGATGTGGATCCGGAGCAGATACTTGATCCGGCCAAAAGATATGGCGCAACCACCATGTTCGGCTCGCCTGCACTCCTGAAAAGGGTCGGGTGCTACGGTTACGAACAGGGGAGAGTTGTGCCAACCCTTAAACGGGTTATCTCTGCAGGTGCGCCGGTTTCTGCTTCAGTACTGGAGAAATTTACCCACCTGTTGCCGCCGGATGCCGAAATCTTTACCCCCTACGGCGCTACAGAGGCGCTGCCGGTCAGTTCAATAGGGAGCCGGGAGATACTGGCAGAGACCTGTCATGCAACAAGGGAGGGGAAGGGGATCTGTGTCGGTCGTGCAGTTGAGGGGCTATCTTTAAGAATTATCGCGATAAGTGACGAACCGGTTGATCTCTGGCATGACGAAGATTCTTTGCCAAATGGCGAAATAGGCGAGATTGTTGTCAGCGGTGAGCAGGTAACATCCAGCTATTTCGGGAGACCTGAAGCTACCCGTCTTGCAAAGATAATCTCTGCTGATGGTCGGCTCTGGCACCGGATGGGGGATCTTGGTTATCTTGATGAAGTCGGAAGGATCTGGTTTTGCGGTCGAAAAGGTCATCGTGTGATAACTGCTCAAGAGTCCCTGTTTACAATCCCTGTTGAAGGGGTATTCAACAGTCATCCGTCTGTGTTTCGGACGGCACTGACCGGGATTGGCAGGCCGGGGAGTCAGCGCCCGGTTCTCTGTGTTGAACTGGAAAAGAGTTCAGGCAGGGGTGCCAGGGAGAGGATACGTCAGGAGTTGCTTGAAATGGGGAGTAGATTTAGTCACACCAGAAACATTACTACGATCCTCTTCCATCCCGCCTTTCCGGTAGATATCCGCCACAATGCCAAGATATTTCGGGAAAAACTGGCTTTATGGGCCGCGCAGGAGCTTTCATGAAGGCTTTGGTGACAGGTGGAGGGGGTTTCCTGGGCGGGGTGATTGTTCGGCTGCTTTGCGAGCAAGGGGATGCTGTGGTCAGTTTTTCCCGAAGTGAATATCCGGGGTTGACCAGGCTTGGAGTGAAGCAGTGTTGCGGAGATCTTGCCGATCCGGATGCGGTTGCCAATGCGGCAAACGGGTGTGATGCAGTTTTTCATGTTGCAGCGCAAGCAGGCATCTGGGGAGATTATGATGGCTATTACCGGGCGAATGTCATCGGCACTCGCAGTGTTATTGCAGCCTGCAAGAGTAACAACATAACCAGGCTGATCTATACGAGCTCACCTAGCGTTGTATTTGACGGCAAGGATGTCGAGGGGGGTGATGAGTCCCTCCCTTATCCTCTCCATTATGAAGCGCACTATCCACGGACAAAGGCAGAGGCTGAACAGCTCGTACTGGCAGCCAACTCAGGCAAGCTTGCCACAGTGGCGCTACGCCCGCACCTCATCTGGGGGCCGGGCGATAATCATCTTGTGCCAAGGATTATTGCCAAAGGGAGTTCGGGCAGACTGCGCCGGATAGGTAACAGACCTTGCCTGGTAGATACAGTCTATGTGGATAATGCTGCTCGCGCCCATCTACAGGCAGCTGACAGGCTTTTCCCCGGCAGCCCTGTTGCAGGGAAAGCCTATTTCATCTCAAATGGCGAACCGCTTCCGCTCTGGGATATGGTGAACCGTATACTGGCCTGCGCCGACATTCCGCCAGTCACCAAAACTGTTTCACCGAAGATAGCCTCTCTTGCCGGGATACTCTGCGAAGGGCTCTGGCAGCTTTTTCGCCTGAAAGGGGAGCCACCGATGACCCGCTTTGTTGCGCACGAGCTCTCAACAGCACACTGGTTTGATATCAGTGCGGCAAGGCGCGATTTCGGTTATGAACCAAAGATTTCAATCGAAGAGGGATTAAAGCGGCTGAAGGAGTGGTTGAACCAATATAAGGGAGTTGTCCACGAAGCACAAGAAAAACACTAACAAAACCAAGGCGTTATATCTGGTAGATGTAAAACCTTTTAGGTGAGGTACTGTTTTTAGTAACTAACGCCTGAAATTCGTGCTGAAGTGGCAAGAAAATATTTTATGACGTCTGTAAAGACTTGCCAATAAAGAGACTAGCGGGAATTTGCACATTTTCCGATTTAATTCATGAAACAGAAAAGCTTGCTCTCACGGAGACACAGAGAACACGGAGAAGACCAGTCAACAAGGAATTTGGGTACAGCAAAAAATGATTTGAATTATGTGACTTTCTCCGTGCCTTCGTGCCTCTGTGAGAAATATTTTGGTTCCGGTTTATCCGGGTTAGGTTTTCGTGATATTTCGTGCTTTTCGTGGACTCAAATACCGTTTTTGGGGTTATTTCCCGAGAAATGGTGACATGAGCAGATAACAGGCAAAGGCGACAAGGCCTGAGGCCGGAATGGTAAGCACCCAGGCGACCATGATCCTTTGCGCTACTGTCCAGTTTACCGCAGAAATCCGTTTGGAAAGACCGACTCCGAGTATGGATGAAGTTATGACGTGGGTGGTACTGACAGGCATCCCCATGGAGGCTGCTCCAAGAATGACACCGGCAGAAGCGGTTTCGACGCAGAAGCCGTGAATCGGCTGTAGTTTGACAAAGTCATGACCAACTGTCTTTATAATCCGCCAGCCACCGGCAGCTGTACCTATCCCCATTGCTACTGCGCAGGATACCTTGACCCATGTCGGCACATCGAATGAAGGGATCATCCCGTAGCTCAAAAGCGCCATGGTGATAACCCCCATCGACTTCTGGGCGTCGGCTGTTCCGTGCGCAAAAGCCATAAATGCGGCTGATACGACCTGAAGTCGCCTGAAGTTTTTGTTAAGACCGCTCGGCGAACGTTTGCGAACTATCCAGAGCAGTACTATCATGAAAACAAAACCTATCGCAGTTCCAATTATCGGTGAAAGTATCAGGGCAAGGATTATTTTCTTAAGCCCTGCCCAATGCAGCGCTGCAATCCCGGCATGCGCCATGACAGCCCCCATCAGCCCGCCGATGATGGCATGTGAAGAGGAAGAGGGGAGCCCGTAGTACCAGGTAACGAGATCCCAGATGATTGCTCCCAGTATCCCGGCCAGCACGACCATCTGGGTTATGTTGTCCTTGTCAACTATCCCTTTCCCGATGGTTGTCGCAACCTTGGTCGAGACCATGGCACCGGCGAAATTGAGAAACGCGGCCATGAATATTGCCGCCTTGATCGATAAAGCTCTCGTAGAGACACATGTGGCAATTGCATTGGCGGTATCGTGGAAGCCGTTGATGTAGTCGAAAGCAAGCGCAGCCAGAATAACAAGGATCAGCATTATCAGTGCAGCATCAAGCATTTTTCAGCACCACGCTTTCAAGAATATTTGCAGCATCTTCACACTTGTCTGTCGCCTTCTCCAGGGTTTCGTAAATCTCTTTCCACTTGATAAGCTGAATAGGGTCTTTTTCCTCGTCAAACAGGCGGCTCACAGCCTCGCGACAGACTCTGTCAGCCTCGTTTTCCAAGGCATTCACCTGAACGCAGAATTCAGCAATCGGTTCAAGTTTCCCCCCCATGACATGGAGCGCCCTGTTAATAGCTTCAGCACCCTGAAGGATGAGGAAGGCAAGCTCCTTTGCCTCGGGTGTGGATGCCTCTACGTTGTACATTACCAGACGCTGGGCAGAGCCGTCGATCAGGTCAAGAATATCATCCAGCGCAGATGCCAGAGAGTATATGTCTTCCCGGTCAAACGGGGTGATGAAGCTCTTGTTCAGCTTTTTTATAATGTCGTGGGTCTGGACATCTCCACGGTGCTCGGTATCCTTGATCGCCCGCTGACTTGCAACCGGATCGCTGAAGTCATCAAGCATATTCTTGAGTTGCTTGGCACCGGTAACTATGATTTCGCCCATCTCCTGAAACATTTTGAAAAACTGCTCTTCTTTGGGAATTAGTCCGAACATGTTATCCCGTTCTCCTTTGTATAATTTTGACAAACATAGCAGGATTTTTGCTTCAGGTGTTGGAGAAAAGATATATTGGGATCGATTTTTTTTTGCAATTGGAAGAGTAGAACCTGTAATCATTTGAACCGCAGAGGCGCAGAGAATGGAGTGTAAAACCGGTAAGTTGCATAAACCTGGGGAAAGCATTTGCCACTGAGACACGGAGTTAAGCATTACAAAGAGTTAGAGTATAAAAAGTGGTTCAACTCTATTTACACCTTTAAGCTTATGCTTTGAATACAAAAAAGCTATCTGCTTTCCTCTGTGTCTCAGAGCATCTGTGGCGCACTGCCGTTTTTGAATAAAACAGCTTTACCCGGAACGGAGCCGTTTCTTCCCATCCTGAAATAGAACCTCTATCTTGTTTGAAGGGAGAACCAGTTGCACAATGCCGAGTCCGAAAAAAGAGTGAAGCAGCAGATTTTTTACCCGGTAAGCCCTGTTCATATCGTAAGGGATTGCTTTCTCAGGATTCATTTTTGGATGAAGTTCAGCCCATTCAGCGCGCTCGGCTGCCACTGGGTCGATTTTACTCTTTCGGGGCTTAACTGGTTTTTTTTCTGTAGTATTGGCGGTAACCGGCTCTTTGACAGGCTTGACAGGGTGGTAGTTGTGCGTCCCATGGCAGGTGTTGCACTCTACTCGAACAATCTTTTCTCCTACCATGGCAACAATAGTGTGATTCAGTATTTCACGACAGCGGGTGCATCGCGTTTCAATATTACTTCCTGCTGAAGCCGGCTTGTTCATTATCTGATCCTTGCAGTTTTGAGTTGTTACATGACAGAAGATACCCGGATGGCTCAATGGGAGATGGTATTCAGACAACCAGGAAAACCGGGCATTCAGGTTTATCAGAGAGGCTGCTCTGCCAATGGAGATATTACCTCTGACTCATCCGGGGTCATTTCGGGTTTAGTCTGTTTGCGCAGAAGTTTCTCTTCGTTTTTTTTCTTTCGTTCCAACTCTTTTTGTCGTTTCTGAAACTGAAAATTTGGTTTTGCCATTGCAGGTTCTCCTGTACAAGTGGAATTGGTCGGGTAGAAACAGAAAGAAAGTTAAGTGTAGTCCATCTCTGATGAGGGCTGATAACTGGAGTCCCGGACAAAAAAAGCCCCGGGGTTCTCCCGGGGCTTGTGAGTCCGTTAACAAGGAGGACTAGATCCTGGTTACGTTCGCGGCTTGAAGCCCTTTCGGACCCTTTGTCACTTCAAACGTAACTCTATCACCTTCAGCAAGGGATTTGAATCCGTCACCTCCGATTGCGGAGAAATGACAAAATACATCTTCTCCATTTTCCTGCTCGAGAAAACCAAAGCCCTTGCTGTCGTTAAACCATTTTACTGTTCCGTTTACCATTTGTGTTCTTTCTCCTAAACTTCCTGTTGTTTTTGTCCTGCCTCACGCAGGATCTAACTGACAGTAACACCTTTGTTCTACATAAGTCAAACTACTAATTTATTTGAGCTCTCTTTTCTGCCCGTTCCACCCAGCACTGCTCAGTTGACAGCACCCGCAAAAATTCGCCTGCGAAAAGAAGCTTGGCAAGCGGCATCGGCACACTGATAAAATCCTTTCCGCGTCCAACTGTCAGGGCGTAACCGCTCTTGCCGCCCCTTTCCCACTTCTCGACTGTGAGGCTCGTGACAATTTCCCCACCTTGCCCTACGGAAGAAAACTTGTGCGGATTTAGTTTTTCCTTGCAAGCGACAGCTGAACTTCCAATCTGGCCAATCTTGAGCGCCAGATCAAAAGCTTCGTCCGGCTCACAGATAAAGCGAATCTGGGTCAGCTCATCAGGTTTTGTTTTCGGAGCAAGCTTGAAAAAACGGAGGTGTATCCTTCCGGAGCGCTCTGTGATTGACCCTTGCTCTTCACTGGTCTTGATTGCCGCACTTATCTCAAGACCTGTTAACTGCGAGTAGATTTCGTAAGAGCGGAAACGTTTGAGAGGGTTAGTTTGGGGCATAGGGGTCTCCTTTTTAATAGATATCGGTGGTCTTCTGGTAGAACTTCCGTTCGCTGGCGCGAATCTCGCGGATTTCAGTCAGCAGGTTGTCGAAATACTCCTTGTTGAAAAAGGAGCCGTTTTAAAGCCGCTCCTTGTCCAGCACATAGCCGCGAATAGCAAAGTCGCGCAACACGCCCGTCGCCCACTGCCGGAACTGCACTGCACGTAAGGAGTTCACCCGGAACCCCACGGCAATGATGGCATCGAGGCTGTAGAAATCCAGATTCCGCGCCACCTCCCGGTTCCCCTCTTTTTGAACTATCCGGAATTTCCGGATAGTTGCCTCACGGTGTTGCTCAACATTTTCATAGATATTCCCCAAGTGTTCATTGATGGTGCGCACATCCACTTCGAACAGTGCAGACATCAGCTTTTGTGTCAGCCAGACAGTTTCATCCTCGACACGCACCTCTATGGTGCTTTCGCCCGCCTGATTGGTGAAGATCAGGAACTCGGCGGTGCTATTGCGGATTTGGAGTTTTTTTCTTTCATGGATTCCTGTATTCAGTTGCTATTTGATTTTTGGAGACGCGACCCTTAATGACTTTCCGACCCTTAATGACTTTCCCCCATCCTCAAGTGATGCCTTCACCCGAGCGACATACGCCTCCTCGGCTTCGGCCACCAATTTCTGGTAACGCGCCTCGGTCAGCCCCCCATTCATGCCGGTTTCTTCCGGTGTTATCGGTGGTAATGACACTATCTGATGCCCGGAGGCCTTCTGAACGGCTTGCAGGTCAGCACAGATGGCTTTCAGGTCGCCATTAAACCTCAAGGTATGCTCCATGCGGGCTATTCTTACTTCTTCAACAATTGGGTCTATCATGATTCGACCTCCAACAACTCTTCGGGTGATGTGAGTTAGGGGCAGCGGTAGCCGCTTTGCTCAATAATACGCCGTACTTTAATGCGGGTAAACGGGTTATTCAGGTGGGCGAAATTCCAAGTAACAATGAGATCAATCCCATTGGCGGCAGCTACGGCCAGATGCAAGGCATCCTCCGGGTATTGTTCCGGGACACCTTTCAACCTGATTATTTCTTCCGCTAGTTGCATAGCTTCATCTGTTATAGCAAGCATTTGAAATGATTCAATTGCCGTAAGCCGTTTCTGTGACTGCTCCGGGTCTCCCTTACGAGCCTCTTCAAATACCAAAGCCGATATGAAGGGCTCGTATTCATTGAGCAGCCTGGGCCACAGTTCATGGGTGGCTTCCTGGTGTCCGGCAATCAACAGATCGCGGCTTGGCCTTGCAACATAGTAGCTGATAACGGTAGTTTCGATATAGATGGTTCGTTTCATCCGTTAATCCTCCCGGGGCGGAACACTGCGTGTTATTCTTTGTTTATCGAGCTGCAATAAAAAAGCCGCTCCATCAGCAAACATACTGATCAGAGCGGCTTTCATTCATCGATCAAATCAAAAAACAGGCTGCCATTTCAACCTCATTAAATCATCATTATAAAGCGCAAAATCATCCAAGATTATGCAGAGTTAGTACGCTATTCTAACATTAAAGTCAATTACCTTCTCATCTGAACTTCACTTCTTCTTCGCTTCTCCTTCAACCCCTTGCAGGCAGGAAAACAGCTGCGGAGCCGCCGGGTCAGATCAAGGATGGTGCCGTCCGGCTAGGGCCAGAAAGCGGCCTGGAAACAATACTTAGGAGGCTAGCATCCTAGACTCGCCGTAAACCTCTTAAGCTTTTTTGCAGAACGATTCAGGATATCATTTATAATCTTCTTGCCGTTTTCGACCTTTTCGGGTATCTCTTCGTCTGTTCATTAACACCATGGCCATACAAATTGAGAGGTTAGATATACATGAGCAGAGAAAAAGTGAGCATGATAAGCCTTGGCTGCCCCAAGAATCTTGTTGATGCTGAGGTTATGCTCGGCTATCTGGGTAAGGAAGGGTTTGAAATAACCACTGATGAACATCAGGCTGACATCATTATTGTCAATACCTGCTCGTTTATCAAGGAAGCAAAGCAGGAGAGTATCGACACTATTCTCGATCTGGCCGACCGGAAGCATGATGCCCGTTGTCGTCTGCTTGTGGTGACCGGCTGTCTGCCTCAGCGTTACCAGGAAGAGTTATCGAGGGAGCTGCCGGAAGTCGATATTTTTGTCGGTACTGGCGATTATCCGAAAATTGCCGAGATAATCGCAGAAAAAAAGGGCACTGAAGGGCAGCTCCGATATATCGGCGATCCGAATTATCTTTATGACGTTGAGATGCCCCGGATGCACTCCTCTCCCAAATATTACTCTTACCTGAAGATTGCCGAGGGGTGCTCCAACTGCTGTTCATACTGCGTTATCCCCTCCCTGAGGGGAGGATTTAGGTCACGTCCAATTAATCTTGTTCTGGAGGAGGCGCGTCGCCTCGTCGGCGGAGGGGTGAAAGAGCTGAACCTGATTGCGCAGGATATTACGGTTTACGGCAGCGACCTCTCTGGTGAGATCAATCTTGAACTGCTTCTGGCCGAGCTTGTGAAGATTGCGGGACTTCGCTGGATAAGGCTCCTCTACGCCTATCCGGATGGCATTACAGATGGCCTGATAAAACTGATCAAAAGCGAGGAGAAGATCTGCAACTATCTTGACATCCCTCTCCAGCATATAAGCGACCCGGTGCTTTCCCGGATGAACCGCCGCAGCAGTGAAGCGCAGATCCGGACTCTGGTGAAGAAACTGCGTGATGAAATCCCTGAAATCGCTCTGCGCACCTCGCTGATAGTAGGTTTTCCAGGCGAAACCGATGAGGACTTCAAAAAGCTCTGCCATTTTGTGGAGGAGGTGCAGTTCGACCGGCTGGGTGTTTTCTGCTATTCAAGGGAAGAAGGGACTCCTGCTGCATTAATGCCGGAGCAGATATCGGAAAGGGTCAAGCGGGAGCGCTACAAAAAACTTATGCAATTGCAGGCAAGGCTCTCTTTCAAGCGGAACCGGAAGCTTATGGATAGTATTGAAGAGGTGATTGTCGAGGGGCTTAGCGATGAGACAGAGCTGCTGCTCAAAGGTCGTTCCTCACGTCAGGCTCCGGATATTGACGGGATGGTCTACATCACTTCCGGGCAGGCCAATATCGGAGATATTGTCAAGCTGAAGATTACTGATTCGTCTGATTATGATCTTATCGGGGAGATTGTTGAGGATTAATCCACTACTTCACACGCCATTCTGTCCCGCTGGAACCGTCCAGCAGTTCTATTCCGTTTGACAGCAGCAGGTTGCGAATTTCGTCGCTTTTCCTGAAGTCCCGTGCTTTTCTCGCGTCACTCCGCTCAGCTACAAGCATTTCAATCTCTTCTGTCGACATTGCCAGTGCAGCGCTTTTGCGTGACTTTATCCGGCTCTGGTATTCAGACGGCAAGGAGTTGATCACCCCAAGCACTCTTGCTACTCTGCCAACTTCCGCTTTCACCCCCTGCAAAAGCGCAACTGTTGTTGCCCGGTCACTTTTCTCCGCCAGAACTCTGTTCGCTGAACGGACAAGATCAAAAACATGGGCAATAGCCAGTGCTGTATTAAAATCATCGTCCATTGCATCAGTGAAACGGGTATGAAATGCCGTAAGCTTTTCGTGCAGCTCTATTTCTGCTTCTCCTGACAATTCCGGGCTGATTTCAGTTGCAGCTGTCACTTCCCTGCCTGCCAGCAGCTCATCAATTCCGGCAAGTGCAGTGTAGATCCTGTCAAGCCCTGCTTCGGCGTCAGCAAGGTTTTGATCGGAAAAATCTATCGGTGAGCGATAGTGTGCTGACAGGAGGAAAAAACGGAGAATCTCGGCGTCATAGCGCTCCAGAACATCACGTATGGTGAAGAAGTTGCCGAGAGACTTGCTCATTTTTTCCGCATTTATATTTACAAAGCCGTTGTGCATCCAGTAGCGGACAAAAGGCTTGCCGCTTGCAGCCTCAGACTGGGCGATTTCATTTTCGTGGTGAGGAAAGATGAGATCTTTGCCTCCGCCGTGAATGTCGAAAGTCTCCCCCAATAGGCGCATGCTCATTGCAGAGCACTCTATATGCCAGCCGGGACGGCCATCCCCCCAGGGTGATGTCCAGAATGGTTCACCCGGTTTGGCTGCTTTCCAGAGAGCAAAGTCCATAGGATGATGCTTTCTTTCATCAACATCAATGCGGGCGCCAGCCTGCATCTCTTCCAGACTCCGCTTGGAGAGTTTCAGGTAACTGTCAAACTTTTCAACGCAGAAGTAGACATCGCCGTCCAGAGCATAGGCCGCGTCTTTTTTTATCAGTGTCTGTACCAGAGCGATTATCTCTGCAACATATTCGGTTGCTTTTGGCTGGTGAGTCGGCAGGGAAAGGTTGAGGCGTGCCATGTCTTCGTCGAACGCCTTGATATAGCGCTCGGAGATGATGTTAAACTCTACACCCTCCTGATTGGCCCGGTTGATGATCTTGTCATCAATATCAGTATAGTTGCGGACGTAGGTTACGTCGTAGCCAAGGTGAATGAGATAGCGGTAAACGACATCGAAGGCAATATTTGCTCTGGCATGTCCTATATGACAGTTGTCGTAGACGGTAACTCCGCAGACATACATGCTTGCTTTGCCCGGAGTAAGCGGTCTGAACTCTTCCTTTGCGGCGGAGAGGGTGTTGTAGATTCTGAGCGGCATGGCGATCCTCACTAAGGGAAAATGTACAATTTACAAAATTTAGCACAACCCCTTCGTTATGTGAAGATTTTACACCGGCTCCATGCTACTTCAGTACCTTGCGGACAGTGCTGACAATGCCGCTGCTTGTGAACGGCTTGCAGATATATCCATCGGCACCTGACTCCTCGACCAGTTTCTCCAGTTCCTCTTCTGTTTTGGAAGAGATGAACATTATCGGAATATCCTTGCTGAAGTCTTTCTCTTTCAGAAGCTTGGCCTTCTTGTTTCCGTCAAGCAGCGGCATCATAATATCGAGGATAATCAGATCCGGTCGGCTGTTGGTTGAAAATATGTAGCTGTTTGCCTCTATTCCGTTTGTTGCGGTAAAGACTTCATAGCCTGCAGCCATAAGTGCATCTTTGGCCATTGCAAGAACCAGTTCGCTGTCATCAACTATCAGAATCTTCTGTTTTGACATATGTTTCTCCTTTAACTTGAAAACAGGCGTGAAATTGCGGCAGGTATATCTTCGAGCGAGAGTATTTCATCAGCTCCGTTCAGGGCAATTGCGGCCTTTGGCATCCCGAACACTGCTGAAGACTTTTCGTCCTGGGCAATGGTTCTGCCGCCATGCGCCTTTATCTCCGCCAGTCCTTCTGCACCATCCCTGCCCATCCCTGTAAGGAGCACCGCAGCTGTCCGGGGGGCATAGTCAGTTACCAGAGAGCTGAAAAACAGATCTATGGAGGGGCGGCAACAGTTGACAGCTGGGGCATCTGAAAATCTGACGACCCCTTTTTCGATCAGAAGATGGCGGTCAGTAGGAGCAACCAGCACCTCACCATTACGTATCTTGTCACCCTCTTCAGCCAGTCGCACAGGGATACAGCACTCCATATTGAGCCACTGTGCAAATCCTTTGGCAAAACCGCTCGAAATATGCTGCACAATGAAAACTGCTGCATTGAAACTGGCAGGCAGCGTTTTAAGTATGCTCATGACTGCTTTCGGCCCACCGGTAGAAGCACCTATGGCAAGTATATTGCGGGTGCTGTCAGGCTTGGCTGCAACGGTATGCGGGCGTTGCTCCCTGGTGCCTTGAATGTGGTGGATTACCCTGATGCGGGAGAGAAGCCTGATCTTCTCTGTCAGCTTGTCAATAAAACCCTGCTGGTTGTCAGGGGTATTCAGGGATGGTTTCCCCATGACATCCAGAGCCCCTTTTTTGATGGCTGTGAACGCAAGGTTCAGATCTGTGTCATTGACCGTTGCTGACAGGATAAGTATCGGAACCGGACAACGGGCCATTATGGCTTCTGTTGCCTCCAGACCCCCCATGACAGGCATCAGTATATCCATGATGACAATGTCGGGCTTGTGCAGTTCAGTCTGCGCTACTGCCTCGACACCATTGGTTGCCTCAGCAACAACAATCATATCTTCAGCGCTTTTCAGGGCATCTCTCAAAACCATCCTGACAAGCATTGAATCATCTGCAAGTAAAACCCGTATCATCCGATTAACGCCTCAACCGTGTCCAGCAGAGTCCCCTGCTCAAATGCGCCCTTGACAATATAAGCCTGCGCTCCGACCTCAATTGCTTTTCGTTTATGTTCATCCCTGGAGAGTGAAGATACAATGATAACCGGAGTGCCACGGTACTCATCCATTGTGCGGAGCCTTGCTGTCAGCTCGAAACCGTTCAGACCCGGCATTTCGACATCAGATATGATGAGGTCAAAATTTGCTCCACCCACTTTTTCAAGGGCATCTTCCGCTGAGATAGCTATAACTACTTCATAACCATTGGCAACAAGGATACTTTTTTCCATTGTCCTGGTTGTAACGGAGTCATCAACAACCAGAACATTACCTCGTGATACAAAGGACTGATTCTGTTGAATCGCCTTTCTCACACCACCGCTTGAAACACCTTCTGAAACAGCGAAAATATCGGGAACATCAAGTATGAGAGCAGGATTGCCATCACCCAGAATTGTTGCTCCGAAAGTATGACGGACACGTTTAAGCTGTCCGCCAAGCCCTTTGACTACTATTTCTGCAGTGCCGTGATTCTTGTCAATTATACAGGCAATTACCTGGTCACGCTGTTTCAGGATTACAGCAGCGACTTTCCCCCCGGTGATGGAAGTATTTTCATCGCCAAAGCCAAGAAGCTGAGCAAGTGATACCAGTGATATTGTGGCATTACGAACTGATATTACCTCTTTACCCGCAACAGTTGAAATGTCCTCGCCACGAATCTTTATTGTCTCCTGCACATAAGATAGTGGTATGGCAAACTCCTCTCCTGCACAGGAAACCATCAGCGCATCTATAACCGCCAGAGTCAGGGGAAGTTGCAGCTGAACTTCGGTATATTTCCCAACTTCGCTTTTGAGAGTCAGGTTCCCTTTTACCTTTTCAATGCTCATTTTGACGACATCCATACCGACTCCACGACCGGATATGTCGGTAACGATTTCGCTGGTTGAAAATCCGGGGCGCAGGGTGAGATAGAGCGCTTCATCATCTCGCAGCATCTCAGCCTCGTCTTTATCGATTACGCCACGCCTTAGCGCAATCTGCTTGATTTTTTTCGGATCCATCCCGGAGCCGTCATCACGAATTTCAATGACTACGCTGTTCCCTTCATGTCTGGCAGCAAGGCGGATCGTCCCTTTGGCAGGTTTACCCCTGGCCACCCGCTCATCAGGAAGTTCAATCCCGTGATCTACGGCATTTGTAAGCATATGCAGAAACATCGGCTTGAGGCTCTCAAGCAGAACCCTGTCAACTTCGATATGTTCTCCGAGAATTTCAAGCTCAACCTCTTTCCCCTGGGATTTGGAGAGGTCACGAACCATCCTCCTGAAACCCTCGGTAACTGTTTTGAGGGGGAGCATTCTGAGCGCCATTGCTTCGGTATGAAGCTCCTGAATAAGAAAACCGAGATAAAGTACATCTTCTTCAAATGCCTGATGAAACTCCCGGAGCCGGGCAACAGGTACAAAGGCATCCCCTGAACGGCCAAGAGATTTGAGCTCGGACGATTTGTCCTCAAATCGCTTTTTATTGATTATCAGTTCGCCCAGAAGGTTGACAAGGCTGTCAAGGGTCTTGACACTGGTTCTGACCGTATCACCGAATGCTTCTGTCTCCGGCTTTGAACTCTCCCTGATCGCTTCGGCTGTTGATTGACCCTTTTCAAAAGCCGCCATGAAAAGATCAATATCTACAGGGGAGTTCTCACCTTTTGCCAGCGCATCAATCATCCGGCTTATAGCATCAGACCCCTGTAGCATTAGTTCAACAGCAGCAGAGTTGACTGTGCGCTCCCCCTCTTCCATCTCCTTGAAAAAATCTTCCATTTTATGGGCAATAACGCTTATCTCCTCAAAGCCGAGCATTCTGGCTGAGCCTTTGAGGGTGTGCGCGTTCCGGAGAAGATCGTGGAGCAGAGTCTTGTTTTCCGGCTCTTTTTCCAGAACCAGAAGCCATTTTTGCAATGATCCGAGATGCTCTTCAGCCTCTTTCAGAAAAATGTCGAGATACTTTGTTGCCATTCAGGCCTCTTCTGATAACTCATAAAAAGAAAACATCAGTTTAGTTATAGCTCCGAAGAATATACATTTGCATCAATGGGTTGCGGCTTGCTCCCGATGACAAATGGTTGCAAGCCCTCTCTCTACTTTGAATCCTCTTCAACCAGTGTCTGTAGCTTTTCCGTCAAGGCGATTATTTCAGATATCGCTCTCTCAGTCTCCCTGGCGCTACCGGCGACCTGTTGGGCGACATCACGGACTTCGGTCATGGTCTCGGCCATCTGCTCGCATGCAGAAGTCTGCTGCTGAGTAGAGAGGGTTATCTCTTTGGCGGATCTGGCGGTCTCTTCCACCGAGCCGATGATATTCCCGAAAGAGAGCTGTACCTTGTCTACCAGATGAGCCGCTGAATCTACAGCTTTTGTACCCTCTTCGGTAACCATTATCGTTGAATTCGTTGACTTCTGGATCTCTTCTATCAGGCTCTTGATCTGCCTGGTTGCTTCAACCGTCCTCTCGGCAAGCCGACGAACCTCCTGCGCTACTATGGCAAAACGCTTTCCGGCTTCTCCGGCTCCGGCGGCCTCTATGGCAGCATTCAAGGCAAGAAGGTTTGTCTGATCACTGATTTCGTCAATTATTTCAACAATTCCGCCTATCTTCTGGCTGTTGTCTCCCAGTTTGAGCATGCTTTCGGCAATACTCTGCACCTGTGACTTTAGAAGCGCCATTCCGTTGATTGCATTACTTACTTCCCGCGTGCCGACGTGGCAACTCTGGCTGGTCGATTCAGCCATCTTTTCGACCGAAACAGCGTTGCTGGTTATCTGTTTTGCAGTAATGGCGATCTCTTCTGACGTTGTTGTTACCTCCTGTACAGCTGCAGCCTGTTCAGAGGAGCCCGAAGATTGCTGGACGCTGATAGCCATCATCTGGTTTGCGGAGCTTGAAAGATGAACTATCGCGTCTTTAATGGAAACTATCAGGCGATTGCTCTTTTCTATCTCAACCTTCAGATTTTTCACAATGACAGTTGTCATCTTGTTGAATGCCTCAGCCAGGGTTCCTATCTCATCCCGGCTTTCAACACGGACCTCCTCATCAAGATTGCCGTCTGCAATCCGCCGCGCTACCTGCGTGAGTCGGAGCAGTGGCTGCATGTAATGCTTGACTACAAGGTAAATGGTCAGACTTGCCACTAGAAGCATTATGAACATGGAGATGATGATCTGGGCTTTTAGCTGCGAAATTTTCTTCTCCATCTTGAGCATGGAGGAGCCTATCCTGAATCCTCCCCAATGTTTCCCCTTAACCATGACAGGCGCAGAGATGTCCCACATCTTCTCCCCGGTATCCCTTGCATATACCTGTTTCAGGAATTCCTGCCGGTTTTTTGCTGCGGCAAGCCCTACCGGATCATTGAAGAGCCGCTTGGTTCTGTTTCCTACCTTGTCGGTCTCCTTGTCTCCGGTCAGGGGTTTGGTATATCTGCTGTTATGTGTCGGGAGATAGCCATTCTTGTCTACCAGAACAGCAAAGACCACCTGTTCATCTTTCAGGTACTCATCCTCAATTTTCAGGATGACCTTGTCCAGGTAGCTGTCATAACGTGTATGATATTTTTGCGGATCAGTATTCGGAATCGGAATGTAGTTGGTATCAAAAACTTCGTCTTCTGTGAAGCGTCCGCTGTTGATCATCTCTTCCAGAACCTGTTCCATCATCTTTGCCCCGGTCAATGCCTCGATCTTCGCAATCAACAGGAGCTCTTCCTCCATGTTTGCGCTACGGGAGTTCACAAAATAGACCGTGAAGATCGTCATGATCAGCATCATGACCATGATGAGAATACCGGCAATCTTGACTGATACTTTACTGGACATAGAAACTCCTTATGAGTGATTGACTACCAACGCTGGCGACTCCAGCAGTTTTGCCATATCGAGCAGCATTGCCATCTTTCCGTCGTGGTTTACCTGCCCGCGAATAAGTTCACGGGCACTGCTCTCGACAGATTTAACTACCGGTTCGAACATGCCGAGAGAAAAAGAGACCACCCCCTGCACTGTATCGGCAAGGATGGCGGTTGTGAAGTTTGTTGCTCTTATGACGATAAGCCTGGCATCAGGGGTGATAGCCGGCATCTGGATGGCAAGCATGGATCTGATGTCCATTGCCGCTATGATCTCGCCCCTCAGATTGAAGATTCCGATAATTATAGTCTGCACCCCTGGCACCCGGACAAGTTTCGGAACACGGATAACCTCGGCGGCATAGCTGGTTTCAAAAGCATACAGCTCACCACCCAGGGTAAATGTCAGGCATTCAAGCTGTTCCTCCTGTATCTGAGCAACTTCTGCAAGCCCTTGCCAGTACTCCTGGCGCATCTCGTTCAGGATGGAGCGGATGTCATATGACCTGTTATCTGCCATTAGGGAAACATCTCCTTTCTTCAAGCTGTCATCATCATTTCTACGCGAACCAGCTCATTAGTGAGCTGCCCAAGAAAAACCTCTCTGGATAAGCCGCCGGAGTAAGGAATAATCGATTCCCTGCCCGATTTCTCCAGAAGTTTCAGGCTGTTTTTCAGCTCCCTTGCCCCTGATTTCTGCTGACCTGTCCGAAAATAGAGCTTGCCAAGCTGATAATGGGGCATGACAAAATCCATATCAAGGAGTATTGCCTTTCTGTACTCATGAACGGCATCCTCTTCTCTGTCAGTCATTTCATAGAGAAGTCCCCGCAGATAATAAGCCTCAGGCACAAGGTCGTTAATTACGAGCACCCTGTTGCAGGTTTGAAGTGCATTCTTGATATGACCATTATTTGCCTGAATAAGGCTCTCGGCAAGAATCGCTCCTGTATGTTGCGGTTCCAGAGCCAGGATCTGCCTTAACGGGTTTTCTGCTTCACGGAATTTTTCCTGTTCGATTAAAGTGGTTCCCTGTCTGAAAAGTTTCTCGATCTCGACTGTTATGTCTGTTGGTGCAGGCAAAGCTGGCGAGGAGACCTTCCCTGGTAATGGGGCAGAGGCTAATTTAATATCCTGGTTCCTGTTAACCGGCTTCAGCTCAGAGGCTGTATCTGTCTTTGCAGGTGGCGATTCAATCTTTTTCAGGTAATAAAAGCCCCCCTCATGGAGATGCCGGTCAAATTCGGAAGATATGTGCGCCAGGGTTTCTGCATGACCAAGGAAGAGAGCGCCGCCCGGTTTTAATAAAGTATTGAAAGTTTCCACAACTTTTTTTGTTGTTGAAGTTGTGAAGTAGATCATGACATTCCGGCAGAAGATAGCATCAAAACCTTTTGGCAGGGAAGAAGAGTCAACAACTGCCTCCTGAAGATTTACATGCGAAAATTCGACCAGAGATTTCACCTCATCCCTGACAACATAACTCTCTCCAATCTTTTTGAAGTATTTATCAAGATATTTCTTCTCTGTGACCCGCATTTTCCATGAACTGTATACCCCTTCACGGGCACTTTTGAGGGCAAGATTGTTGATGTCGGTAGCAAATATTCTGATGTTCCGTTTTTTCCAGTCAGGAAGGCTCTCCATTATCGTCATTGCTATCGAGTACGGCTCTTCCCCGGTAGCGCAGCCTGCTGACCAGAACCGGAGTGGAGAGTGTTCGGCATGCTTTTCCTTGAGAGAGGTTATCCTGCTGGCAAGAACAGAAAAGTGGGGGTGATAGCGAAAGAAAAAGGTTTCCCCTACAGTCAGAAACTGAAGGAGTTTTTGAAGTTCCAAACGTTTCTCACGGTTTTTGTTTAAAAAATCAAAGTAGTCTGCGAATCTGGTTATCCTTAGTGCAGTCATTCTGTTTTTCAGGCCGCGCTCCAGCATTTTGATGTTCCTTCTTTCAAAATGAAGACCGGAGTGAGCAATCAGAAAATCGTGAAATTTTATGTGATCTTCTGCTGATAGCTGGTCGGCGTCTGCCTGATTCCCTCGCTTTTTTCGCCCCTGTGCAAGGATTTCGAGGTCTTCTCGCAGTCTTGCAAGATCAACAGGTTTGCAGATGAAATCAAAAATATGCAATAGCTCAATTTCAAGTTCTGTAAAGTCGGAAATCACAATTACCGGGATTGACCTGGTTGTACTCCCTCTATGTAATACTTTTACTGTTTCAATGGCCGAAATTTCGGGCATTGAAACCTCTATTATTACAAGATCCGGACGATTTGAAGAGATTGCTTCAATCCCGTCAGATTGATTCGAGGCAGACCTCGCCTCGTGCCCTTCAACAGCCAGGAAACTGGAAAGGATACTGCGAATATTTTCATTCTGGCTGATTATCAGAATGTTCAGCTTCATAAATGTATGCAGGCTCCTCATCTGCTAATTCTGCTTATGCATAAGCGCTACAGCATAGGCTGCAATCCCTTCACCACGCCCTGCAAAACCAAGCCCCTCGGTTGTTGTCGCCTTGATGTTGATTCTGTCGGGATCGCATTCCAGTGCCGAGGCGATATTACTCTTCATGAGTGTGATGTACGGAGCCAGTTTAGGACGCTGTGCGACTATCGTAGCATCAATGTTCCCGGCAGTGTACCCCTTTTTCTCTGCAAGCTTCATGGCTTGCTTTAACAGCCGGATACTCGATACCCCCCTGTAGGCAGGGTCAGTGTCCGGGAAATGTCGTCCCAGGTCACCTTCGCCTATTGCTCCCAACAGAGCGTCAGTGATTGCATGCAACAGTACATCGGCATCCGAATGCCCGAGCAGCCCCTTTTCAAAAGGGATTTCAACTCCGCCCAGAATCAGTTTACGCTCTGCCACGAGACAGTGTACATCATAACCATGTCCGATTCGCATACGATTTTGAGACCTCGACTCACTAATAAAAGTTTCAGCCAGAATCAGGTCTTCCGGGGTAGTAATCTTGATATTCCGGTAATCACCAACAACAATATGGCTCTTTTCACCAACCCTCTCAAGAAGAGATGCATCATCCGTCCCGATAAAGCCTTCTGCTGCTGCGCTCTCATGGGCAGCAAGGATGGTGCTGAAGCAAAATGCCTGCGGTGTCTGGGCAAGCCAGAGAGTTGCACGGGGGGGGGAGCTGATGGCAAAACCATCTCGTGCGATTTTCACGGTATCCTTTACCGGTACAGCCACCAGAGCGCTTTTATGAGCCAGGGCTATTTCGACTGAACGCTGGATTATCTCAGGTGACACAAACGGTCTGACTCCGTCATGAATCAGTATTATGTCATCTGGCTCAGCATTTTTTATCGCTCTAAGGCCGTTAAGAACAGAATGCTGCCGCTCTGCGCCACCTGCAACTATCTGTTTTACTTTATTGAATTCGTAACGCTCAACAACCTCTTTGCGGCAGTAGTCTATTTCGTTCTCCGGGACTATCAGGTAGATTTCATCAATAAATCCCGAATTTTCAAAAAGTTTAAGCGTGTGGACAAGTATCGGCTTCTCATCAAGAAGCAGATACTGCTTGTTTATTGAGCTGCCCATACGTTTTCCAGCACCTGCCGCCGGGATCAGTGCAATTCTCTTCAATTTGCCGCCTCTTACGTAACGCAGATGTAATCTGTTCCATCTACAAAGCCCGCACTGTCTGCCCATTGACGTATTCCAGACCGTGCGCCACGGGTTCCTACAGTAATAAGCAGTTTACCATCTTTGGGTGAAACTTCTTGAGGGGTAACTACATTTACACCATGAAGTATTCGGCCTGACTTCAAGGGGTCAACATCAACCCAGAGGGAGACCGTTATCCCTTTATCCATCAAAATTCTGCGCCAGGCTCGCCCTTCCTTGCCTGCTCCGGCCAGAACCACACTCTCCACACCGGCAAGGAATCCGGCTTGCAAATGATGAAGCTTGCATCTCCTGAATGACTCCAGGGAGTACTCTGGCATTGTCCTGGTTGCCCTCTCCGGTCGGTCGCGCCAGAAAAGCAGGGGTTTGACTGTTCTGGCGAACCTGGTGCCGCCTGCTGCTAGCCTGAGCCATAGATCATAATCCTCTGCCCAGCCCATCTGCCGGTAACCGCCAATTTCAGTCACCAGCCCCTTGCGAAACATTACCCCAGGGTGAACAAATGGTGACTCTACAAAGATATCGGCCACTGTTTTATCATGAGTGTCGAGGGAGTTCTGCCACTTTTCATAACCAAGCATACCGGAGCGTAGAACCTGCCTTGGAAAATGACGAAAAGAGCAGGCAACAAGTCCGATCTCACTGTTTGAGTTCAGCAGGTTTATCTGCACAGCAAGTCGCTCGGGGTGAGAGATGTCATCACCGTCCATCCTGGCGACAAGATCTGCCCTGCAGGCAGCAAGGCCGTAATTCAATGCTGGGACAAGACCCTGAGCGGGATTTTGCAGTACGATAATACGTTTGTCGCCTGCTGCGGCATCAGCCAGAATTCTGGCTGTATTATCACTGGAGCTGTCATCAACAGCCACGAGCTCCCAGTCAGTAAAAGTCTGTCGCTGCATTGAAAGAATCGCTGCCGGGAGGAATCTTCCTTCATTGCGCACCGGCATGAGGATTGAAACAACAGGCGATCTCTTTTCAACAGTCATGCAGCACCATCTGATGTATGCCCTATTTATTCATGCCAGAAACTGAAACCAACAGTTTCTTCAGCCATTTATCAAACAATGTTACATATTTTTGCAGTTTCTGTCCATGTATAAAATTGTTCTATCTCTATCTCACCTTGACACTCGCCTGTCAGGTAGTTAATCTTAAACAGAAACAGTCTGTCAAAAATGATGCACTCGCAAATTCTCTAAACAAGTCCCCTCCCCCCTGGCGGGGGAGGGTTAGGGTGGGGGGGAAGATGCCATGATTTCAGCATGTTGCAACTTCACCCACCCCCTGACCCCCTCCCGTCAAGGGAGGGGGAAAAGACTTTTTGCGAGTGCATCAAAACCAACTCCAGCTGAAGGCTCGATATGCCAGATTCAATCCACATACCAGAAATAGTCCCGATATACCCCTTGCGAGAACTGGTTGCATTCCCGTACATGCTGATCACAATATTCCTCAAAGAGAATGAGCGGCTCATTTTTGAGGATGCCGTAGGTTATAATAACCTTGTCGCTCTCTTCAGGATCAGGCGGGAGGGTGAGTCTGACCTGTTCGAATCCCTCAATGAGATAGGAACTGTCTGCCGTATAACGAAGATGACCCGTCTGGCGGATCAGACCACAAAAGTAACTTTAGAGGGGCTGTCGAGAGTAAAGCTGTTGGAAGTTCCGGTTGAAAGACCGTTTCCTCTGGCGCGAATCGAAGCTCTCCGGGAGTTTGCCGAGAAGACGATTGTCTCGGATGCTCTTGTATCAAGCCTTTCTGCCCTTTTGAAAATCTCCCTCTCCTACGGCAGACCCCTTCCTGAAGATGTCATGAAGTTGATTGACTATATTGACAATCCGGCCAGGCTTTCGGATCTGGTGGCAATCTATGTGAATCTGCCGCTTGATGAGCAGCAGGAGCTGCTTGCGACCATAGATCCGATCGAGAGGATAAAAAAGGTCTATTCTCATCTTACAAGCGAAGTACAGCGCCTTCAGATCAAGGGGGAGGTGCAGGCAGAGGTTTCAAAGCGGGTCGGCAAGACCCAGAAAGAGTATCTTCTGCGGGAGCAGATGAAGCAGATCAAGGATGAACTGGGAGAAGAGGAGCAACCGCAAACTGACCTTAATGAACTTAAAAAGAAGCTGGGTGCCGCCTTGATGCCGGATGAGGTGCGAGCCGTAGCTGACAAGGAGCTGAAAAGACTGGAGAAGATAAACCCCGCCTCTCCGGAGTATACGGTTTCACGGACTTATCTAGATTACCTTGCCGGCATCCCATGGAAAATCAGCACCACTGACAATCGTGATATTAACAAGGCTGAAGAGGTTTTAAACGATGATCACTACAATCTTGTCAAGGTCAAGGAGAGGATTCTGGAGTATCTTGCAGTAAAAACCCTGAAAGATGAGATGAAGGGGCCGATACTCTGCTTTGTAGGCCCTCCGGGGGTTGGAAAGACCAGCCTTGGTCGCTCGATTGCCAGGGCGCTTGGCCGAAAATTCATCCGCGTTTCTCTGGGCGGAATGCGTGATGTTGCGGAGATTCGCGGCCATCGACGAACCTATATAGGATCACTTCCAGGAAGAATCATCCAGGAGATTTACCGTTGTGGTGCCAACAATCCTGTCTTCATGCTGGATGAAGTTGACAAGATTGGCCTCGATTTCCGAGGGGATCCTTCAAGTGCCCTCCTCGAAGTACTTGACCCGGAGCAGAACAATACATTCACTGATCACTATCTTGATCTCCCTTTTGACCTACGTAACGTCATGTTCATAACCACAGCAAATCAACTTGACCCGATACCCCCTGCCCTGAAAGACAGGATGGAGGTAATAAGGCTTTCCGGTTATACCAGGGAAGAGAAGGAGCATATTGCTAATCGCTATCTGATTCCGAGAGAAATTGAAGAAAACGGCCTGTCAGATACCCCTCCTGAGATCTCTTCCGCAGCTCTGGCAAGAATCATAAGCGACTATACACGAGAGGCCGGGGTAAGAAACCTCCAGAGAAACATCGCTACTCTCTTTCGCAAAACTGCCCGGGAAATAACCCAGAAAAAGATCATGCGAACCCCGATAACTTCCGAACTGGTCGAAGAGTTTCTGGGGCATCCCCTTTATTTTAATGAAGTTGCTGCTGAAAAAGATCGTGTCGGGGTTGTTACTGGCCTCGCCTGGACAGAGGTTGGAGGAGATATAATTTTTGTAGAAGCTACGAAAATGAAGGGGAAGGGGGAACTTATTCTCACCGGTTCCCTCGGTGAAGTCATGAAGGAGTCGGCAAGGACAGCGCTCTCTTTTGCAGAGGCTAACTTCATGGAGCTTGGAATTGCAGAAAATTCTTTCAGTGACATTGCCATCCATATTCATGTCCCGGCCGGCAGCATCCCTAAAGATGGCCCTTCAGCAGGGATAACCATGGCGACCGCCCTTGTCTCACTTATGACAGGGCGTCTCGCAAAAAGGGATATTGCCATGACCGGCGAAATCAGCCTGACTGGCAGGGTCCTGGCAATTGGAGGGCTGAAAGAGAAGGCTCTGGCGGCTCGTCGGGCTGGGGTAACACGTCTGATAATTCCCGAGCGGAACAGAAATGATCTTGATGACATACCGGAAGAGATTCGCAAGGAGCTCGACTTTATTTTTGCAGAAGACATCAGGCAGGTCTTTGCTGAAGCACTTGAATAATAAGAGAGTCATCTGTTATCAGTGCTGACGCAGTGCTTGACAGAAATAATGGCACTCTCTATCATTAATAACTTAAGCGGTTCATTGACAGAAACCGGTATTTTGGAGAGTTCATGAAAAGACTAGTATTACTGATTCTGCCGGTGTTTCTTTTGTTACAGGCAGATCTTTTTGCCGCAGCTCTCTTTGCAGGCTATGGCAAGACCCCCTGGGGGGCTGATGCTCACACTGTAGCGAAGGTTTTTCCTAAAGGGAAGATGTCAAAGCTGGGGACGCAGGATATTTACAAGCAGCTTGCACCTTCCAGCGAAATCAAGCAGCGGAGCTTTGCATTCAGCACCAACAAACTTGTCGCTGTTTCAGTCACTTTCGCACCTGCCTATGTTAAGAAGAACGGTATAGAAAAGCTCCTGGCAAAACAGAAGAAACTGTATGGGGAAGGGGTCATTGACCGAACCAGCGCTCCGCATATGGTTACCCATCGCTGGCAGGATGCAGCCAGCAGGATTACATTCGCATATGCCCCAAAAAAGCCGGAAATGACAATAATGATGTACGAGAAAAAATAAACCAACCACTTGAAATCTTGAGTGCGAGGTGATATATTGTTAGCACTCTCACCCTGAGAGTGCTAACTTTTTGTGGATATTTGCAGAGGTTGAACATGACAAATATGAATCTTCCTGTTGTATCTGACAGTCTTACGCTTTACCTTTCCGAAATACGAAAGTTTCCCCTTCTTGATGCCGAAGAAGAGCAGAGACTGGCTGTATCCCTTTATGAAGAGAAAAATCTGGATGCTGCTCACCAGCTTGTCACCTCAAATCTTCGCTTTGTCGTCAAGATATGCACCGAATACCGTGCTTACGGGATGAAGATACTTGATCTTATCCAGGAGGGTAACATCGGATTGATGATGGCAGTGCGAAAATTCAACCCCTATAAAGGGGTCAGGCTTATCTCTTATGCTGTCTGGTGGATTCGTGCGTATGTACAGAACTTTATCATTTCAAACTGGAGCCTGCTGAAAATCGGCACGACCCAGGCGCAGAAAAAGCTTTTTTTCAAGCTCACTCAGGCGAAAAATGCAATCAGAAGTGCACTTGGCCATGACAGTCTTGAAGATACAGCCCTGAACCTTGATGTAAAGGAGTCAGAGGTCAGTGAAATGGAGCAGAGGATGAGGGGGGAATATTCGCTTGATGCCGAAATAGTGGCAGGCGAAGGTTTCACCATGCTTGATGGTCTTGCAGATGAGAGGCAAAATCAGGAAGAGGTGATGGTGGAGTATCAGGAAGCTGCGCTTCTTCAGCAGAAAATCGGCAAAGCCATGGAGAAGCTGAATGAGAAAGAGCGCTACATTATTGAGCAGCGGGTTGCAGCTGAAGAGCCGCTGACTCTACAGGAGATAGCCGATTATTTTGCCATTTCCCGCGAGCGGGTAAGGCAGATTGAAGAGGGGGCAAGGAAGAAGCTGAAAACTCTTCTGGCTCCTGTTGTGCTGGAGAGTTGTCTGGCTTAAGGGGCTGTTTATAGTATTTCAAGAAAAAGGGGAGCTTGCTCCCCTTTTTGTTACTGAAAACCTTTCTATCAAAGCTGCAAGGGATCAGGCAGCCGGAGATGCTGATGTTGACTCAAGAACAAAAAGAGCGTTACGCAAGGCATCTTATCCTTGAAGGAGTCGGCGAGGAAGGCCAGGAAAAGCTGCTTGCCGGTCGCGTACTGGTTATCGGTGCTGGCGGACTCGGTTCTCCTGCACTTTACTACCTTGTTGCAGCAGGGGTGGGGACTGTTGGTATTGCGGATGGCGACAGGGTGGAACTGTCAAATCTTCAGAGACAGATTCTTCACAATACCCCTTCCATCAACAGTGCCAAGGTAGATTCGGCAAAAAGAGCTCTGGAGCCGTTAAATCCTGATGTAAGTATTGTGACTTATCCCATGCGAGTGTCAGCTGAAAATATAAAAGGGATAATGTCTGGGTACGATTTTATTATCGACGCTACAGACAACTTTCCTGCCAAATTTTTGATTAACGATGCAGCTCTTGAAACAGGAAAACCATTTTCACACGGCGGGATTCTTCGCTTTAAAGGTCAGACAACCACCATTATACCCGGTAAGTCAGTATGTTATCGTTGTATATTCCCCGAAGCTCCGGAAGAGGATGTGGCTCTGGCCTGCTCAAAAGCCGGGGTAATCGGGGTTTTGCCCGGCATTATCGGCACTCTTCAGGCTACCGAGGCGATTAAATTCCTTCTCGGCACCGGGCAACTGTTAACAAACCGGCTCCTCACCTATGATGTATTTTCCCTTAAATTCAGGGAAATACCCCTGCACAGTAATCCGCACTGTCCACTCTGCAACATTACTTGACAATTCCTAATTATATTGCATTGACAAACCTTATGCTCATGCGGATAATGTCCACCTATTTTATCTTTTGGAGAGTCACATGAAACGCATTTTGGCAATCATGGCAATAGTGTTGGGTTTTGCAGGTATTGCGTTCTCTGCTGGTGGAGTTAAAAAGAAAAAGGTGCTGGAGCACGATTACGGTAATGTGACCATCTCTGCAAACTCGGCAAAAGCAGGGGTGAATCCGGTACTGTTCGAACACTGGGTGCATCGCCGTAATTTTACCTGTCGTGTCTGTCATGTTGATATAGGATTTTCCATGAAAGCAAACGAAGGGGGGATCAGGGCTGTTGACAATATGAAAGGGTATTACTGCGGAGTCTGTCATAACGGCAAGTTCACTTTTGGCGGAGAGACTCTTTTTGCAGCATGCAGCGACAAGTTTTCAAAGGACGACATGAAGCGATGTATAAAATGTCACAGCCAGGACAAGGTTGTTCTGGAAAAAGAGGCTCGCCGAGAGCAGAGGGAGAGAGCGTTTCGCGCCTTTGCAGACAAAATGCCGAAAGAGCGGGGGGGGAACGGCATAAACTGGGAACAGGCGGAAGAGAGCGGAGCGATCAAGCTTGTCGATTACGTTGAAGGGGTCTCGACCAAAAGAGCACCAATGACCAACCAGAAGGATTTCTCTATCGGCACCAAGGTGGAGGGGGTTCCTGAAATTATCTTTTCCCACAAAAAGCATACTGTATGGAATGGCTGCGAGCTCTGCCATCCTGATATTTTTGTCGGGGTCAAGCGAGGCAGCGAGAAATACAGCATGATTGACCTTTTTGCCGGGAAATACTGCGGCGCATGTCACGGCAATGTTGCGTTTCCACAGAGCGACTGTCGCCGCTGCCATACCAAGCAGGTTCAGTAGATGTACTGGCCGGTAATTTTGATGAATTCGCAAATTCTCAAAATAAAGTCCCCTCCCCCCTGGCGGGGGAGGGTTAGGGTGGGGGGGAAGATGCCATGATAACAGCATGTTGCAACTTCACCCACCCCCTGACCCCCTCCCGTCAAGGGAGGGGGAAAAGACTTTTTTCGAGCGCATCAATTTTATTTTTTTTAACGGTTTTGCATGTAACCGATAGTTTTGCCAATTTCAATCTTCCAGCGCCTCCGCCTCGCGAAGAGTATGGCAACTTGCTTCTGGACAGAACTTCGACCAGAAACGGACAACAGGCTGTAACCTTT
Organism: Geobacteraceae bacterium; assembly: GCA_031401815.1. Classification (GTDB taxonomy): domain Bacteria; phylum Desulfobacterota; class Desulfuromonadia; order Geobacterales; family DSM-12255; genus JANNRW01. The sequence goes on along the minus strand of JANNRW010000143.1, from coordinate 24,985 downwards.
TCTCACTGGCTTCATCGCGAAAAATATACCTGTCGCGTATGTCATGGTGAACTGGATTTTCAGATGAAGAGCGGCACTACGGAGATTACCGAGCGTGCAAATCGGAGCGGGAAGTTCTGTGGTGCCTGTCACAACGGCAAGATAGCCTTTCGCCATAACGGTAATTGTGAAAAATGTCACAACGGCGATTTCAACTACAGCAGTAAAAAGTTTGAAGATCTTCTTCTTGCCAGGGCACTCCCTATGACCATGACCGGCAATGGTATCCACTGGACTGAAGCTGTTGAACGCAAACTGATCAAGCCTGAATCATATATCAAAAAAAAATCCCAGGACATGAAATTTGACAAGGAGTTGCTTCTGGAGGCGGAGATGTCCATAATTCCTCCAGCCATTTTCCCTCACAAGGCGCATGCTGCCTGGCTGGATTGCGACAACTGTCATCCGGATATTTTCAACATCAAAAAGAAAGGGACACACTTTTCAATGGCGGAAATACTCAAAGGCAACTACTGCGGAGTCTGTCATATGACTGTTGCCTTTCCGATGGATGAGTGCCGACGATGTCACCCGGCAATGAGGGAGGAGCAGTGAAGATCTGCCGTTACTCTACTCTGCTGTTAATTGCATTTATGATTAACTTTGCAACTTTGATCTCTCTCACTATCGCTCCGTCTTCTGCATATGCAGCTGATGAACCATGGAAAGAAGAGTTTGAACTGGTTTGCAGTCAGACTGAGAATGCAATGAATATGGGGGTTGAAGAGCTTAAAAAGAGTCTGGAGCGCTGCGACCGCCTGAAGCCTCAGATTGAGCAGCTGGAGGCAACCCCTCGAAAAATCTACTTGAAGCGGCTCCAGATGTGCCGCAATCTCTTTGCCTATATGCTGGAAACCAGGACAAAGGATTCAACTACAGCTTCGCCATCAAGGTGAAGCTGTAGTTTCCATCTCCCCGCACCTTTTTTTGCCGACATGAAACACCTTCCTCGTTGACAAACGCAAACAAGCTTTACTCCTGACAAAACTGCCCCGGATTTTGCCGCAACTAAATAATTTTTATTGACAATGTAACTCTTATTCGTATACACAACACCCACGAAAACAGAATTATTTTTCAGCAGGGGATTTGATGAGCGAATATAATATCGGTGCCAAGATAAAAAGACTTCGTCTTGCAAAAAAGCTCACTCTTCAGGCCGTTGCCAGAGAGACCGGCTTTTCACCAGCACTTATCTCCCAGATTGAAAATAACAATGTCTCTCCCCCTATTGCTACACTCTCAAGAATCGCCAAGTTCTTTGATGTAAAAATCGGGCTCTTTTTTACAGAAGACGAGGAGGAGTGTCGTTATGAGGTAGTAAGAAGAAGTGAGCGCAAACTGATTCCCAGAGTAATTTCCCGGGCTGGAACCAGCCAGGGTTACTCTTACGAATCGCTCTCCTTCAGAAAGCAGAACAAGAAAATGGAGCCGTTTCTGTTATCTGTAACTGAAAAGGTGGCAGAAGAAAATACCTACAGTCACGACGGTGAAGAGTTTCTGTATGTGATGAAAGGAACAGCCGAACTTTTACTTGAAGATCAAAGAATAACTCTTGAGGAAGAGGATTGTGTCTATTTCGACTCTTCTTTGCGGCATCGTCTCCTCTCGAAGGATGGCCAGGAAGTCAGAGTGCTAGCCGTAGTTACCAGGTAACATATATAAAGCAGTTATCAAACCAATGATAGGAAGGATGGTGGAGATGTCTATGCAAGCTGTGAAACCTTCGCTTAAAAACCCGTTTGATCCCACCGAGAAAGTTGAATTTACGATCCCGGGGGAAATCTCCAGGATAACCGGCGGCTATGAAGAGGCTATGAAAGAGGGCTATGACCTCATTCAGCGGCCGATCAAGTCGGTCAAGATCGATCAGATCGAAAAACAGCACTTCAAGAAGCGTATGACCGTTTGGGAGCGTCTTTCTGTCCTTTCCGGAGAAGCGCCGAATGTTCTTTACCAGAACTGGGGAAAGAATCTTGACGGCGCATCACTTGTTACTGCGATCCTGAATATCGGTGGTCGTGATGTCGCTGTCTACGGGCATGACTTCACGGTCCGCGCCGGCTCTATAGATGCAACAAACGGCAGCAAACTTGCCAAGCTCTTTAATCTGGCTGCTGCCAAGGGCATACCGGTTATCGGCATGAACGATTCGGCTGGCGCTTTCGTCCCTGCCGGGGTCGGCGGACTTGACGGTTATGCCGAAGCTTTTACCGCACTGCGCAAGATGAGCGGCGTCGTCCCGTCAATCATGTGCATGTTCGGCTTCAATGCCGGCGGCGGCAGTTATCTGCCACGGCAGGGAAGTTTTGTCATTCAACCTAATGACACTTTCTTCGGGCTCACCGGCCCCGGTGTTGTAAAATCAGTTCTGGGTGAGGATGTAACTCCGGAAGAGCTTGGTGGCCCGAAGGTTCACGGTAAATCCGGCGTTGCCGACCTTACCGTTACCGATGAAGTCGCCGCGCTGCGCACGGCAGTCCGGCTGCTCTCCTACCTGCCTGACAATAACAGCGTTGCCGCTCCTTTTCAGGAGACCAGTGATCCTCTCGACCGGAAGACCTGGGAGATCAATACTCTTCTTAAAAAAGCGTTCAACTCGCCGACAGGATTCAATACCCCGTTTGATGTTTCCATCATCATTCAGCAGATATGTGACCATGGTGACTACTTCGAACTGCAACCGGATCGTGCCAAAGAGGTCATCACTGCCTTTGGCCGTCTTGGCGGGAACGTGGTCGGCTTTGTTGCAAATAACTCGGCAATTTCTTCGGGGCAGATAGACTGTGACTCTGCTGTCAAAATCGCCCGGTTTGTCCGCTTCTGCAATATTTACAATATTCCGATCATCTTCATGGAAGACACGACCGGGTTCCTCCCCGGTCGTGAACAGGAAGCACGCGGCATTGTTCAGGCAGGCCGTTCAATGCTTGACTCCATAGTTGATGTCCGTACCCCGCGGATCCTGCTGATCCTGCGCAACGCCTACGGCGGTGCTTATGCCTCCTTCAATAACTATCCGACCGGTGCAGACCTTGTTCTTGCCCTGCCGACAACACGTCTTGCGGTTATGGGACCTGCCGGTAAAGAGTTTGTCTATAAGGATGAAGTACGCAAGATGCGTGCTACTGCTGCGGATATGGTCAAGAAAGGTGCTGCGGAGCGAACCGCTGCCGGCATGGACGGTGCTGCTGCCAAAAAAGACGCCGAGAAAGAGGCTGCAGAGTGGCTTAAGGCTCAGGAAGGCGCCCTTAACCTTCGCTACGAAAAAGAGCTTATGAACCCGAAAGAAGGCCTTGCCCTCGGTTCAATCTCTGCGATAGTCATGCCGACTGACCTGCGCAAGGTTCTTGGTGAAAACATGAACTTCCTTCTCCGTCACTACAAGCCCGGTCCCATGGGTGGTGTGCAGAGGGAATTTCACTAGAAAAAGTAGTCAGTATTCAGTATTCAGGGGTCAGCATGAACCCGTATTTATACTGACTCCTGACTCCTGACTCCTGAATACTTATAGGTATATAAAAATCAATTTGGAGATAGTGACCAATGAACGACCTCTACATGAATAATCCACTGATTCACCGTGACCGCAGGTTGGGAAAATCCGACTCTGAGTGGGTTCGCTCCTTTGCCAGCGAAGATCTCAAGCCGCTGATTGTCTGCCGCGGCCCGATCAGAAAAGAGGCGATGGATGTTTTCGAAGAGATGGGAATGAGCCACTTCGGCATCCTCCTTTCTGAAAAAGACTCCATTGTTTATGCCAACGCCCTTGCTCCGGAACTGCGTCAACTTACGGATTCGACTCGCGTTCACCGCGTGCCCGACTACACCGGCGCCAGCAAGGAAGAGCGCGTCGAGCGAATCGGGCAGATCATTCAGATTGCTCATGATAACGGCTATGATTCTATCTTTGCCGGTTACGGTTTTATGGCCGAGGACGAAGAGTTTGTTGCTTCAATCGAAAAGGCCGGCCTTAAATTCATCGGACCGAATTCACGCACCCAGGCAGATGCCGGCAAGAAAGATGAAGCAAAGCGTACCGCCCTTCAGGTAGGGGTCAGCGTGACACCGGGTATCAACAACGTTACTGCCAGAACTATGGTCACGAAATACGGCAGCCGCGACAAACTCCTCGGATTGGTTAAAGCTCACGGGATTGCAATTGATGCCAAAATTCTTGATGACAAAAAACTCTCGCTTGAGGATCTTGCAGACAAAATTCTATATGCCTCATACGAAAAAGGACTTGATCTTTATACTATCGATGAACTTTCCGCTCAGGTACAGGTTGAAGTAATTGCCATGTTCAAGGAGTATCCGCAAAGCCGAATCCGTCTTAAGGCGATCGGCGGCGGCGGTGGTAAGGGTCAGAGGATCCTTGGAGCATCACTCCTGCCTCTGAAAAATGCGACTGAGAAGCAGATCAGGGATGCCGCCGAAGAGACCCCGACCCTTGTCCGCGAGATTCTGAACGAAGTGAAGGCTAACGGTGTCGGCGATAACAAGAACGTTCTTGTCGAGCTGAACATAGAGCAGACCCGTCATAACGAGATTCAGCTTGTCGGTAACGGGGAATGGTGTGTGTCACTCGGCGGTCGCGACTGCTCGCTGCAGATGCACGAGCAGAAACTGCTGGAAATATCCGTGACGCAGGAAAGTCTTGCCCTTGCCATCGAGAAGGCTAAAAAAGCAGGGAAAAAGGCCGAAGTAAAGGCACTTGAGAGCGATCTCAAGGTTCTGAAAAGAATGGAGGAGGACTCCACCAAGTTCGGTGTCGCCGTAGGTCTGGACTCTGCTTCAACTTTTGAGTGTATAGTCGACCGTGACCGCTACTTCTTTATGGAGGTGAACACCCGGATCCAGGTAGAGCACCGTGTTTCCGAACTCTGCTACTCCCTCAAGTTCACCAATCCGAAGGACAAAAACGATTTCTTCATCGTGGAGTCACTGGTTGAAGCGATGGCTCTGCTTGCCCGCCATAAAAAACGTCTGCCCAAACCCGAGAGAATTCCCCGCTTCGCCGCAGCAGCAGAGGCGCGCCTTAATGCGACTGACAGCTCACTTTCACCCCACGCCGGCGGCATGATCCGATTCTGGTCCAAACCGATCGAAGGTGAGATTCGCGATGACCAGGGAATCAGCCTGGTCAATCCTGATACCGGCATGTTCATGCGCTACAAGGTTGCAGGGGCTTATGACTCCAACATCGCACTGCTGCTGACAAAGGGTGAAGATCGGCTTGACAGCTACCTTCATCTCTCAAAGGTTCTCGGCAAGACCACACTGCGCGGCGTTGACATGGCAACTAACCTCGAATTTCACTACGGACTGGTCAACTGGTTCATTGGCCAGAACGTCATGGCGAAACCGACAACCCGCTTTGTCGTGCCGTACCTTACTCTGATGGGGTTGCTGAAGGAAGAGGCCTCTAAAATAGATACAGTCTATGCATTCATTCAGATGAAGAAGGCCTATGCAAAGAAGATGGCAGAGCAGTTCCCGGAAGACCCAAAGCCGGGCAAGGATATGTCGGCAATTATTGATCGCAAGGGGACGCTGGTTACTCGCCCGATGGACAAACTGCTGGAAGATCCACATCTGCTGTCCGGTTGGCTCTCACGGAACAGAAACAGTTTTGGAGTTGAAAAAGGAAAGATTGTGCTGCGCGACAATCCGTTTGTGATACTTGCAGATACCTACGAGTACCTGAATATGTCATTCGACCCGAAATCTCCTGCCGCCGAGGTTATCTGGAGTCATGACAACGAGCTGCTGCAGAAAGGTCTGCGCTTCTACTCGACACTGTCAGAGAAGTTCAAACTCGACATGCACGAATTCGACAAACTGTCTGCTGTTATTAACAAGGAAAAGCCACAGGGCGGGTTCAGTGCGGACGAATGGTCACAGATCCAGTCTGCCCATGTCGGCTTTGAAGCCGGCCTTGAACTGCTTGGGATACTCTATGTCCTTGCATGCAACCTTAAGTTCTGGGACTTCAAGATAGAAGAAGATCTTGAGGTTACCATACCTGATTATCTCAACGACACCGAGTTGCAGGTGAGGATGAAGAAGGTGCTGGTGCCTCCCCCTACAACCAAGGCAGACGAGATTGTTTCCATCTGCGGTGGCATGTACTATGGTCAGGAAGGCCCCGGACTGCCACCATTTATAACCGAGGGGATGCACTTTGAAAAAGGCCAGGCACTCTATATAATAGAAGTTATGAAAATGTTCAACACTGTCAGGGCCACCTTTTCAGGTACCATCGACAAGGTCATCATGCAGGGAGCTGACGGCAGTATTGTGCAGAAAGGGCAGCCGCTTTTCAAGGTTACCCCGGACGAGAAGTTTGTTGAAGTTGACCCGAAAGTGGTCGAAACCGAGAAAAGAGAGAAGACCGCCGAGTATCTGAAGGCAGTTCTCTAGGAGTCTGTCGGACTTAGGAAATCAAAGCGAAAATTCGACTGGGCGAGGGCAGATTTTGTCGATTTTGAAGGTCAATAGTTGTTCTATTGACCAAGAAAGCGGCGAAATATGAACCGTTCAGACGGATTTGCAGCTGATTTATTCTAAGTCCGACAGCCTCCTAGCCAGCAATGGGCTCCAGCCGGACAAGATAGTTGTTCAACCGACTGACCCTGCCAAAAAAAGGCGAGGTCAGTCGGTTTGCTTGAGTTACAGATCATACAACCGTCCAGGAGGATACAGTGAGAAAAGGAAAATTTATCGTTATCGAGGGGATCAGCGGCTCCGGGCAAAAGGTTAAGTCAACCATTGTCGCACTGCACAAAGCTCTGGTTGATCTTGGCTATAATGTTGTCGAATGTTCGAATCCCGATTCCGGTCGGGCAAAGGAACTCGGGATTACTAATTTACTGAATTGGCCTTTTGGTGAAGATGCCCGCGCTGATTTTTTCTTCGAAGCGGCTGTCCGGGCGGAGATATTCACGAAGATTGTCCGCCCGGCACTTGCTGAGGACAAAATAGTTCTCTGCAAGCAGTCGAGCATGTCCTCCCTGGCAAATGCCTGGTTACAGGGCCATACCCGTCAGTTCGATGTGTTGCGGCATCTGGATAAGATTTCCCGGGGCTTCCTTTTCGAGGATGAGATCTATCCGGATCTTACCATCTTTTGTGACGTGTCGCTGGAAGTTGCCTTTGAGAGGATCGAGGATATCCTCCAGATCCATCACGAAGGTGGCATGGATTACTATAAGCAGCAGCGGGAGTTCTATCTGCGAGAGCTTACCCGCTGGAATGGCAAGCGGGTTGATGCTTCAGCCGCCAGGCCGGTAGAAGAGGTTAATGCCGAAGCGCTGGAGCTGGTGAAGGCGCTGTTTTGAAAATGAACTTGATGATTAAAGTATCTGAAGGAGATGTTGATGAGCATAGCCGATAAAATACAGATGTGGAACGAGAAAACTGCAAAGGGACTTGCCAAAGCTCCGGAACGGACAACGGATTTCAGGACTTCTTCAAATATTGAGATGGAGCGTTGTTTCACCCCGGAATTTGACTACCCGGACTATGATGAGCAGTTGGGTCTCCCCGGAGATTATCCCTATACACGTGGTGTACAACCTACCATGTATCGCGGTCGCTTCTGGACCATGCGCCAGTACGCCGGTTTCGGCACTGCGAAGGAGTCTAACGAGCGTTACAAGTATCTGCTCTCAGCCGGGCAAACCGGTCTTTCCGTGGCCTTTGACCTTCCCACCCAGATGGGTTATGACTCGGATGCTGCCATGAGTCAGGGTGAGGTCGGAAAAGTCGGGGTAGCGATAGATTCATTGGCTGATATGGAGATTCTCTTTGACGGGATTCCGCTCGACAAGGTCTCCACTTCCATGACCATCAACTCTACAGCCGCCATCCTTCTCTGCATGTATATTGCAGTGGCGGAAAAACAGGGGGTCTCTGCGGAAAAGATCTCAGGCACCATCCAGAATGATATCCTGAAGGAGTACATGGCTCGCGGCACCTACATATATCCGCCGAAGGAGTCGATGCGGATCATCACCGATATCTTTGCCTACTGCAAGGATCATGTCCCCAACTGGAACACTATCAGCATTTCCGGGTATCATATCCGCGAAGCCGGCTCATCTGCTGTGCAGGAGGTTGCCTTCACCCTGGCCGACGGCATCGCCTATGTTGATGCTGCCATCAAGACAGGGCTTGATGTAGATGACTTTGCTCCCCGGCTTGCCTTCTTCTTCAATGCTCACAATAACCTTCTGGAAGAGGTCGCCAAATTCCGTGCTGCCCGCCGCCTCTGGGCAAAGATCATGAAGGAGAGGTTCAAGGCAAAAGATCCAAAATCGCAGATGCTCCGCTTTCACACCCAGACAGCCGGTTGCACTCTCACTGCCCAGCAGCCAGACAACAACATCATGCGTGTCACCATGCAGGCACTGGCGGCAGTGCTGGGTGGAACCCAGTCGCTACATACCAACTCCCGGGACGAAGCGTTGGCACTTCCGACAGAGGACTCTGTCAGGATTGCCTTGAGGACACAGCAGGTCATTGCTTATGAATCCGGAGTGGCCGATTCCATCGACCCTCTGGCCGGGTCGTTTCTCGTGGAAGCGCTTACCGATAAGATCGAACAAGCAGCCCAGGAGTATATAGACAAGATCGATAAACTAGGCGGCGCAGTAGAAGCAATCTCTCGCGGCTTCCAGCAGAAGGAGATTCAGGATTCGGCATACACCTACCAGCGCTCTATCGAAACTAATGACCTTATCATTGTCGGGGTAAACAAGTTTGAGGTAAAAAACGAGCCAATGCCGGAGCTGATGAAAGTCAAGGCAGAGGTTGAGATTTCACAGAAGAAATCACTTGGCGCCATGAAGGCGGGGCGTGATGATGCTTCAGTAAAAGTGTCGCTTGCAAAACTCGAAGTTGCTGCCAAAGGGACCGAAAACCTGATGCCTTATATTCTTGAAGCGGTGAAGACCTATGCAACCCTTGGCGAAATTGCCGACGTGCTGAGAGGGGTATTTGGTGTACACCGCGAAACCGTAGTTCTGTAGTGTAGCTTGAAAACCCACCACGGAGGCGCGGAGGCACGGAGAAAATCTGAGGAAACAAAAAAACGGGTTGGAAAAGACTGGATTTTAACAGGGCTTATTTTGCTCTGAATCAGCCTGTAGCGGAGAGAATCTGAATGTTGGATGAAGCGCTGACAGGTTTAATCATAAGAGCAGCAATTGAGGTTCATAAATATCTTGGGCCAGGGCTTCTTGAGTCGGCATATGAAGAGTGCCTTTGCTATGAGCTTTCAGAGCTGAGAGTCCCTATTGAAAGACAGAAACTCTTGCCGGTATGCTATAAAGGGATGCAACTTGATAGTGTCTACCGAATTGATCTTCTGGTAAATGACAAAGTTCTTGTAGAATTGAAGAGTGTTGAAAAAGTCTTACCCGTACATGAAGCACAGCTTTTGACTTATTTGAGGCTTACCGGTATAAAAACCGGACTGCTTCTGAATTTCAATGTTCCACTAATGAAGGACGGCATAAAAAGATTTATTCTCTGACTTTCTCCGTGCCTCCGTGTCTCCGTGGTGGATTTAAAAGGAATTATCGTGCTCACAAAAATCGACCATATCGGCATAGCAGTCTCCTCCATCGAAGCAGCCCTCCCGTTTTACCGCGACAACCTCAAAATGACCTGTCTTGGCATGGAAGAGGTAGCTGAACAGAAGGTGAGGGTAGCCATGTTTTCCATCGGTGAGTCCAAAATAGAACTGCTGGAGCCGACAGATCCGGAGAGTCCGCTAGCAAAATTTCTGGAAAAAAATGGATCAGGAATACATCACATCGCTTATGAAGTTCCGGATATCGTTACTGCGATTGCCAACTTGATGGCAGACGGAGTCCGCATGATTGACAAAAAGCCTCGCCAGGGCGCACATGACAGCCTTATTGCATTTATCCATCCGAAAAGCTCGCACGGAGTTCTGACGGAGATTTGTCAGCAAACCCATTAAATTTAGTAACAACGTTTGAAAATTTACTTGACTTCAGTTTGGAAATTCGTATTATTGGCCTACTATTTTAAAACAGAAGCTCCCCTTGAAGGTCTGGATGCCTGACAGTTGCTGTTTTAAGGGCTCTTATTAGAAACTTGACAAAGTTCTTAATAAGTTGTAGTTTGCCAATAAATTTATGTGAAGGTGTCAATGTTAAACAATCTTACAGGTGATATGACCGGAAATGAATCAACGCCCTGAACGTTTTTACTCTATGCGCAGAGTGACTAACAGGGCTTTTTTGTTCAAGCTGGATCAATCTTAGGGAAAGGAGTGATGATCTCGAAGCAGTTGATGCAGGTTAAGAATCGGGAAACAGTTTTTCATCAACCATAAAAGGAGACCAACAAATGAAGAAACAGCTAGTTGTATTAGGCGCAGCAGCCATTATCGCTGCGGCAGCAGTTCCGGCACTCGCTTTAGAGCACGAAGCTCACGGGATGTACCGTCTGAGAGCGATGGCAACAAATTTCCAGTCTGCAGGCGCAGCAACTCTTGGCCCCAAGGCTACGCAACAGACCTACACTCTTTTCGAGCAGAGAGCGCGACTTCAGTACATTGCCAAGGCAAGCGACGATCTTAAACTGGTAACACACTTTGAAATTGACTCTACATGGGGTGATGCTGCTTACCAGAATGGCAGGGGTCAGGGCGGAGGACTTGCTGCTGATACGGTCAACCTTGAGACCAAGCATGTATTCCTCGACTTTAATCTTGCAAAAGATGTCAACGCCAAAGTGGGTATTCAAGGCGTTGCCGATGCCTACAAAGGGATATTCCTTTTTGACGATGCAGCTGGTGTAATGACCTCTGGAAAATTCGGTGCTGTTGCTACGACACTCGGTTTCCTTCGTCTTTATGAGGGTGGCGGGACTACAGCAACAGGCCGAGCCAATGTGGATGCCTACATTGTCGACCTGAAACTCAACCCTTCAAAAGCGATGAAACTGGGCGCATCATACTATCTTGTGAACAATGACGCCTATGGGCCTTCCTATCAGACACATACTGTTGGTGTCAACGCTGCTCTTAACATGGGCGCTGCTGATATTGACGCATTTGTCATGTATCAAACCGGTGAAGAGCTCTATAGATTCAATCAACCAGGTGTTCCTGCTGGGTCTCCTCCTGCGACTCCTGCTATTGCAAACAGAGATCTTAGCGCATATGCAGCACAGGTTGCTGCCAAAATCAAGCTTGGTTCTGTTGGTGTAGTCAGGGCAGCTGGTCTCTTGGCATCTGGTGATAATGGAACCTCCAGCACAAAAAACAAAGCCTTCCAGAATACTTTTGCTTCTGGCGCAGCTGGAGCAGCAGCAGGTTCGTCAACCTCTTCCGGACAATACTACTCAGCGAACATGCTGATCATACTGAGAACCATTATAGCTATGGATTCGGATCAATCTCTCGTATCCTCAATCAACAACAAGAATCAGGGTATCCAGGCCGGTTTCCTCGGTTTTGACGCAAATATGACCGAGAAGTTGTCTGCTAACGCAAATGCAGGTTTTGTCTGGGCTGACAAAAGGAACAACTTTACTCCTGCAACTGCCACAAGCAAGTACTACGGAACAGAGCTCAACCTGGCTCTCAACTACAAACTCTACCCGAACCTTACAACAACACTGCAGGGCGCATATGTAATGCTCGGCGATTACTACAAGTCCTCACCTGAGAAAAAGGATCCGTTCCTTACCGGTGTCACGTTGACCTACGCTTTTTAATTGAGTGTTGATTTAAGCCTGTAGATCGGGTTTGATGCCAGAAAAAATGCGGGGGAGAGGCGACTCTCCCCCGCATTTTTATTGACGCTTTCGCAATATCTGCTGTGTATGCCATTATTTCTTCTTCAAGTTCAGGAGGAGAATGGTTGAATTCAATCTACATAAATTCTGTATGGAGCCGTTATGAGTATAGTTAAACTCTGGACGCTGACCTTTTTGCTAGTTCTGTCAACTGTTGGCAACTGCCTTGCGGCTCCGCTAAAGGTCTATGTTTCACTATTTGCAGTAACCGGCGCAGCCAACAAGGATGAGCTGAGACCTGCATTACAGACCCTGCTGATATCAAGGCTTGGAGGCGAAACAATTTCCATTGTGGAGAACGAAGCTCAAGCCGACTTTGTTATCAGTGGCAGTTATCTGGGCTTTGGCAAGGTTTTCAGCCTTGATGCATCAGTCAGGGGCAGGGACGGAGCCGTGCAGGTGCGCGCATTTGAGCAGGGCGACAGCGCAGAAGATATGCTGATGGTAGTCGGCAAACTGGCTAAAACCCTGTCAACCGGGATTGACAAAATCTACCGTAAATCCGCTCAACTAACGAACTCTCCTGCTCATCTCATAACAAAACCCCTGGCACTGGTTGATCAGAAAACTGCGCTTTCTTCCAACATTATCCGAGCTGAAGCAACCATGAACAGACTCGGTGGCGTCTGGATAAGCCAGAAGTTGGGTGGAGAGATGACAGGCATTGCGCTTGGTCGTAAACTTGGTGATAATAATCGCGAGATATTTATTACCGGAAGCCGAAGTTTCCAATATTACCTGCTGGGCAGTGAGATGATTCTGCAAGCTGAAGTCATCCTACCGCTCGGTCTGAAGATATTGGGGGTGGACACAGCTGATCTTGACAATAACGGAATATCCGAGATTTTTCTGACGCTTATGGATGGCGACAAATTAAGTTCTCAGATATGGATCCCTGAAGGGAAATCATTAAAAAAACTGAGCGATGAACTCCCTTATCTTTTCAGAGCAATTGCTTTTCAGGGGAAGAGTCGAAAAATCTATGCGCAGCAGCTTGGAGGTGAGGCCGATTATTATGGTGATCTTTATGAGGTAACTGGCAAAGGCGCTCTGATAGAGTTAAAAAATCCGGTCAAACTGCCGCATGGTGCCAATATATTAAACGTCAACATGTTCAGAAGAGATGATAAGAGCTTTTCCATTGTTATAAATACTGACGGCTATCTGCTTGTCTATAATGAAAAGGGGGAAAAAATCTGGAAGAGCAGCGAAAAGTATGGTGGCTCCGAGGCTTTTATCTCAATTGAAGATATGCAGGGGATGAAGACTACTGGCAGCCCTGTCAGAAAGGTGTTTCTTGAACAGCGAATTCTTGTGACAAGAGATGGAGAAGTTATTGTTCCTAAAAATGAAGGTTCATACAATATAGGCAACAGTCGCTCCTATACAAAAAACAGCCTTAATGCCTTCAGCTGGAACGGTGTCACTCTGGAGGAGATCTGGCATACCAGACTGAGTCAGAATTACCTTGTGGATTATCAATTGGATGAGGAGAGAAAAGAACTGATCACTCTTGAGGTGGTACTTAAATCCGGGATTTTTGAAAAAGGAGCAAGCGCTGTCTCCATAAAAAAGATTGAGTAACCATCAGAGTGCAAACACAATTGTTCGATAAAGCCCTCTGGCAAGCCCGATTTAAGAAGATTCTCTCTCTGGACAGCCATCCGCGTCATATTGCCGTTGGTTTTGCAGTTGGCGTATTCATCAGCATCACCCCCTTCTTTGGTCTCCATACTCCAATGGCCATTGCTGCTGCGTTTATCTTCAGGCTGAACAAGCTTACCTGCATTACCGGCGCATGGGTAAACACCCCCCTGACAGTTATTCCAGTCTTGATAGCAAGCCACTCTCTGGGTGAGTTCGTACTCGGGAATCCGCCAGAGACTTTTACGGTAAAGAGTCTTGAGTGGGAGATGCTTCGCTCCAATGCTGCTGAAATATTGCTTGGCAGTTCACTGATCGGATTTGTGGCGGCAATAGCTGCATATTTTCTATGCTATTGGCTGATAGTCAGATTCAGGAAAAAAGATGAGGCTCTGGCGGAACTGACCAGGGAGATGGAAGAGACAGGTGAGGAGATAAATGAATAAAGGCAATTACTCAGTAGTCAGGGGTCAGTTGTCAGGGATCAGTAGGAAATTCAGTGCCCGATTCCTAATTACTGAAGATAACCCTTGAGGATTTCCCTTTTATACAATCATGCTGACTCCTGACTCCTGACTCCTGACTCCTGACCCCTGACCCCTGACTACTGACAACTTTATTTATCTTGATTAAAGCTCGATATTCCCTTAAGGTTCTTTCGTTTTTCGGATTACGGGAGAGTTAATGAACAACCTTCACGCGCTGATTCTCGGCTCACTTCAGGGCCTTACAGAAATTCTCCCGATCAGCAGCTCCGCCCATCTCATTATTATTCCTCATCTGCTTGGATGGCCTGCATCCGGGCTTGTTTTTGATGTTGCCCTTCATCTGGGCACACTGATTGCCCTTTCCCTCTATTTCTGGCGCGATATCTTCGATCTTATCTACAACTTCATCGGAAGTATAAGCGGCAAAGGATTCCATACTCCTGGCAATCGGCTCCCCTGGTTCATTATCCTTGCTACAATCCCTGCCGCTATTGTAGGCAAGACGCTTGAAGAGCCGATAGAAGAGATTTTCAGGCACTCTCCGTCTACGATCTGCGCTTTTTTGATCGGGTTTGCGATTTTGCTGGCTTTTGCAGATACAACCGGAGCAAAGCGCTGGAAGATGGATCGCATTACTCTTAAGGCAGCCCTGTTCATAGGCATTGCCCAGTCTCTCGCACTTATTCCGGGTGTTTCACGTTCAGGTGTTACGATAACTGCTGCCCTGCTGCTCGGGTATAACCGGGAAACATCAGCCAGATTCTCATTTTTGCTTTCTATTCCGGTCGTTTTTGGTGCAGCGGTTCTGAAAATAGGGCACCTTGCCAAAACCGGGATTCCTTCAGGTGAAACAGTTCCTCTTTTGCTGGGGGTAGGGAGCTCTGCACTTTTTGGCTACTTTGCGGTAACAATTATTTTCAGGCTGGTTCAGCGTCATTCACTTTATCCCTTTGTCTGGTACAGGCTGGTTGCCGGCGCAATATTTTTGCTGCTGGTGTAGGAGGAAAATGTTTATGCCCGGAGGGATCAGGGAGTGGCCGTCAGACGAGCGTCCAAGGGAGAAGATGCAGAAGCAGGGGGCGGATGCCTTGACTGATGCTGAACTTCTGGCGCTGATTATCCGGACAGGGGATCACTCTTCAGGGCAGAGCGCCATAGATCTTGGCCGGAATCTTCTGCTCAAATTCGGAGATCTGCGCAATCTGTCAGCTGCTGCCTTGAGCGAGATCAGTTCAGTCAAGGGGGCCGGGCTTGCCAAGTCTTGCTCCATTCTTGCTGCCTTGACACTGGCCAAACGGCTGAAAACTACCCGACTGGAGAATCTTGAGCGATTTACCACCCCGTTACAGATTTTCGATCATTTCCATTACCGTTTCAGCGACCGGCGGAAAGAGTACTTTATGATACTTCTGCTGGATGGGAAAAACCGGATTATTGCTGAGAAACAGATATCAGAAGGGTCACTCAACCAGAGCATCGTACACCCGCGCGAGGTATTCAACCCTGCGGTAAAAGAGTCGGCAGCAGCAATAATCCTTGTGCATAATCACCCATCCGGTGATCCGGCACCCAGCCGGGAAGACCGGGAGATAACCCGCAGGCTCAAAGAGTGCGGTGAAATCATGGGGATCAGGGTTCTCGACCATATCATTATAGGTGATGGCAAGCAGTTTTGTAGAGCAGGGGCTGCTTTAAATGAAACTATTCAGGATAGTATCATAACTCCCCCTGTCCCCCTCTTGTCTCAAGCGGGGGGACGCTTCAGGAAGATAAGACGGTAATGCTGCCAACGCCTCTTCGAGCGTCCCTCCCCTTAAGTAAGGGGAGGACAGGAGGGGTTAGATTTTGGTGCCGAATGGTTGCGCACTTTGAAAAACATTTTTGCAGAATTTTTTGTTCAGACAAAGATAGTAAGATTTTAGTGAGGAAGAAGTATTACAGTGCCTTGTTTATCAGAGCCTCAAGCTGGCTTTTAGGGACAGCTCCAACTACCTGATCAACAACTTTGCCATCCTTAAAGAGGATGATGGTAGGAATGCCTCTGACGCCGTATTTTGCGGGAGTTCCCTGGTTTTCATCAACATTAACCTTGCCAACTTTAATCTTGCCATCATATTCGCTGGCGATTGCATCCAGGGTAGGAGCAATTGCCTTGCAGGGTGCGCACCATGTTGCCCAGAAATCCACCAGAACGGGCTGAACGGATTTAAGCACGTCTGCATCGAAATTATCGTCGCTCAGGGTCAAAACCTTGTCACTTGCCATAATTATAATCTCCTTGGTTAATAACGGTCATCTCAATATAGACTCTCGGCAAAAAAAATCAAGCATCACCTTTGGCTGAAATTAATCCTTGTCTGCCGAAAGGGAAACTGTAACCCTTGTTCCCATATCCTGATCGCTCTCAATTCTTAGTGACCCCCCATGCCTCTGTATAAAGTCTCTGGCATAGTAAAGTCCAAGACCAAATCCTCTGACCTGGCCGGTGTTGTGCGGGTCAATCTGGTAAAATTTCTCGCATATTTTAGGTATTTCTTCTAAAGAAATCCCCATGCCCCTGTCAGCAACAACCAGGGTATAAAATTTATCATCCTTGCGCAACGAGATGGTAACTTTCCCCTCTTCTCCGGAGAATTTGTAGGCATTTTCAATTATCTGTTTAAGGGCAAAGGATATTTTATCAATATCCAGTTTGAGCGGGGGGACTTTTTCAATATCCAGAACAGCTTCAATAGCAGGTTTGTTTGCAATTTCAGAAGATTCGGCAAGTATGGTCTGAATAACTTTTGCAAGTGAGCATGGCTCCAGTCGCAACATCTCACCAGTATCCATCATCCTGGTAAAAACCAGAAGATCTGAAACCAGCCGCTCCAGATAAGCTGATTCACCAGACACCAGCTTTACATTCATTTTGAAGAAGGGGTCATCAGCAGAGTAGACTCCATCTGCCAGATTTTGCAGAAAGAGTGAAATGGCAGTTAGCGGTGTTCTGAATTTGTGTGAAATTGTGGAGAGAAAATTGGACTTGAGACGGTCAAGCGACTTGAGAGTAGCAATCTCCTCTTTAAGAGCCTTTTTAACCAGTGCCTTGTCTATCGCAGTTTTGAGCTGTAGCAGGTTGAGCGGTTTGGATATGAAGTCGTCAGCATCTGCCTTCAGAGCGTTCAGAACCAGGTCTTTTTCAGCAAAACCGGTCATTACGATTACAACTATTGTCGGATCCTTCTCTTTTAGCTGCTTAAGGAGCTCTATGCCGTCCATTCCCGGCATCATGACATCAGTCAGGATGACATCAATCCCCCCCTTGTCAAAAAGATCAAGCGCCTCAGCACCACTCCCGGCTTCCATGAGGTGATACCCCTTGATTGCCTTGATACATAGATCACGGATTATCGCCTCGTCATCAACGATCAGAATGGTTTTTTCAGATTTCCCCTGGGGAGGATTCTGGTGTTTTTGCAAGAGATCAGGCATCAATTATTACTCACTCCAGTCGGAATAATGGAATAAAGTTTATCAAGCGAGCTCTGCAGGTTTTCAACTATGCTGCCACCTGCCTGAGCCAGCTCAGCCTTGCCACCGCCGCTTCCGCCGATAAGGGGAGCCATTTCGCGGATCAGTTCTCCGGCCTTGAAGCGCCCGGTCAGATCATTTGTTACTGCTACAAGCAGTGTAGCCTTTCCGCTTATCTCCGCGCCTAGTGCGATCACACCGGAGCCGAGCCGGTCTTTAAGTGAATCTGAGAGTTCGCGCAGTTTCCTGATGTCATCAACAACGACTTTTACTGCAAGAATATTTACTCCGTCAATTTGGCGTATCTCAGCAAGAAGGTCATTTGACTTGCCGACATTAACCTGTGCCTGAAGGGTCTCAATTTCCCGTTGCAGATCCTTCTGTCTTGCGAGAATCCGTTCGACCCTGTCAATTATACCCCCGCCTTCTGCTTTTACAAGTGCCGCCAGTTGCCTCTTTTCATCTTCCATCTGCTGTATGAAGGAGAGCGCCCCGCTGCCAGTGAGTGCCTCAATCCGTCTCACTCCGGCCGCAATCCCCCCTTCGCTGTAAATCTTGAAAAGGCCGATGTCGCCTGCTGCGGAGACATGTGTACCGCCGCACAACTCCATGCTGACATTGTCAACCTTTACAACTCTGACCCTGTCACCGTACTTTTCGCCGAAAAGAGCGGTTGCCCCTCCGGAAATTGCGTCAACAGCTGCCATCTCTTCTGAATCAACCTGTGCATTCATCATTATATATCCGTTTACCAGCTCTTCCACTTTCCGGATTTCATCTGTAGTCATTGCCGAAAAATGGGTAAAGTCAAAACGGAGACGCTCAGGTTCGACAAGAGAACCGGCCTGTTTCACATGCTCGCCGAGCAGAGTCCTTAGTGCAGACTGAAGCAGATGCGTGGCAGTGTGATTACGTGCTGTAGCAACCCTTCTGAAAGAGTCAACTCTCAGATCTACAGCTTCACCGGTTCGTATAGTGCCGTCTTTAATGAAACAGCGGTGGATGATCAGGTCAATGAAGGGTCTAAGGGTTTCGTTGACCTCCAGGTGAGCCCCGCCAGTCGAGATTGAGCCGGTGTCACCAGCCTGGCCGCCCGAAGCGCCGTAAAATGGTGTTGCTTCGGTTACAACATCAACCATCTCCCCAGGTTTTGCTTCGTTAACCGAAACCCCCTTTACAACCAGTGCCCTGACAACAGAGTAACTGCTTCGTTCATCATATCCGGTAAATTCGCTTCTCAAACCATCATTGTGGAGGGTTTTGAAGATATCGGCAATCCCCTCTTCGCCGGAGCCTTTCCAGTGCTCTCTTGCCTGATTCCTCTGCTTTTCCATGCAGAGGGCAAAGCCGTCTTCATCGATTGTCATGCCTTCGGCATCTATGATATCAGCAGTCAGATCGACAGGAAAACCGAATGTGTCATAGAGTTTGAAAACAGCTTCGCCTGAAAGGAGTGTCTTTCCGGCATGTTTGAGTTTGTCAACCTCTTCGTTAAGGATTGCAAGTCCTCTGTCAAGTGTTTCAGTAAATCGCTCTTCTTCTGCCAGGATCACCTTTTTAACATACGCTTCCCGCTCCAGAAGCTCGGGGAAAGCTTCACCCATAATCGCATTTACCGGATCAACTGTCCTGTAGAGAACAGGTTCGGCAAAACCGAGCATCTTGGCATGACGGGCGGCTCTTCGCATAATTCGCCGCAAAACATATCCGCGACCCTCGTTGGAAGGGAGAACTCCGTCAGAGATGAGAAAAGTGACAGCCCGTGCATGGTCGGCGATGACTCGCATCGAGACATCATCGCGATCATTTGAGAGATATTTTTTACCGGACAGCCTGGCGATAAACTGAATAATACCCTGGAGGAGATCGGTATCATAGTTTGATTTCTTCCCCTGCATGACGGTTGCTATACGTTCTAGTCCCATGCCGGTGTCAACAGCAGGCTTCGGGAGAGGTGCCAGATTACCGTCTGCTGAACGGTTGAACTGCATGAATACATTGTTCCAGATCTCCATATACCGGTCGCAGTCACAACCTACAGCGCAGACCGGACTTCCGCAGCCGGTTCCCTCGCCATTATCCCAGAATATTTCCGTACAGGGGCCGCAGGGGCCGGTGTCACCCATTGACCAGAAGTTATCTTTTTCGCCGAAACGGTAGATTCTCTCCATTGGCACCCCTTCCTGCCTGTGCCAGATCTGTGCTGCTTCATCATCATCAGTGAAAACAGTTACATAGAGACGATCCTTGTCGAGCTTCAGCTCCTGGGTCAAAAAACGCCAGGCAAGTGCGATCGCTTCGTTCTTGAAGTAGTCGCCAAAAGAGAAATTACCCAGCATCTCAAAAAATGTATGATGCCTTGCTGTGCGACCGACATTTTCAAGGTCATTATGCTTGCCTCCGGCCCTGACGCACTTCTGTGAACTGGCAGCACGCAGATACTCCCGTTTCTCCATGCCGAGAAAGCAGTCCTTGAACTGATTCATTCCCGCGTTGGTAAAGAGCAGTGTAGGGTCGTTATGCGGTACAAGACCGGAACTTGCCACTATTGTGTGGCCATTCTGCTCGAAATATTCAAGAAATTTTGCTCGCAACTCATTGCCTGTCATCTATTTCACTCCTCAAATTATAATTCTGTAGAACAACTCAGATGCACTCGAAAAAGTCTTTTCCCCCTCCCTTGACGGGAGGGGGTCTGGGGGTGGGTGAAGTCACAACCTACTGATATCATAGCACCTTCCCCCCCACCCTGACCCTCCCCCGCCAGGGGGGTGGGGACTTGTTTAGAAAATTTACGAGAGCATCTGATTTGAGCGGATTTACACGGATAAAACAGAAAAAAGGGTCTAAGATCCGCGCAAATCCGTTAAATCCGCGTCATCCGCGTTCTATTGAAGGTCAGATTTGCTCATTCTCTAAAGACTCAAGTCGTAACAGTCTAAAATAGTTCATGATATCTGAAAGCGAAAATCCTCTGCGTTGCAGGTAGCTGTAGACCCTCTGCCGCTCTTTCAGTGTTGCTCCGTCATGATTAAATGCGGCAAAGCGTTTTGCGATAATGGAGGCAAGAACCTGCTCCGAGGAGTTTTCAGCTCCAGCTTCAGAAACAGCCAATTGAGCAATTTCTCCTGGAATCCCTTTTCTCAATAGCTCCTGCAAAAGCCTTGCACCGTAGCCACGGCCATTGCGAAGTGCCGAATCCACCCATCGGGCTGAAAACTTTGCGTCATCCAGAAGACCCTGATCCGAAAGCCGTAATACTGCAAGATTGATTGCTTCGGGTGAAAAACCTTTTGTCTTCAGCTTGTTTCTGAGCTCTGCAGTGCCATGATCCCTGCGGGCAAGAAGATTCAATCCCCGCAGGTAGGCATCTTCTGATGCAGGCGTTTCAGAACCTTTCAATATTGGAATCCTCTTCGGTTGGCGCATCGGTTGTTTCGTCAGAGAATTGATCCCAGGAGCTGTCGGAAGTTGAGGAGATACCGGAGATTTTGAGGGCAAAGTCATCCGGATTTGTAGATTGCCGCAGAGCCTCTTCGTAACTGATCAGCTTGCTTGAAAAAAGTTGCATGAGCGACTGATCAAAAGTCTGCATGCCGTAAGTGGTAAACCCCTGTGCAATGGCATCCGGAATCTGCTTGGTTTTTTCCTTGTCGTCAATACACTCCTTTATCCTTGCAGTTCCGACCATGACCTCTACTGCAGGAACGCGCCCCTTGCCGTCGATACGGGGGACAAGGCGCTGGGAAACAACCCCCTTGATGACAGAGGAGAGCTGCATTCTGACTTGCCTCTGGTGGTATGGAGGGAAAACAGAAATTATTCGGTTAATGGTTTCGGCTGCATCAAGTGTATGCAGGGTGGACATGACCAGGTGTCCTGTCTCGGAGGCGGTCAGGGCTGTTTCAATAGTTTCAAGATCCCGCATTTCACCAACCAGGATAACGTCCGGATCCTGCCGCAATGCCCCTTTAAGCGCAGCAGCAAAAGAGAGGGTATCAAAGCCGACTTCGCGCTGGCTGATAATGCTTTTCTTGTCGCGGTGAAGAAATTCAACCGGGTCTTCAACGGTTATGATGTTACAGGTTCTGTTTTCATTGATAAAATCGGTCATAGCTGCAAGGGTTGAGGATTTGCCGCTCCCGGTTGTGCCTGTGACCAGGATCATTCCACGCTCTTCCAGAGCAATTTTCTTAAGGATTGGTGGAAGATTAAGTGATTCAAGACTGGGAATATTGAACGATATCGCCCGAAAAACGATTGCAACGCTGCCGCGCTGACGAAAAGCGCTTACCCGGAAACGACAGATTCCAGGGATTCCGTATGACAGATCAAGTTCATAATTATCCTCGAACTGCTGTTTCTGTCGAGGATTCATTATTGAGAGAGCCATGGCAAGAACAGTTTCGCCTGAAATACGGTGAACGTTCGGAATCGGCCTGAGCTTGCCATCTATTCTGACTACCGGCGGAAGGCCGCTTTTTATATGGATATCCGAAGCGCGAGCCTTGACAGCTATGGTCAATATCTCGTTCAGTTCCATGAATTACTCCTTGGCGACACTGGCAGTTCCGGGAAGACCCAGAGTCGCCAGAAGTTTGGTGCGAATTTCCGCACACATCTCGGGTCTCTCTTTCAGGTAGATCCGGGTATTTTCACGCCCCTGACCGATCCGCTCCTTGCCGTAGGAAAACCATGCTCCACTCTTGTCTACTATCCCTTTGTCAACGGCAAGATCAAGCAGATCCCCCTCTTTGGAGATCCCTTCACCATAGAGTATATCGAATTCGACCTCTTTGAAAGGTGGTGCCACCTTGTTCTTTACCACCTTTACCCTGGTACGGGAACCGATCACATCGTTACCTTGCTTGAGGCTTGCAATTTTCCGGATATCCATTCGGACTGAGGCGTAGAATTTGAGGGCATTGCCGCCGGTAGTTGTTTCGGGGTTACCGAACATGACGCCGATCTTCATCCTTATCTGGTTGATGAATATGACACAGCAGTTGGATTTGCTGATGATGCCGGTAAGCTTTCTGAGAGCCTGAGACATGAGCCTTGCCTGCAGACCCATATGTGAATCACCCATGTCACCCTCTATTTCAGCCTTGGGGACAAGCGCTGCGACCGAGTCAATGACCAGAACATCTATGGCACCGCTTCTTACCAGAGTTTCGGTGATTTCAAGAGCCTGTTCTCCGGTGTCAGGCTGAGAGACAAGCAGATCATCGGTCTTGACTCCGAGTTTCCTGGCATAACCGATATCCAGAGCATGCTCTGCATCAATAAAAGCCGCGATTCCGCCCAGTTTCTGCGCTTCAGCCACAATGTGGAGGGCAAGCGTTGTTTTACCGGATGATTCCGGGCCAAAAACCTCGATAACCCTGCCGCGTGGCACCCCCCCTACACCAAGCGCTACATCAAGGGAGAGAGCGCCGGTCGGGATCGCCGGAACATCCGGAAGCGGCTGGTCATTTCCCAGACGCATGATCGCACCTTTCCCAAACTGTTTTTCTATCTGGCTGACCGCCAGATCAATCGCTTTCTCGCGTTCTTGCATGAAGTTATCTCCTCTTTGTGTGTACAGCGAAGTTCCAGAGTTTTAACACAGATTTAGCAACATTTTCAAGCTATTCGCCATCACCTGGACAATTGTTTTGCAGCAGCTTCTAAAGATGCTGAAAAAGAAGGTCCAAAGCCTTGTCAGCAGTACTCTCACGCACCTCTTTCCGGCCACCGCTGAATCTGAATGAATAGACCTGACAACCCTCCTTGCGAGCAATGGCAATATAAACCGTGCCGACAGGTTTGGCAGGAGTCCCGCCATCTGGCCCGGCAATACCGGTTGTAGCAACTGCAATCGTGCTTCCAGTCAGCTCACGTACGCCGTTGGCCATTGCCGAGGCGGTCTCTGCACTGACTGCGCCGTATCTTTCCAGAAGTTCGGTGGAAACTCCGAGCAGATCAGTTTTTGCGCTGTTGGCGTATGTTACAAGCCCAAGCAGAAAAAAGGCTGAAGCGCCCGGAATATCGGTAATCCGCTTTGCAATCAGACCGCCGCTGCATGACTCTGCGAGAGAGAGAGTAGACCCGCTGTTATGGAAAAAAACAGCTACTTTCTGCTCCATCAGCACCTTGTTGTCACTGCTGCTCACCAGAATTTCGTCAAAACCCATAAGACCACCCAGGCATGAATGCCGGCAGCTATATCGTCAAGCACTACACCATAGCCATTTTTCATCTTCCGGTCAAACCAGTTGGCAGGGGGCAACTTGACAATATCGAAAAAACGAAAGAGGAGAAAACCTGCGACAATATAGCGCCAGTCAACAGGCATGGCGACCATGGTAACCAGATAACCTGCAACTTCATCAATTACAATCTTGCCGCAGTCTTTTTCTCCAAAAATCATTTCCGCTCTTCCCGAGATCCAGCAGGCGAGGAAAAAGAAAGCCAGGAGGGTTACGAGATAAAGCGAGAGCGGCAACTGCGCCAGCAAGAGGTAGAAAGGGATGGCTGCGAGCGTTCCGGCAGTGCCAGGGGCAAAGGGGCTGTAGCCGCTCCCCCCCCAGGTTGCAAAGAGTTTGATGATAAAGTTCATGCGCCGCAGCACTCCCTTTCCAGCACCCGGTATACTTCAAGCAGCGGCAAGCCCCTGTCAAGTGCCAGTTGCCGACACTCTTCGAATTCAGGGGTAATTCTGAGAATTTTCCCGTCTTCATATACCAGCTTTACACTGACCGTCCCCAGGGAGGTCTCCCGCTTTTCAAAGGCACGCGATAGCTCCAGCCTCTGTGCCGTATACCAGCGAACCCCTATTGAAGTGGATTCAGTAACAATAAGGCGAGCCAGCTCTTCGCGCTTTTCATGAGTGGCAAGAACAGTCAATCTTATGCCGGGACGATTCTTCTTCATCTGTAGCGGGGTAAAAGCTGCATCCAGCGCTCCGGCTGCAAAAAGACGCTCCATCAGAAAGCCGCTGAGCTCCCCTGACATGTCATCAATATGGGTCTCAAGTACAACAATCCCGTTAGAGTTATCCGGCGGTGTCTGCACCCCCAGTACCAAACGGAGCAGGTTTGGCCGGTCAACAAACTCTTTTGCGCCTGCGCCGTAACCTATAGCCTCGACCGTCATCTCAGGTGCCGAGCCGCATCTGACTGCCAGTGCTGCAACAATTGCAGCTCCGGTAGGGGTGACACGCTCTCCTGAACCTATGTTGCCATGCACTGGCAAACCTTTCAGCAGCTCTGCCGTGGCCGGTGTCGGGACAGGCAGAAGGCCATGCGCTGTTTCGACAAAGCCGCTCCCCCATGGCAGGGGTGCTGCATGAATCTCCTCTACGCCCAGATAATCAAGCCCGATGGCTGTGGCAACGATATCGATGATTGAGTCGATTGCGCCGACTTCGTGGAAGTGCACCTGCTCGATTGCTACGTTATGCACTAATGCCTCAGCTT
>JANNRW010000142.1:0-7467 GCA_031401815.1 Geobacteraceae bacterium | reverse complement strand
ACTCCTCAAGCCACATCAGGACATTATCGAGAATGTATTGCCGCACCTCGCCGCGTCCGTAATCGGGACGTGTCTCCCCCCAAGGGGTAATGGCTCTTTCGTCATTGTAAAAGTAGATACCTCCGCGACCATTCTCGCTCCAGCCGTCGAACTGCCAGAGATCAAGATCGTCGGGACCCAGATGGTTGTAGACAACGTCGAGGATCACGGCAATACCCTGCTTGTGGGCAGATTTGATGAACCGTTTGAAGGCTCTTGGACCTCCATAGGCGAGTTCTACGGAATAAATATGAGCGGGGTTGTAACCCCACGAGCTCTCCCCGGCAAATTCACCCACAGGCATGATCTGTAACGCATTAACGCCAAGTTTTTTCAAATGTCCCAGACGTTCAGTTACAGAGGGGAACTTGCCTGAACTATCAGCGTCCTCCTGATCATTGAAAGTGCCAACATGGAGTTCGTAGATAACAAGCTCGTTCCAGGGTGAGAGTGTGAAGTCATCACCCTGCCAGTCAAAGGCAGGATCATGAACAATGGCATTACCTACCGAACTGGTCACCTCGTGAGCGTAGGGGTCGATGCGTGTAAAATCACCGGCTGCCGTAGTCAATGAAAACTTGTACTCATCACCGACAGCTGCCTCCGCCACATCAGCATACCAGTATCCGTTTTCTTCGGACTGAAGTGGATGCTTGTCGTTGTTCCACTCATTGAATGACCCGACAACAGAAACCCGCTCGGCATGGGGTGCCCAGACACGAAATGCGACCCCTCCGGTGTGAGCGATTGCGCCCATCCCAATTATTTTTGGTTCATCGCTCATACAATAATCTCGTCTTTTCATAGTTTGCCTTCACTCAGCGACTCATGCACCTTGTCGGCCAGCTCCTTAATCGAAAATGGTTTCTGGATGAAGTTGACCCCTTCATTCAGTACTCCACGATGGGCTATCATGTCCGCAGTATAGCCGGACATGAACAATATCTTCATATTCGGGTAAAGTAGTAACAACCGCTCCGCCATATCCTTGCCATTCATTTCAGGCATGATAACGTCGGTAATCACAAGACTGATATCACTCGCATTTTCAGCTGCCAGGCCAATCGCCTCGCCCGGAGTTCCTGCGGTAAGCACGCGATATCCCAACTCCTCCAGCATCATTTTTCCAAGTTCAAGGATTGAAGGCTCGTCCTCGACTATCAGCACTGTCTCAAGATGTCCCAGAGGGATATCTTCGGTCTTTTCTAGCCTGACAACTTCGTTTTGGTCAACAAAGCGAGGCAGATATATTTTGAAGGTTGTTCCTGTTCCCGGTTCGCTGTAGACATTGATGAATCCATTATTCTGTCTGACTATGCCATACACTGTAGCTAAACCGAGGCCGGTTCCCTGACCTAACTCCTTGCTTGTGAAAAAAGGTTCGAAAATCTGGCCGAGGGTCTTTTTGTCCATGCCACAACCATCATCACTGACAGCCAGAAGCACGTATTCACCAGCTACATACCCGGCGTGATGAGCGCAGTAGCTCATGTCAAAAGTGACGGTTCCGGTTTCTATTGTTACCTTGCCGATGTTGTCTATCGCGTCCCTGGCGTTCACACAGAGGTTTGCCATGATCTGGTCTATTTGAACAGGATCCATCTTGACCGGACAGGGGAACTTATCAGGCAGCCAGGTCAGTTCTATGTCCTCCCCTATAAGCCGCCTGAGCATCTTGAGCATGCTCGCCACGCTCTGGTTCAGGTCAAGAAGAACCGGTGCTATGGCCTGCTTGCGGGCAAAAGCCAGCAATTGCCGGGTTATGTCCGTCGAATGCTTTGCAGCCTGTATGATTTCCCGAAGGTCGGAATAGAGTGGCTGGGATGGATCAACCTTTCGCAGAGCCAGTTCTGCATAGCCGATGATCACAGTGAGCATATTGTTGAAATCATGTGCTACGCCACCCGCCAGATGCCCAATCGCTTCCATTTTCTGAGCTTGATGGAGTTGCGCTGACAGACGCAGGTTCTCGGCATCAGCAAGCTTGCGCCGGGAAATATCCCTAATATTGCACTGGATCACCTTCAGGTGATCCACGAGATAAACATTACTGACAAATTCAACGGCAATCGTCTCTCCATTACAGGTTTCCAGCGGCAAATCATCGTAACGGATATATTCATTCTCCTGCAGAGTCCTGAAAGCATCTCTGGATGCAGCAATATCCTTGAAAACACCGAGCTCCCAGATAAATTGCCCACACAATACTTCGTAAGAATAACCCAGTAACTTCACGAGGAATGGATTGACATCCACCACCATTCCGGTATCTGCATCAAGTATTAGTATGCCATCCCTGGCAGATTCAAAAAGCCTTCTGTAGCGCTTCTCCGAATCCTGCAGGGCATCTACGACAAGTTCCTTTTCAAGTAGCAACTCTTCCAGCAGCACAATTCGCCGGGTCAGTTCACTCCTGTAAAGAAGAGGCCGATTTCCGGATTTCTTGTCAGACATGGTCACAAACTCCGAACAATTTTTTTCATGACACTATGCAAGCGCAAGGGCTGATCTGCTTGATCGGATACGTTAAATTCAGATTGCAAGCTTCAGCACTAACGATCCCATCCTTTATACATGTCAGGATCAGCGACTTATCCAGATAATATTTTTCTACAGCAGCTTCAAGTGTGTACCATTTCGTCGGTAAAGCCATGGCTGTTCTCCGCAAGGGTTTCTCAGACCCTAAAAATATTTACTCGTAATTTGACTCACAAAAATCAGGCAGAATGAATTTAGACCTCATGGTTCATACTCTTCAGGATATCAGTTGCTCTGGCTAACTCTTCGGCTGAACCATGTTTATTTCTGATGCTTCTTCATTGTCTTCTTTACCGGTTTTTTCTCACCCTTCTTCATTGTCATCATCTTTTTCATCTTCTTGAACTGCTCTTCCGTCAACATTGTCCGCACCTCTTTCATCGCCTTCAGCATTTCAAGGTGATGCGCCGTATTTATCTCAGCAACTTTTTTAACAGCGTAATTTGCCTTTTCCAGCTCAAAATCCTTCGCTTCCATAATTTCCATAAGTTCTATCTCTGCAATCTTCTGATCGGCTTTGAAACGGACATGTCTTTTTTGCATTTCAGCATGAATCGGTTTCATTTTCATTATCTGGTCATCAGTAAGCCCGAACTTATCTGCATGTTCAATGCACATCCCCATCATATCGTCCATTTTATGCATGCTCCCCATCTCCATCATCTGCCCATGTCCTCCCATATGCTCCTTCATGGACATGTCCTTCATCTCCGAAAATGCCGGAACAGGTACGGTGAGCGCTAAAAGAGCTACTGCTGTCATTACATAAGCTATCGAACGGTCTGCCTTCATAAGTAATTCTCCTTTTGTCCTGAAATTTTAAGAAATCATGAGATTGTCATGTTCTTTTACAATGTCAAAGGCAACTAACGTGCCAGAGGAAATCAGCATTTTTTGCAACTGCAAGAGCCTGATTGTACAGCGAAATCCTGGAAAAGAGGCTGAGAGGGAGAAAGAAAGCCGTCAATCAAATCCGTCATCTTTAACATAACTGCCATATGTGACGGCATGAGATACCACTATCCGGTGGCCATCCTGAATCTATTACCAATTAATTCAGCTATTACGCTATGTTATCAACATACTCGGCATTGGCACCTTTAATGTATTATACAAAAAAGATACATATCCCTCTGGAGGTAATTTTAAATGAAAAAGATTCTAACCGCAGTACTCACCATTCTTGTAGCAATGTCTTTCACCGCAGCAGTATTCGCTGCAGATGCTGCCAAACCGGTCGCGCCAGCTGATCCTGTTGCCGCCTCCGAGAAAGATGCAAAAGATGCAAAAGCCAAGGTTAAAGCAACAAAAGCAAAAGCCAAGGCAGAAACCAAAGAAGAAAGCGCAGCAACTACGGCAGAGGCCAAAGAAGCAAAAGCTAAAAAAATTGCTGAAGCTAAAGAAGCAAAAGCTAAAGTGAAAGCTGACGCAATGGCAGCTAAAGCAAAAGCCAAAGCAGATGCCAAGGAAGCAAAAGATGCTGCCAAAGCTGCAAAGGAAGCGGCAGCGCCTGCCAAGTAATCACGTGAACTGCATCTGAATAATCAGGGCATTTCCCGTATTACCGGGCATGCCCTTTTTATTTCATCGTTGACTTCAGGCAGGGGGTAACATCATGTCATTAAAAGGAGATACCAGATGAAGAAAACAAGCAGATTTATAACTATCCCGATATTGCTGGGCTTTCTGGTAGCCGGAATGTCAGGCTGTGCAAAAGATGGCCCTATGGAGCGAACCGGAAGGGAGATTGACAAAGGACTTGAAAAAACCGGCAAGCAGATTGAAAAAGCAATCGAAAAACCCGCCAAGGCGGTTGATAAAGGCTTGAAAAAAACCGGTGAGAAGATCGAACAGGTTGGGGACAAAATCAATGAGTCGGTAAAGTAGCTATTCTGACGGAGAAGAAATGATGCCGAAGGAAATATCAACCGGTTCTTCTCCAAATGGGAAGACTACACGAATTATCAGGATCGAGCCTTCTCCAGGGACTATCATAGTTTTGTTGACAGTTGGATCAGGCTTATGGGTGCTGACCCAGCTTCTTCCGGTAGTACTGGTACTTGTTGCAGCCCTCACTATCGTCGGCACCATAAATCCCGCGGTCAGGTGGCTTGAAGAGCGTCAGATGCGACGTGGTGTCGGTATTGCAATAGCGTTTACCTCACTCATGGTGGTTGCAATTCTGATTATCACTTTAACTATTCCGGCTCTCATGACACAGGCAACTACACTACTTGAGCAAGAGCCTGCGCTACGGGCACGCCTGGCAAAATGGATGGCTGGCTCACATCTGACCAGCCCACTTGCAGACCTTCTTCGTAACATGCACTCCGGCGACCTGGTAAGAATGGCGGCCTCCAATGCCTACGAGTACTCTGCCCGGGCTATCGCTGTTTTTGCTTATACCTTGAGTTCCATCTTTCTTGCACTCTACATCATGATTGACCGTGACCGTCTTCGCGGCGGACTGTTTCTGCTCGTCCCAAGATCTCACCATATCAGGCTTTCCCGCGTAATGCTCAACCTGGAAACAATCGTAGGTGGTTATATTCGCGGACAGGTTATTACCTCAGCGTTCATGGCATTTTTTGTCTTCGTTCTCCTCAAGGTTTGCGGCGTTTCCAATGCACTGGCCATAGCAGTCTTTGCCGGAGTAGCCGACGTCCTTCCCTATGTAGGTGCCCTTCTATCGGTTGGCGCTACAGTGTTGGCTGCGCTCCCTAAAGGCCCGACGATAATTTTAATCGTCTTCCTGTTGATGCTCCTATATGAAGAGTTTGAAAGCCGTGTGATAATTCCGCGCATCTATGGACGTGCCTTGCGTCTCCCGTCGTCAGTGATACTTTTGTCACTTTTAACAGGAGGTGTTTTACTGGGAATAGTCGGAGCTCTGCTTGCCATTCCGGTGGCGGCCACTGTGCTCATGCTAATCGAAGAGCTGCGTGTTGAGCTGCCAGGGCATCAGGAGCAGGCTACAGATATTGAAACCAGAGTTCGCGACGATCTGGGAGAGGAAGAGTATGAACGCCGGGCCGAAGGGATGCGAGCTGAGCAGGCTGCCGCAATAGCCATTGAAATCACTGCGGAACGCCAAAAAGAAGAATGCACTCCTCACTCGGACTCATTTGTGTCAGGAAATGAAGGAAAGGGTTAGACAGTCTAGAAAAATAGATATTGGTATGTTCCGAGTCCCTTAGGCAGCTTTTTTATTCCGCTCTCGCTGCATTTCATTCCGGAGTAGCGCATTAACTCTTGTTGTATAGCCTTTTCCCTTGTGCTTAAGCCAGGCAACGACGTCTGAATCTATACGCATACTTACTGACTGTTTGACCGGACGATAAAATTTGCCGACTTCAAAGCCGTTGAAATCTGTTATTTCCGGGATATCGGCAAAAGATATATCTTCATCCGGCATGCTTTCCAACGTCTCTAATTCGGCAAGCTGCGCTTTAGTAAGTTCCTTCTTCATAGCGTTTCCTTTCTCTCTTCGTTAACCTTCTGGCCGATATAATCCGCACTTCATCAAGTCCGGGAAAAGTATGTGCGACTAATATTATGCACCTTCCGGCAATCTGGCCTATCGTTTGCCAGCGTTCTTCCCCGTTCTCAACTCTATCTTGTCTGCTGATGTGTAGCGGGTCGTCATAAACAAATTGCGCGACTTCAAAGCTCAGTTTATGATCTCTGATATTGCGTTTGTTTTTGTTTTCATCCCAAGTGAATTTCATGCCTTGTTTATAACATGTATCTACAATATTGTATATACATTCGTTCGGCTGTTGAAAATAGCTAATTTGACAGTCACTTCACATAAGACCCTTGCCGATATGACGCTGGAGCTTCAGCTGGTTCCTGTGCTCATTTATCTTGAAAGCAAGATAATCTTTTTTCTCCAGATCATAGAGCTGTTTCCGGTAACGAATGGTAAGATCGTACCAGTCGCTGATGCTCATAGTGAAACGCTTATCTTCTGCATAGCGCAATGAATTCATGTATGCCTGGATCGCAAAATAGTAACGAACAGCGTTACGTTCAATCGAGCCGCGCGGCCCGCCAATGAGTTTTGATGTGCCGCTTTCGTCTGCTCCGGTCACCGTGAACCCGACCTTGCCCCGTCCGACAGTAGCGAAATATATCTTTGCCGCAAGGCGTAGCGCCGCACTGTCACTGTATTCATAGCTGACATGCACAAAAGTCCTCCCTCCTTTCAGAGGCAGTGCCTCGAATCTCATCTTGTGATCTTTAGTCCCGAATGGGCCTGCATCGGCAGTAAGATTTATATCCAGATACCCCAGCTGCTGATCAACTTTCCGGTAACGGTAAATAACCTGACGTGTCTCTTCCGAAGGTTGATAGACTTTTCGACCGACATAAAAAGTCAGGAGCGAGTAATCAGGCAGATCTTTGTAAGTGCATGCCTTGACATTAAGATGCAGGGGTACGATATCGCACCAGTTTGCAGGAACCATGAGCACACTGACAACGCTGTTGAAAGGATAATCAAAGATCCCGTAGACATCCACATGAACTCTGCTGGCCTTCTCATATGACTCCAGAAAAAGAGGAATCCCGAAACTGTTATTTTCCAATCTGTTCAGATTATCACGGTAAGTTGCTAACAGGAGGTTTGCACCTTGTCCGGAATTCTCTGCTGCGACAGAAGAACCCGCTGAGAAAACAAGTGCAGCAGCTATCATAATCATTAATGTTTTCAGTCTGTTAATCATGTTTTTTAGCCTTACATTAATCTTTCCCGCTGTAATTAATAGGTATCTGAGGTGGCCGGGCTTAGTGAGACAGCCTGAAGGGTGAAATAAGCAATGCCCCTTGGTTGTTGTGGTTTTCTGGTTTCAGGCTACCAGTTTCAGTTTTTCAAGTCCTTGGAAATAA
>JANNRW010000141.1:0-10913 GCA_031401815.1 Geobacteraceae bacterium | reverse complement strand
CAAGGCTCCCCTTTGTCGTCGCCAATGGCGTCATAACAGTAGGTTGAAGCGGAGGCTGCATGGGACTTTTCAGACAGTTTACAGAGTGGCTTGATCAGCGTATCGGGATCCGCGAGATTGTGGCGAAGGAGCTTACCGGCTACCTTCTGCCTCGCAACATAAATATCTGGTACTCAATGGGGAGCATCCTGCTTTTCATTTTCGGGATGCAGGTTGTTACCGGTATCCTGCTGCTGATCTATTACGTCCCGGACGCAGACAAGGCATTCAAGAGTGTCTCCTTCATCATGAATGAAGTACCCTTTGGCTGGCTGATCCGGATGTGCCATGCTGTTGGCTCTAACATGATGGTGCTGATCCTTCTTTTTCACATGCTTTCAGTGCTCTTCATGGGGAGCTACAAAAGTCCGAGGGAGCTCAACTGGCTCTCCGGTTTTATCCTCTTCAACCTGGTCATGGCTATTTCTCTTACCGGCTACCTGCTCCCCTGGAGTCAGCTCTCATTCTGGGCAACTACCGTGGCCACCAACAGTGTCAGCTCAATCCCGTTTGTCGGCCAATATCTGGTGGAATTTCTTCGCGGCAGCAAGCTTGTCGGCCCGGCAACGCTGGGACGTTTTTTCGCACTGCATGTCGCCGTGATCCCGCTGGCCATCGCCGGGCTTATCGGCGCTCATCTTTTTTTCCTGAAGCGTACAGGCATTTCAACCCCACCTTTTGGCCTTCAGGATAGCAAAAACCAGTGGAAAGGTGATGCCTATCGCTACGAAGATCATCCGGGCGGCACCCCTTTCTTTCCTGACTATATACTGCAGGATGGCATCTCTATTGCTCTCTATCTTGCCTTGTTCCTGTCAGTGCTCTTTTTTGACCCTTATCTCTTCTTCACCAAAGAGTCCTTTGTTGCTGCAAATTCATTGCAGACCCCGGCTCATATAAAGCCGGAATGGTACTTTCTGGCCAATTACCAGACGCTTAAAATCTTCCCCAATGAATTTGTCGGCTTGTCGATACAAGGGATGGCAATGACTTTTCTGGCGCTCCTCCCGTTCATCGACAGAAGCAGAGAGCGCCACCCCCTGAAACGACCCCTTTTCATGGCAGCTGCCGTGGGTGGCATCCTTCTCTGGCTTGGTCTTACTATCTGGGGGCACTATTCATGAGACAGAGTTGCTTGCCTGTAAAAACCGGATTCCGAATCATATTCATATTTACTCTGGCGCTTGCGCTGATGGTGGTGGCACAGGGAAAAGCAGTCGCAGAAGCATCAAGAGAGATCGTCTGCATTGAGTGCCACGGTAAACTGCCGGGCAAGTACGGCGAACCGGTCAAGCTCTGGAGAGGGAGCATCCACGACGAAAACGGCATCACCTGTGACTCATGCCATGGAGGAGACCCGAAAGACTCCCTCAATGCCATGAGCCCTCTGCGCGGCTTTCTCGGGGTACCGAAGGAGCGGGATATTCCGGCCTTTTGCGGTCGTTGTCATGTAGGAATATTAAAAGAGTACGAGGCAAGCCTGCACGGCAAGGCAGTGGGGAAAGGGGGGCCGACCTGTGTTACCTGCCACGGCAACCACATGATCGTTAAAGCGACCCTGGCTCTTATCAACGAAAAGTCGTGCAGCCGTTGTCACAGCTTTGAACAGGCGGAAAAAATCAGAGCTGCAATGTCAGAGACAGAGAAGAGAATCCAGGTTATTGATGGCGAAATTGCTGCTTTCAAGCAGCAGGGGGTTGACACCGACCGGCTGGAAAAAGGTCTGTTTGCGGTACGCAACAGCTTCCATGCGCTGTTTCATACGATAGATACCACCAGGGTAGGCGCTGAAACAGCTCGAATCCAGGCTGAATTGCAGAAGCTTTCCACTACTCTCGGGAGCATTGACGAACAGCTGCGTAAACGCAAGCTGATCGGAGCATTCGCCGTGGCAGGGGTATTACTGGTTGCCCTGCTCCTCTATCTGCTCAAAAAAACCTATGGACAGCATTAATCTTAAAAACAACAGTTGCGCCACAGAGACACTGAGACACAGAGGAAATCACTGAGCTTTTTTGTATCCAAAGCATAACCTGAAAGGTGAAAATGAGTTGAACCGCTTTTATAGTCTAACTCTTTGTAATGCTTATCTCCGTGTCTCTGTGTCTCAGTGGCAAATGCTTTTTCTAGGTTAATTGCAGGAGCAGCAAGTTACTCTCTTCAAGCGGAACTACTGTGCGTAACTCCCGAAATGAACGACAACTTATTATCATATCGCTTCTGGCGCTGCTCCTCACTCTGCTCTGCGCGGCTTCCAATGGAGACGCGAAGTTCAATAGTGCTTCACAATCAGAGAGCTTCACAGCAGGAATCGATGAACATCCTGGAGAAAAGATCCCTCTTGATATCACCTTTCTTGATGAGAGTGGTAAAGCTGTAACACTTGCCGAGCTGATCACAGGCCCGACCATAATCCTGCCTGTCTATTATCGCTGTCCCAATGTCTGCAGCGTTCTGCAGACACGCATGGCAACTGCACTGCAAAAAATTGAACAGACTCCGGTTAAGGATTTCCGTGTCATCTCCATTAGTTTTGACGAGCAGGAGACTCCGGAGATGGCCGCCCGAAGCAGGCACACTTATCTGACCGCCATTCGTAAACCCTTTCCTGAAGAGGGCTGGCGGTTCCTTACCGGAGATGCTGCGGCAATCAGACGATTCACCGAAAGTGTCGGTTTCCGCTTTCAGCGGCGAGGAGCAGACTTCTCTCACCAGGTTGTCAGCATCATTGTGAACAAGGAGGGGGTAATCATCCGTTACCTCTACGGTGTGACAGTACTCCCCAAGGATCTGGCGCTGGCCATTACCGAAGCCAGAAGCGGTGTGGCCGGAAAATCGATTCGCAAAATGATGGATTTCTGCTTCACCTACGATCCCATCGGCAAGACCTATGTATTCAATCTTCTGAAAGTCGGTGCAACAACTGTAATCCTCTGCGCAGGAGGATTTCTCGCTTACCTGCTCTTTACCGGCGCAAAGCGAACTACATCTTCCGGAGAAAAGCCATGATTCCAGTCACACCCGCCCCCTCCAGCTTCTGGAACGATACCGGCAAGACCGGCATTTCTGCCTGGATTTTTTCCACCGACCATAAGCGGATCGGCCTGCTCTATCTCTTCTCCACCTTCGGCTTCTTCATAGTCGGTGTACTTCTCGGGCTGCTGCTTCGAATCGAGTTGATGGCTCCGGGTCGAACCATAATGGAGCCACAGACCTATAATGCACTCTTCACCGTGCATGGTGTAACAATGATCTTCCTCTTCATCCTCCCGAGTTTTCCAGGTGCTTTCGGCAACCTGGTGATGCCGATCCAGATCGGCGCACGGGATGTGGCGTTTCCGCGTCTGAACCTCCTCTCCTGGTGGCTGTACATGGGTGGAGCCCTGATAGTCCTTGCCTCGCTCTTTACCGGTGGCGGCCCGCCGGATACCGGCTGGACCTTCTATGTGCCGTTCAGCGCACGTACCGGCACCAATGTCTCCCTTGCCGTGTTTGGAGTCTTTATTGTCGGTTTTTCGGCCATTCTGACCGGTCTCAATTTTGTCACCACCATTCACCGCCTCCGGGCTCCGGGGATGACCTGGGGAAGGCTCCCCCTTTTTGTCTGGTCGCTCTACGCCACTGCCTGGGTACAAATTCTGGCTACGCCGATCCTCGCAATTACCCTGGTGCTGGTCATGGCCGAGCGGCTCCTTGGCACAGGTCTGTTCGATCCGGGCATGGGGGGGGATCCGATCATGTATCAGCACCTCTTCTGGATCTACTCCCATCCGGCAGTCTATATCATGATCCTGCCTGCCATGGGGGTCATCTCTGACATAATTCCGGTCTTTTCACGCAAACCTGTCTTCGGTTACAAGATGATCGCCTTCTCCAGTCTGGCCATTGCCGCTGCCGGCTCACTTGTCTGGGGACACCACATGTTCACCAGTGGCATGAGTGACACAGCTGTCATGGTATTCTCCTTTCTCACCTTCATTGTTGCCATCCCTTCTGCAATCAAGGTATTCAACTGGATTGCGACCCTTTACAAGGGCTCCATCTCCCTGGAAGCCCCCATGCTCTTCGCCCTCTCCTTCATCCTCCTCTTCTCCATCGGCGGCCTGTCCGGTCTGATACTGGGCGCAGCTGCAACCGATGTCCATGTCCATGACACCCAGTTCGTAGTTGGCCACTTCCATTACGTCATGTTCGGTGGAACCGGCTTTGCCTTCTTTGCAGCCATGCACTACTGGCTCCCAAAGTTCTATGGCCGACTTTACAGGGAGAGACCTGCCATAATCGCCTGGGCATTGATGTTCACCGGTTTCAACATACTCTATTTCACCATGCAGGTACTCGGGATGAAAGGGATGCCCCGGCGCTATTACGATTATCTCCCTGAATTTGCCAACCTGAACCTCCTGGCAACTGTCGGCAGCTGGATACTGGCTACAGGTCTTGTTATCTTGCTGGTCAACCTTTTTCATGGCCTGCTGAAAGGTGAACCTGCCGGAACCAACCCCTGGGGGGGAGCATCCCTTGAGTGGAGCACCCCTACCCCGCCGCCAACTGAAAACTTTGCTGAAGAGCCGGTTGTAACTCACGGCCCGTATGATTACAGCCGGACGGGGGTGCCATGAGTCACGCCGGAGAAAAAGACTATTTCGGCGCCAAGCTCGGCATCTGGCTCTTCCTCTTCACTGAGCTGCTCCTCTTTGGCGGGCTTTTCCTCCTCTACGCAGTCTACCTCCACCGCTATCCGCTGGACTTTGCAGCTGGTGGAAGGGGACTTGACTGGATCATGGGAACAGCGAACACTCTCATCCTGCTGACCAGCAGCCTTTTTGCCGCCATGGCACTCACTGCTCTTCAGAAGGGTGATCCACGACGGTCAATAGTGATGCTTGGCTGCACAGTTACCTGCGCAGCCGCGTTCATGGCCATCAAGTACGTCGAGTGGAGCGCCAAGATCAGTCACGGCATCTACCCCGGCTCGGAACTGCTGAAAAACGGAGCCCCCGGTGAGTCTGTCTTCTTTGCCCTATATTTCATGACCACAGGTATCCACGGCCTGCACGTACTGATAGGCGCTCTGCTGCTGGCCTGGATCGCTGCCAGGGTAAAGAGCGGTGCGGTCAATACGGAAAACAGTATCCTGCTGGAAAACAGTGCTCTTTACTGGCACCTGGTAGACCTGATCTGGATCTTTATCTTCCCGCTCTATTATCTAATGCTGTAAAGGGTTGCCCATGAATGAACCGGAACACCACATAGTCAGCTACGGCAAACTTACTGCCATCTGGCTGTTGCTCCTGGCACTGACCGGATTGACCGTCGGCATCACCCGCCTCGAACTTGGAGGCTTCAAGGTGCTCGGGGCGCTGATCATCGCCTCTGTAAAGGCTGGGCTGGTCATAGCCATCTTCATGCATATGAAGTATGAAGGTCGGCTGCTCCGCTGGCTCCTCTTCCTGGCTCTCTTAACCCTGGCCATCTTCATCGGATTTACTTTTTTCGACGTACTCTACCGCCAAGAGGGATAACGTGGATCAAAACCGCCTCATATCCACCAGCGACGCTGTTGACCCGGTATTCATTTTCCTCTTCGCCACCTGCCTGGTGCTGTTTCTCGGTATTGCCGTGACCATGGTGATCTTTGTCAGCCGTTATCACCGCTCCAGGGCACCGCTGCCAACCTCACAGGTTGAATCAAACTTCTGGCTGGAGTTCGTCTGGACTCTCCTGCCAACCCTGCTGGTAATGGCCATGTTTTGGTATGGATGGAAGGAGTATCTGGTACTCCGCACTGTTCCCAAAGGAGCCATGGCAGTTACAGCAACAGCTCGCACCTGGTCATGGAGTTTCAGTTACGCAAACGGTAAAACCTCTCCAAAGCTCTACGTGCCGATCGGCAGACCGGTTTCAGTTGATCTGGTTAG
Organism: Geobacteraceae bacterium; assembly: GCA_031401815.1. Lineage (GTDB taxonomy): Bacteria > Desulfobacterota > Desulfuromonadia > Geobacterales > DSM-12255 > JANNRW01. The sequence goes on along the minus strand of JANNRW010000141.1, from coordinate 4,953 downwards.
TTTGGATGTCATTCATGGAATCTTTGTACCTGCGTTCCGGGTCAAACGGGACATAGTCCCCGGCATGAAAAACCATATCTGGTTCGTAGCCGACAGACCGGGATCTTATGATCTCTTCTGTTCCCAGCACTGCGGAACTGGTCATGCCTCCATGATAACGACCGTGGAAGCCCTCCCCGCAGAAGATTTTGCCAGATGGCTGCAAGAGGGGGCGACCCAGGGCTCAGTCGCAAAGCCGGACGGCAGAAATCTGGTCTCAGACAAGGGTTGCCTGGCTTGTCACACCCTGGATGGCTCTACCGGGATCGGCCCGACTTTCAAGGGGATAATGGGACGGCAGGTGACAGTTGTCTCCGGGGAAAAGGAGCGTACTGTCACAGTTGATGAAGAGTATCTGCGCCGCGCAGTCAATGATCCCAGGGCTGATGTAGTCAAAGGGTTCCAGCCTATCATGCCTGCTTACACTGACCTGTCGCCGGAAGAGCTACAGGCTCTTGTGGAGTTCCTGAAGGGGGTCAGATGAGCCTGCAAGTGACAGATACTGCTGCATTGCAGACAAAAACAGGAGCAATACCGCCCCCCTTCAGTTCCGGGCTATCTCTTGCCGCTCATCCGGCCTTCTCCCCGGATCGAAGAGCTGCTTGGTCAGTGGCGCTCTTCAGACTGGCCAAACCGGGCATTGTCCTTGCCGAAGTACTGGCCGGTCTGGCCGGAGTGCTGTTGGCCTCTCCCGCGCTGCCTGTAGCTGCCGCCATCTGCCCGATCCTTATTGCGATTGCCCTGACAGCAGGTGGCGCTGCAGTGCTGAACAACATACTCGACGCTGAGACAGACCGTCATATGTCGCGTCTTGATCAGCGTTGTCGTGCACTTGAAACTGTCGGCCATTGCCAGGCTCTTGCATTTGCATTGATACTCATGGGGGGGGGACTGATCCTGGGCGCACTGACTGCTCCTCCAATGGCGCTTCTCCTGCTGGCAATCGGCTGTCTCTCATATCTTTTGCTCTACACCGCCTGGGGCAAGCGCTGTTCCCCCTGGGGAGTTCTGGCCGGAGGGATTCCGGGGGCGCTACCGCCACTGATCGGAGCGATGGCGGTCAGCACTCCAATTACCGCACCACCTCTTCTGCTCGCACTTTTTATCTTTATCTGGCAACTCCCTCATTTCTGGCTATTGGCTCTTGACTGCCGCGACCAGTATGCAAGAGCCGGTATTCCGGTTCTGCCGCTCACTCATGGTGTGCCACTGACCAGAAATCTAACTATGGCAACAACAGCTATCCTCCCCCCATTAACCATTGCCATAGGCATAACCGGCTCTTTATCAACCTTTTATCATATTGCGGCATCTGTATCAGGAGCCATACTCCTGCTTTATTCCGCCCGCTCACTCTATCTGACCCATGCTTACCGCAAGGGATTCCGAGCATCCCTGGTCTATCTTCTAACCATTTTCGGAGCAATCTGCTTCGAGTCGTTATTTCCCTGATCTCTGGAAAACAGTTACTGCAAAAGGTATTTCAGGTTCAACCACTATAGATGTCAGCCAAACTATGCTATAGTTTTGCTGACATCCATATCGTCATCATTTCACTTTAAGGAGTAAGCCACATGAAAAAACTGCTGCCAATTATCGCCAGTACCATTTTTGTTATTGCAACCGCCACAATCTCCCTGGCTGCCACCGGCGAGGAACTCTTCAAGCAGCACTGTAATATTTGTCATCCATCTGGTGGTAATATAATCAAGCCCACCAGTACGCTGCACAAAAAGGATTTGGAGAAAAAGGGGATCAAAGAGTGGAAAGGGATTGTGAAGAATATGCGCAACCCTGGATCCGGAATGACCAAATTCGACAGTAAAACTATCTCCGACAAGGATGCAAGGGCGATTGCAGAGTACGTACTCAAGACATTCAAATAAAGTCTGGTCAAAATGTTAACAAAAAAGGCCGGTCTGAAATTTCGACCGGCCTTTTTTCATGCTATATTTTAAACGTTTAAAAAGCATTTGGAACTGGGATAAATAGGATAATCACTGATAATTCATGAACATATCAAAGATAAATACCTGACCAAATGGGTGAAGTCCGTTCCTTCACATTTTTCAGGTTTTATCCGCAGTTATCGGCTTTTATCTGTGGCTGACTGCCGTTTTTGGGTTCAATACTTGCCTTGCTTCATAACCGGACAAAAAAAGATGCCCTATTTTTTCTCCTTTGCAAGATGTTCAAGTGTTACAGAATCAAGAATAGCAGCAATTTCACCCTGTATTCTCTGCCAGACAGGGTGAACAGTGCACTCCGGAGCTCTTTCACAACTCCCCTCTCCGGTAAGGCAGCGGTTTGGATTTATTGAGCCTTCAACAGCTTCCACCACCTGAAGAAGAGTAATTCTGGAGGGGTGACGTCCCAGAAGAAACCCGCCGCCAGTACCACGGAAAGAGTTTACCAGTCCGATTTTGGCAAAACTCTGGAAGATTTTTGCAAGAAAAGTCTGGGGGACTCCGGTTGCTTCAGCAACTTCGCTCACAAGAACCACTTTCCCGGCTGGCTGCCTCGCAAGATATACCATACCCCTGATTGCATATTCGCCCTTACGGGTTAACTCCATCATCTCAAAAACCCTTTAAGATCATTTTTGTCCTTTATTACTCCTCAATTAAATTTAAGTCAATACATTTCCTGACCTGATTCGCTCTGAAGCAGCGCTTGACTTAAAGCAATTAGCAAGATTCGTCCGGTTCTGATTATCCAGGACAACGCCCTCACGGCAATCGGCACCCCGATGGTTGTCGTCCTGCCACTTACCACACAGCTCTATCCCTCTTTCAAACGATGGCGCATCATGATAGAGCCACGTGACCGCCTTCTCAAACCTTGCCAGGTAATCGTTGATCAACCCCGCGCCCTCGACAGGGATCGTCTCGGAGAAGGCCCGCTCACCACCCTCACCATTGAAGAGATGGCGGCGGTGGAGCATAGCCTTAAAGGGGTGCTTGGCTTGTTGTGAGTCAGTATTCGCCCTGTATTTTACAGTCGGTCATGGATTGGCTCCTGTCTGCTATTTGCCTTTATACAATCGCCTGTTTCTGATATTGTTCTGCCATGTTTAGGGAGGTTGCCATGAGAAGCGCATCAATATCCGTAAAGCTGCCGGAACCGACTAAAGTTCGTCTGGATCATCTTGCTAAGACTACTCATCGCAGCCGTTCAGCCCTGATAACAAACGCTGTTGAGGAGATGCTTTCTGTCGAAGAGTGGCAGATCAAAGGGATCAGGGAAGCCCTGGAGGAAGCGGACTCCGGCAACCTTATCGCCCACGAAGATATCAAGCTGGAATGGGAGACGCGCCGTGCAGGTAAAGTGGACAAGTAAAGCACGTCGCGACCTCTTCGACGTCGAAACGTTCATTGCGAAGGACAACCCCACCGCCGCCGTTGATGCGGTACTCAAGATCATAGCCGCCGCCGAAACTCTCGCTGAATTCTCTGAAACGGCTCGCCCCGGCAGAGTTCCTGACACCCGGGAGCTCGTCATTACCGGTCTCCCCTATATAGTCCCCTATCGAGTAAGAATTCCATCATCGTCATCCTTCGCGTCTACCACACATCCCGCAAGTGGCCGGAACAGATCTGAACAACACTGCCCCTGACTATTCATACGTACGATATATTCGTACGGTTCATTTCAAGGGTAGGTACAAATTGTACCCATCCCTGGAAAGGGTGGGGGCATTTTGCCACCCCCCTTTCCAGCTATTCAGGATTCCTTAATAACTCAGACCCGCCGGTCAAGCATCAACCCTTCTACCCTGCCTGCCTCGTTTTAACCCTACTCGTTGAAGACAATCTCTTCTCCGTCGCAAACGACACCGGCATATCAGGAAGTCTGTCCCGGCCATCGGCAAAGCTCGTCACATCTTTCTGATGAGTATGGGAATCCAGTTGTTGCATTTTTTGCAACAGCTTGTTGCAAACATCAACTTTCCGTGATTTCCAGACGGTCGGAACTACCGAGGATACCTCGGTAGTTCATTTCAGCCTTACTTTGAACTATTCGAAAATCCCGAATAGTTCATCTCCAGGGGGAAATTTGTGTCCACGCAATACGTAATTTCGCGCAGAGAAATTACACACAGGAAATTTGAAGTTGTAAGGATTGCTTACAGGTTAATTCCATCGGCTTCAATGATGCCGGGGAGGATTGAGATCCTCTGAAAGAAATGGATACCAAATCTGGTAAATACCTGATAGCTGTGGCTATTAAAGATGGTTTATGGTAGAAAATTCAGCAAATGAGAGCCCTTTTGGTCCACGAAATATACGAAAGGCTCGGCCTGCTCCTCTGTCCGACCACATCATTTGCGGCGCTCCTCTGCGAACTGGGGCAGAAGCGGGCGCGGGAGAACTCGGCAAGTGAGCGCTCGCCCGTCTATTCCGGGATGATGAGTTACGAGAAGGCCGCGCGGGAGCTGCCGTATCTGGGGTTTATGTTTGAGATTCCGATTGTTGTGGCTGGGGTTGGGGTGAGTGGGAGTTAAGTAAAGTGTCCCCAGAATTCACCCCGCTCGTGCGGGGAACAGATCAAAACCTCTCCTTTTATAAATCTAAGAAACGGTTCATCCCCGCTCGTGCGGGGAACAGGAACTGACCGGTGAGGATGATCGGAAGTACTACGGTTCATCCCCGCTCGTGCGGGGACCAGAGTATGCCTCGATACTGGTAAACGGTAGCCCCCGGTTCATCCCCGCTCGTGCGGGGAACAGCGGTAAGCAAGTAGCCCTTCTCGACGGCAAGGCGGTTCATCCCCGCTCGTGCGGGGAACAGCGTCTGGTGGCTCTAGCCATGCGTCAATGCCTCGGTTCATCCCCGCTCGTGCGGGGAACAGTCTGCTGGTACCGGTCAAATTTACAGTCGTGACGGTTCATCCCCGCTCGTGCGGGGAACAGAG
>JANNRW010000140.1:0-11957 GCA_031401815.1 Geobacteraceae bacterium | reverse complement strand
TCTTCGGACATCCGTTTGGTCAGGGTTGTCACCAGCACCCGCTCACCCAGCCCGGCAGTTTTTCTGACCTCATGCAGCAGATCGTCAACCTGGTGAATTGCCGGGCGAACCTCAATTACCGGGTCAAGCAGTCCGGTCGGACGGATAACCTGTTCCACAATGATGCCGCCGCTTCTGGCCAGTTCATGATCCGCAGGTGTTGCCGAGACATAAATTGCCTGCCTGATCTTTGCCTCGAACTCCTGGAAATTGAGCGGACGGTTATCGAGCGCAGCAGGGAGCCGGAATCCGTAGTTTACCAGGGTCTCCTTGCGGCTTCTGTCTCCTCGATACATCGCCCCTGTCTGCGGCACGGTTATGTGGGATTCATCAACAAACAGGACAAAGTCGTCCGGAAAATAGTCAATCAGCGTATATGGCGCTTCTCCTGGCAGTCTCCCGTCAAAGTAGCGCGAATAGTTTTCTATCCCCTGACAGAATCCCATCTCTTCCATCATCTCCAGATCGAACATTGTCCTCTGCTCAAGCCTCTGTGCCTCAACAAGCATGTTTTCTGACCTGAACCACTGGAGCCTATCAAGAAGATCGACCCTGATCTCCTCTACAGCTCTCTCCAGTGTCTCTCTGGTTGCAACATAGTGAGATGCAGGGTAAATGGCGCATTTGGCGAGGCGATTCAATACCAGGCCGCGCAAAGGGTCGATTTCCGAGATATTTTCTACCGTATCACCGAAAAACTCGACCCTGATCGCTTTTTCGTCATCATGAGCCGGAAAGATCTCGACACTGTCACCCCGTACTCTGAAAGAGCCGCGATGAAAATCTATGTCGTTTCTTTCATACTGGATCGTGACCAGCTTCTCCAGGAGGCTGTCCCTGCCAAGTTCCTCTCCGGTATGGAAGAAAATATGCATTGCCTCGTACTCTGCAGGTGAGCCGATACCGTAGATGCAGGAGACCGAAGCAACGATGATGACGTCCCGTCTTGTAAGAAGGCTCCTTGTAGCCGAGTGCCTCAATTTGTCAATTTCATCATTAATGGCGGAATCTTTTTCAATAAAGGTGTCGGTGGTAGGCAGGTATGCTTCAGGCTGGTAGTAGTCGTAGTAGGAGACAAAATATTCAACTGCATTTTCGGGAAAGAGTTCCCTGAATTCATCATAAAGTTGGGCAGCAAGCGTCTTGTTCGGGGCAAGGACAAGCGCCGGACGATTTGTTGCAGCAATCACATTCGCCATGGTAAAGGTTTTGCCTGATCCGGTTACGCCGAGCAGCACCTGGTGGGGCTCTCCGGCGTTGAGCCCGACAACCAGCTTTTCGATTGCGGCGGGCTGATCTCCGCAAGGCTTGTGTTCAGATTTCAGGAGAAATTCATTCATTATCAGTCTATATATCACATCAGGCAGAATGTTGACAAATTCGGGATGCATAGCAGCTTGATTTTTGTGGATGTTAATGCAATACTTGCCGACATCTTCAGGGAGCGGAGGTTGTCATGTTTGGTTTTGGAATGCCGGAGTTGATAGTTGTTCTCGTAATAGTACTGGTGGTTTTTGGTGCCGGGAGACTGCCGGAAATCGGTGGTGCCATTGGCAAAAGCATCAGAAATTTCAAGCGCGCTGCTGACGGCAAGGACGAGATTGAGATAAAGCCGACCAGGCAGGATGAAGAAAAAAAGAGCTGATATTGTTTTTTCTTAAAGCCGGGGTATAATTTTACTTCGCATGGAGGCTGACTTTTATGATCCTGATTAATCTGGCAGCTGTTGTAGTTGCAGTTGGAGTGATTGTAATAGTTGTAACATTGGTTCCACTGATACTTGAGTTGCGCAAGACAGCTTCTGCTGCGCGTGATTTCATCTCGACCCTGGATGCCGAACTCAAGCCGGCTCTCAAGGATCTGAATGAAGCTCTGGCTGATATTAAAATCATTACTGACGGTGCTGCTGAAAACGTCAATGACATAAAGGTGTTTATGGCTGCGGCTGGCGATGCGGGGCGTGGCTTGAGAACGATCAGCACCGTAGTTGGCGGAGCGGCAGAGCTTTTGACCAGATCCTCTCTCTGGATGACCGGAGCAAAGGTTGCAGGTTCAATTCTGATTGATAAACTCACAAAAAAAAGGGGGTAACAGATTATGGCTAATAATGATAATGGAGCAAGCGTTGGTGCAGTGCTTCTCTCTTTTCTTGCCGGAGCTGCCGTAGGAGCCGGAATCGCACTGCTCGCAGCGCCGAAGACCGGTGACGAACTGCGCGGCAGGATCAAGAACCTGGCTGATGACGCGATTGACAAGATCAAGGAGTACTCCTGCGAAGCTCAGGAGAAGATCAAGTCGTCTCTTGAAGACGGCAAGGAGATTCTCCAGGAGAAAAAGAGCATTCTCTCTTCCGCCATCGAAGCTGGCAAGGAGGCTATAGAGAAGGAAAAAGAGCGGCTTAAAGGGGCGTAACCTTTTATTCAACATTACAGGGGTCAAGAAGGGTGCACTATGTGCGCCCTTTTTTTGGGAATTGCCTTTATGGCCGATAAAAAAAGAGGCAGCCAGGGGATCAGGGATTTTTTCAAAGCAGGTTTATGGGAAATCAACCCTGATAATTTGAGCTTATTGCAACGGCTCTCTGTCACCTCCCTTCAGTTTCTGCTCCTTGTGCTGAGAGGCTTTCGTCATGATCGCGGCTTGTTGTGGGGGGCAGCACTCTCCTTTACCAGCATTCTCTCAATGGTCCCCTTTCTGGCTCTCCTGTTCGCTATCCTGCAAGAGTTCGAGGTTCATAATCTGGTTGCTCCGCTTCTTATGGATCAACTCTCCGGCGGCTCAAAAGAGGTTGCCGGGAACATTCTGCTATACATCAACAACACAAACCTCAGGGCACTCGGAACATTCGGGCTTGTTGCCCTGTTTCTTACAGTAATAACCCTGCTTAACAGTATTGAAGATGCTTTCAATCTGATCTGGAAAGTTAATAACCGACATGCGCTCCACCGCAAACTCTTTGACTATGCTGTTATTGTTGCAAGTGTCCCCCTGCTTGTCTTTACTGCGCTCACAGTAACTACCTTTCTTGAAACCCGTTCCATCTTGCAGTGGCTCATCAAGGCATCCAACATGGGTGATTTTCTTATGAATCTCCTCCACTTGCTCCCGTATCTGATCATCTGGATAGTGTTGACACTTATTTACATACTGCTGCCAAACTGTACGGTCAGGCTCCCTTCAGCTCTCTGTGGAGCCCTGCTGGCAGGGACATTATGGCAATTCGCCCAGTGGGGGTATATTCACTTTCAGATAGGGGTGGGAAGATATAATGCAATATACGGAACCATGGCAGCGCTCCCTGTTTTCCTGATCTGGATATATCTGAGCTGGCTGATTGTCCTATTGGGGGTACAGGTTGTTCATGTGCACCAGCATTTCAGTTCACTGGTGCGGAGTAATAGTTAATTGTTGACATAGCTCTTCGAGCAGTATATAAATATAAACACTATAGTGCTTATAGGATATTTATGATTTCAATGCGCAGCAAATATGCCCTCAAGGCGCTCAGCTACATGGCAAGGAGTTCTGACAAGGAATCTTTTCTTATCGCCGATGTTGCAGTGGCCGAGAATATCCCTAAAAAATTCCTTGAAGCGATTCTCCTGACCCTAAAAAACAACGGCATCCTCTCCAGTCGCAAGGGGCCGGGTGGAGGCTACTCTCTTGCCAAGGCTCCGGCATCTCTGACTGTCGGGGCAATAGTCCGCTCCTTTGAGGGGGATCTGGCGCCAGTGCAGTGCCTGAGTGTATCAGCTCATTCAACCTGCCCGGAGTGCCTTGATGAAGATACCTGCGGAATAAAACTGGTTATGGCCGATGTCAGCAGTGCGGTCTCGGCGGTTCTTGACACTGTAACAGTGGCTGATATGCTCCAGAGAAGTGAATTTGAACGACAGAAACGTGAAAAAGTAGTCGACTTCGCGATATGATTTTTTTTGTGTCATAAGTCTACTTTAAATATAGGTTAAACTGGCTAGTCAACAACATACATAAAAGGAGATATCACCATGGGACGTATTTACGAAGACAACTCAAGATCCATAGGCAACACTCCACTGGTTCGTCTGAACCATGTCACCCAGGGTGCCAGGGCAACAGTCCTTGCAAAGATTGAAGCTCGCAATCCCGCATACTCTGTCAAGTGCCGCATAGGTGCCAATATGATCTGGGATGCAGAAGAGCGGGGCATTCTCAAGCCCGGTGTAGAGATCATCGAGCCAACCAGTGGTAACACCGGTATTGCTCTTGCGTATGTGGCGGCAGCCCGTGGTTACAGCCTGACTCTGACTATGCCTGAAACAATGAGCATTGAGCGCCGCAGGGTACTTGCCGCTCTTGGAGCGAACCTGATTCTCACGCCTGGTGCAGAAGGGATGAAAGGGGCAATCAGCAAGGCTGAAGAGATAGCAGCTTCTGATCCAGCCCGCTGGTTCCTGCCGCAGCAGTTTAAAAATCCGGCAAATCCTGCCATTCACGAGAAAACAACTGGCCCGGAGATCTGGGACGACACCGATGGCGCAATCGATGTTCTGGTTTCCGGAGTCGGCACCGGCGGGACTATAAGCGGAGTCTCCCGCTACATCAAGAACACCAGAAACAAGAAAATAATTTCCGTTGCAGTTGAGCCAAAAGAGAGTCCGGTTATTACCCAGCAACTTGCCGGAGAGCCGCTCAAGCCCGGTCCACACAAGATCCAGGGGATCGGCGCAGGCTTTATTCCGGACACGCTTGATCTGTCGGTAGTTGACCGGGTGGAGCAGGTATCAAGTGAAGAGGCAATCGAGTTTGCCAAGAGACTTGCCCAGGAAGAGGGGCTGCTGGTCGGTATCTCCTGCGGAGCAGCCGTTGCTGTCGCTGTACGTCTTGCCAATCTTGACGAATTTGCCGGGAAAACCATTGTAGTCATTCTCCCTGACGGTGCCGAGCGGTACATGTCAACAGCGCTGTTTGAAGGTATTTAGCTCGTCAAGCCTGGTCAGGTCGCGCAGGGAGAGCTGAAAACGGGAAATCTTCCTGATTTACGCCGGACTAAGCAGAAAACGGAGGCCGGGGATGCCGGATAAAGGCCGCTCCCCGGCTTTTTTATCAGCAGGCGAAAGCATAATGAGTAACACGGCTAATGCATTTACGCCAACGCAGACATAGAAGTCTATAATAATTATAGACATTATATTATTTGCCTTGACTCTTTTGCACTCTTTTTTTATTATCAAGATTCAAAGCAGATTGTGTGGAATTAAATCCCTATCTTGAGCTGACCGGAGAGGCTGGAGACTCTGCAATGACCGATCAAGTACTGCACTTCGAAACACTTCTGGTTCACGGCGGAGTTGAACCAGGCCCGGCTGGCGCTACCAACACCCCCATTGTCCAGTCATCTGCATTTGCCTACGACACGGCTGAGGCTCTGGAGGATGTTTTTCGCGGGCGCAAACCCGGACAGGTTTACACTCGGCTCGGCAACCCCACCACCGAGGCGCTGGAGAAGCGGCTGGCAATTCTGGAGGGTGGCGGAGCGGCAATCGTTACGGCATCAGGTATGGCGGCCATTACCACGGCAGTTCTGACCATTCTGCGCAGCGGTGACGAAATCCTGTCGTCATCGTCCCTGTTCGGCGGCACTTTTTCTCTCTTTCGGGATACTCTCTCCAATTACGGCATCACAAGCTGTTTTGTCGATCCGCTTGATCTTGATGGCTTCAGAAGCGCCATCAATGAACGGACACGCCTGGTTTTTGTCGAGACAGTCGGCAATCCCAAGCTGGATGTGCCTGATGTCCCGGCACTTGCCGCAATAGCCAATGCCGCCGGCATCCCCATCATGGTCGATTCGACGGTCACGACTCCATATCTTGCCAATGGCACCCAGCTCAGTGCTGACATCCTTGCCTACTCAACCAGCAAATACATCAACGGCACCGGCACAACCATCGGCGGTGTCATCATTGATCGTGGTGTCTTCAACTGGGACAACCCCAGATTTTCGCATTTCGCTCCGTTTTACAAGAAGTACCGCAATTTCGCTTTTACCGCTCGTTGCCGCAAACTTGTCCACAAGGATCTGGGTGCCTGTGCCGCCCCCTTCAACTCTTTCCTCCTGACTGAAGGGATTCAGACCCTGGCGCTCCGTATGGAGCGGCACTGCTCCAATGCCCTTGCCCTGGCACAGATTCTCGATAAGCATCCAAAGGTTGCCTGGGTCAGTTATCCCGGCCTTGAGGACTCACCTCATTACGCTGTTGCAACCAGACTCTATGGCGGCCTCTATGGCGGCCTGCTGACCTTCGGCACAGGCGATAAAGCCTCTGCCTTCAACGTCATCAACGGACTAAAACTGGCCAAGAACCTGGCCAACATCGGGGACGCCAAAACCCTGGTAATTCACCCTGCCAGCACGATTTGCGCCGACTATAATCAGGAAGAGAAGTCCTTGATGGGGGTAACGGAAGATTTGATACGCGTTTCTGTCGGTATAGAAAACAGCCGAGATATCATAACGGACTTTGTCCGGGCTCTTGACGCACTTTAACTAAAGGTTGATAGACTGAAGGCTGAAGACTGTTAGTAAAATCACTTACTCCTGTGAATTTGTCGATTTACCTTCAGCCTTCAGTCTAAATAAAGGAGAAAAAGAATGCAACTGACCGTCAATGGCAAACCAGAAATCATCGAGGGCAAGGAGAGCCTCAACATTACCGCCCTTCTGGACGAGCTACAGGTAAAGGAATCTCTTTACGTGACCGTGGAGCTGAACGGCGAGATACTCGACCGGCCGACTTTTGATGACACCATTGTCAATGATGGTGACACCATCGAGTTCCTCTACTTCATGGGTGGAGGTCGCTGAGATGCTGACTGAATCCCAGATCGAGCGCTATTCGCGCCACATTATTCTCAAGGAAGTCGGGGGAAAGGGGCAGCAGAAGCTTTTTGACGGTCGCGTGCTGATCATCGGAGCCGGTGGCCTGGGCGCACCAATCGCCCTTTACCTGGCTGCAGCCGGAGTGGGAACCATAGGCATCGCTGATGCCGACGACGTTGATCTTTCCAATCTTCAGCGCCAGGTGATCCACTTCACTGCCGATATCGGCAAAGCCAAGGTGGAGTCTGCTCGGGAAAAGATGGAAGCGATCAATCCTGACGTCAGGGTCAAAACCTACCGGGAGTGGATCTCGGCGGCTAATATCAGCAGCATCATCGCTGAGTATGACTTCATTATTGACGGCACCGACAATTTCGCTGCCAAGTTTTTGATCAATGATGCCTGCGTTCTGGCGGGCAAGCCGTATTCTCATGGCGGTATTCTCCAGTTCGATGGCCAGACAATAACTGTAAAGCCGCACGAATCGGCCTGTTACCGCTGCATCTTTCCGCAACCACCCCCGAAAGATGCAATCCCTACCTGCTCACAGGCAGGCGTGATCGGCGTACTGCCCGGTGTGCTCGGTACCATTCAGGCGACCGAAGCGATCAAATTTCTGCTCGGCAAGGGTGATCTGCTGACCGACCGGCTCCTGACCTACAGCGCACTGCGGATGAAGTTCCGCGAAGTGCCGCTCAAACGGAGGGCAAACTGTCCTGTCTGCGGCGACAATCCGACCATCACCGAACTGCACGATGAACTTGATGCCCTGACCGTCTGCGATCTGGAGAAGCAGGTTGAGGTTTAGGTTGAGGTTAAGAAGGTTCTGAACTGCTTTTCCTCAACCTTAACCTTAACCTCAACCTGGAGTTATTATGCTTATCATTCCGCAAAACATTATCGACGCCGTCATATCCCATGCCCGGCAGGACTTTCCGCTGGAGGCGTGCGGCATGCTCGGAGGGGCAGACGCCCTTGTGAGCGAGCACTACCCCATGGCCAACATTGATAAAAGCAACGAACATTTCACCATGGAGCCGAAAGAGCAGTTTGCGGTGGTCAAGGATCTGCGTGCCAAGGGGAAGGAGATGCTGGCCATCTACCACTCACATCCGGAAACCCCGGCCCGGCCTTCAGAAGAGGATATCCGGCTTGCTTTGACACCGAATGTCTCATATCTGATCGTCTCTCTGGCAGGAGCAAGGCCGGAGGTTAAATCGTTCCGCATCGAAGGTGGGGCTGTCACCCCTGAGCCGATTGCGGTCATCTGATAGAGGAGAATGAAGATGTCTGAAGAGAAAAAGAGCACTGCCATTGACCTGAAAAACCTCAAGGCGGGCGGTTTCATCAAGGAGCGGGGGAAGGATCTTTTCACAGTCCGCCTCCGGGTTCCCGGCGGCCGTCTCTCAGTGGAGCGGTTCAAAAAAATCGCAGAAGTTGCCGAAAAATACTGTCAGGGTAATGTTCACCTCTCAGTACGGCAGTCAGTGGAGCTTATCAATGTGAATTTCAAGGATTTCGATGCTGTTGTGGCGGAGCTGGGGGAGGGTGACCAGAAGGTTGCCTCCTGCGGTGCCCGTATCCGTGTGCCGACTGCTTGTGGCGGCTGCGAGTACAACCCCAACGGTCTGGTTGATACCCAGAAGTCGGCACTGGAGGTGGATCAAAAACTTTTCGGCACTCCGACCGGTCATCACAAGTTCAAGGTCGGCTTTGCCGGCTGCCCCTTTGACTGCCCCAAGTCAGCCACCAATGACGTCGGTTTCCAGGGGGCGATCTGGCCTGAATTGGTGCCGGCTGCCTGTTTTGGTTGTGGCCTATGCGTCAAAAGTTGTACCGATGACGCTATTGTTATGGGTGATAACAACCTCCCTGACTTTATACCTGACCGCTGCACATGGTGCGGTGACTGCATCAAGGTCTGTCCTTCAGAAGCCTGGCAGGCTGTTCGCCGGGGCTATACCGTCAGAATCGGCGGCAAATGGGGTCGCTATCCGCTGGTAGGAACCCTCTTTGCGACTTTCCTGCCCGAAGAGCAGGTAACTGCTTTTATCGCCACGGTTCTGGAGTGGTACAAGGAGAAAGCAGAAGGAAAAGGGAGAATCCGTCTCGGCGAGATAATCATCCTTGAAGGGCCGGATTCGCTCTTGTCTCTTTTGCGGCAGAAGTTCCCTGATCATGTTGTTGCTGCAACCATCCCGCCTCAGCGAATTGAGACCCAGGTGGGCCAGAGGAGCATTCTCCGATGAAAAGCATAGACCTGCGCGGCGTCAGCTGCCCTACCAACTTTATCAAGGCCAAACTGGCACTGGAGATGGTTGATTGTGGTGAAACCATCCAGTTCCTGCTTGATGACGGCGAAGCAGTGAAAAATGTCCCGCGCAGTCTGAAGGCCGAAGGGCACAAGCTTCTTGGGTTGGTGGAGGTGGACGGCTACTATCTGCTGACACTGGAGAAGGGTGACGAGTAGTATGTTCTCTGCCGAAGAAAGGGGAGGGTCTGGCCGGGTGCTGGTGGCCATGAGCGGCGGCGTAGACTCTTCCGTTGCTGCTGCACTGCTGCTGGAGCAGGGTTACGAAGTGATAGGTGCTACGATGCAGCTCTGGGACAAGGGGCGGGAAGAGGCGCAGGCTTCCGGCTCGTTCCGCCCCTGCTGCACTCTTGCAGATGTAATGGATGCCGCCAGGGTAGCAGCCAGGCTTGGCATTGACTTCCATGTCATCAATCTTGAAGATGAGTTTCGGTCTGCCGTGGTAGAGCCTTTCATCGATGCCTACCTCAATGGTTTAACTCCCAACCCCTGTATTCTCTGCAACGAAATAATGAAGTTCCAGTTGCTCCTGGCCAAGGCTCATGAACTCGGGGCTGACTATCTTGCCACCGGTCATTATGTCCGGCGCGATGTTGCCGCTGATGGCCGGATTATTCTTAAAAAAGGGGTCGATCCTGCCAAGGATCAGTCTTACTTCCTCTTTACCCTTACCCCGGATCAGCTGAACTCGGTACTTTTTCCGCTGGGAGGATTGACCAAGCACGAAGTACGGAATCTGGCAGCCAGATACAAACTTGCGGTTGCGGACAAGCTGGAGAGCCAGGAGATCTGTTTTGTTGCTGACAACGATTATGCTGCCTTTATAAAGCGGCAGAGGTCTGATATTGACCTTGCCGGCCAGATTGTTGACAGGCATGGGAAGGTTCTCGGTCACCATCAGGGCACCTATCAACATACCATCGGTCAGCGCAAGGGACTTGGTATTGCTGCTCCGAAGCCGCTTTATGTAACTGCTATTGATACAGGTGCCCGTCAGCTTGTTGTCGGTCAGGAGGGAGAGCTTTACAGCTTGCGGCTCATGGCCGAGAGGATCAACTGGCTTGTCCCGCCGACAAGCGAAAACTTCACGGTAAGTTGCAAAATCCGATATCGGCAGGAACCTGTCATCTGTCATGTTACTCTGCTTGCAGCAGCTCGGGTACTTGTCGAGTTTTCTGAGCCGGTTCGGGCAGTAACTCCTGGACAGGCAGTTGTCTTCTATGACAAGGACAGACTCCTTGGCGGTGCCTGGATTGTCCCGTTACCTTCTCAAATCTGAGATCTTTTCTTGCCGGAGTTGTATTTTCGTGTTACCCCAATCAGTAAATGCGATGGATAGAAAAGTAATTTATGAGCACTGGAGCTGTTAATGAACAGAACTGATCCGGATGAAAAACTAGACAGGCTGGCCTCGATTCTGAGAGGTTATGGTTCCGTGCTGGTGGCTTTTTCAGGAGGTGTTGACTCTTCATTTCTCCTGAAAGTTGCTGTTGATACCCTGGGCGACCGGGCTGCCGCCTTTACCGAGGCGTCGCCTCTGCATCAGTCCTGGGAGTTGACCGAGGCGCGGGAGCTGGCTGCGCAGCTTGGTGTCCGTCATATCGTTCTGGAGGCGGATGAACTTGAAAATCCCGAATTTGCCGCCAATCCGGTCAATCGCTGTTATCTCTGCAAACAGGTGATATATGGGGGGGCAATCAGGATAGCAGGAGAGCTTGGTCTAGCAGTGATAGCGGATGGCAGCAATGTTGATGACCTGAAAGATTACCGGCCGGGGCGCAAGGCTCTGGAAGAGATGAATATCAAAAGTCCGCTGCTGGAGGCCGGTCTGACCAAGCCTGAAATCCGGGCTGCCAGCCGTGCCCTTGGCCTGCCGACCTGGAACCGGCAACCGCTGGCCTGCCTTGCCAGCCGCTTCCCTTACGGCACGACCATTACGGTGCAGAGATTGCGGCAGGTTGAATCTTGCGAAACTTTTTTGCGCAGTGAAGGGTTTGCCACCTTCCGGGTTCGCTATCATGACGATACGGCACGGATAGAGGTGGAGAGCCAGGATATGCAGCGGCTTGTAGAAGCGCCTTTAAGGGAAAAGGTCGTGGCGCATTTCAAGGCTGCCGGCTTTACGTATATTGCACTTGACTTGCAGGGGTTTCGCAGCGGCAGCATGAATGAGCTGCTCTGAATCTTCATCATTAATATTGAGGATTATTGATTATGGTTCCTGGAAATTTCCGCATTGAAGGGATATATCAGCAACGGCAGGAAGGTTATTTCATGCAGCGCATCAAGCTCCCTGCCGGGGTGCTTTCTTCAGTTCAGGCATACTGCATAGCTGACATAGCTGACAGATTCGGTCAGGGTCTGATTCATTTGACTACCCGTGGAAACATGGAAATACACTGGGTTAAAAGCAATCATTTCCTGCTTGTAAAGCAGGCGCTTGCCAAGTCCGGACTGACTTCCCGTGGCGCTTGCGGTGGGGCTGTGCGCGGGATCTCCTGCTCCAGCCAGGATGCGGTGGAATTCCCGCAGCTTGAGTCTCTGTCGCGCCGCATTCACAGGCACTTTACCGGCAATCCAAGATTCGAGGGTCTCCCGAAGAAGTTCAAGGTCGGGATCGAAGCAGATACGAGCTCCGGACGCTATCTGATTCAGGATGTAGGGATTGTTTTCGCAGGGGATGATGCTGATGGCTGCCTGTATGATATCTGGATTGCCGGTGGATTGGGGCGTGAGCCGCAGGCC
>JANNRW010000139.1:0-9926 GCA_031401815.1 Geobacteraceae bacterium | reverse complement strand
CTCGACGGATTCTTCATACACATTGATCCCCGAAACAAGGTTATTTTCTGGGTGGTACCGATCTACCAGTGGTTGGCAGTTGCCGGAACAGCAGCGTTACGGCACGCAGTTGGACGACCAGCTATCAGTCCAAGGGATAATTAAGTGAAATGATCAGAAGGGGAGAGTCAAGGTAGAAGCAATAGCGGGTTCTATCTGTTTGGAGCTGTTTTAACCTTACCAGAAGGCAGAACATCTTTCGTATAGTACTTACCTACATCAGGAAGCAGTCGTCTGATATTCTCTATCCGGGTAGCATCTGACGGGTGTGTGCTAAGAAACTCCGGTGGGGACTTTCCACTCTTTTGTGATGCCATTCGTTGCCAAAAAGAGACTGCTTCACCCGGGTCATAGCCAGCCATAGCCATAAAGATCAACCCGAGACGATCAGCCTCGCTCTCCTGAAGGCGACCGTAAGGGAGCAATGCTCCGTACTTTGACCCAACTCCATAGGCTGACATCCAGAGCTGCCTTGTCGCTTCAGGTTTGGCTGCAAGGGCTTCTCCCAATGCAGCTCCTCCGAATTGGAGAAGAAGACTCTGACTCATACGCTCATTGCCATGCTCCGCTATTGCATGGGCTATCTCGTGCCCCATGACCACTGCCAGACCGGCTTCACTTTGCGTCACAGGGAGGATGCCGGTGTAAACAACCACTTTGCCGCCAGGCATGCACCAGGCATTTACCTGTTTATCCTCAATCAGGTTAAACTCCCACTTGTACTCTTTCAGGCGTAACCCCATCCCCTGTGAGGTAAAATAGCGCTCCACCGAATTCTGGATGCGTGAACCCACCCGTTTAACCATATCAATCTGCGCTCTGTTAGTACTAAGAGTATGCTCCTTCAGGAATGTGTCATACTGCTGCAAGCTCATTGACATCATGGAGCTTCCAGGTATCAGATTCAGCTGTGAACGTCCTGTAATCGGAACAGTGCTACAGGCGGTTAAAAGCAAGAATCCGCAGGCTAAAGAGATAAACCTTGTAATCATAATCCCACCCCCTGAAACAGTACTATATTCAGCTACAGTTGTTACCTATACAACAAAAACAGTGAAATAAATCTCCTTAACCAAATGGGTGAAGCCAGTTCTTTCACGTTTTTCCTGTTTTATCGGCAGTTATCGGCTTTTATCTGTGGCTAACTGCCGTTTTTTGGGACTACTCATCCTCTGCCAGTCTCCTTGCAATAATGTCATGATTGAGCCAGTAAACAGGAGCTGTCGGAAACCACATACTGTCAAGAATTATCTTGCCGACCCCTTTTACAACCTCGGCTGAAAGAGCAGCACATACAATTTCTTTGGGGTTTTTATTCATGCCCGCAAGGTGAGCAGAACAGTTGAGCATTAATTCGGCCTGCTGAGGAGTATTGTGATGAGGCCATGTTTCAATATTGCTGAATTGCCTCTGCTCCGGAGATGCAAGATAACTGTTTGCTATTGCCAGCATCTCCTTGATATTCACCTCATCTTTAAGCAGTCGCCGACACTCCCCCTGCAATTCTGATGAGACCTTCCATGCACCTTCCTTCTCCAATGCGTCCAGAAACATGTAAAGAGGGATTTCGACCCCCATGAACATCGCACTTGAATTAGTCTGGATTTCAGGTGAGTTGAAGACAGTAGCACCGATACCTCTTTTTGCAGCCTCCTCAGCGATCTCCTCAAGTCGGACTTTTGCCCACCCCGGCACATACGGAGTGTATGATTGCCAGACATATTCGCCATTTACAAGTACTTCGCAGCCATGGTAGCCATACGCAGAGTATGCGACTTTCGAGCCTTTACTTATCCTGGCCTCTCTAAGAGAATCTGTTGCTGTTATCAGATGAGCAAATGTATCGGCAGTCACTTCATCGAAACTCAGCTTGCAAAGTCTTCCAAGTTCTGAGTTCCAGAAGTCTGACGAAGAAAGATATCTCTCCCCCTGCCCTTTGAATACTCTGTTGAAGATAGGCATCAACATTCTGGCTCTGGGCATACCGCCGCCGATTATATGAGCGAATAGCAGATTCGAATTTTCAGGAAGCATCTTTTCAAGCTCTTGAATGGCTAGAGCCAGATTCGACCTGAAACGCCTCAATCCAAGCTGTCTTGACTCTTCTATACTGTTCCAATCAAGTTGAACATCTGCCCAGGAATCAGATTTTATCCCTTTAAGCTGATCAACAGGAGAACCACCATTGCCTGTCGCTTGCAGATCGAAACCGGCTTCCAGTGGAATATTAATGATCTTGCCACCTAAAGTTGCTTCTGCTTCACTTAACTCTGATACAGAGAGAGGTCTCAGTGTGCCATCAGCATCACGACGCCCTACAGTAGTTCCTATGATCGACATCCCGCGTTTTCTGGCCTCTTCCACAACTCCATTGGCATAGCCGCGCCCGAAAAGTTCACCGCATATGAAGAGAATATCCCCTTTTCCGTATCGCGATCCTGCAGGCAGTTCGCGCATCGGATTGTACATGGTCATACAAGCTCCTTGTAAATGTTCTAATGCAACTCTGAAATTGAAATTTATAAACTACTGCTGGTTTACACCTTAATAAAGGCCAAATGGCCGTCATACTGAAGCTTGGGTCAAATCGGCTCTGCAATGCATTCTGCAAGAATAATACGCCGCTCCTCAAGATTAAGAACCTGATTACTTGCCATCAAGGGAAACTCTCCCCCAAAAAAAAGATTCGCACCGGCTGGCTGACCTGGATTGTTTTCCAAGCGCCCGGAAATACGCCTGAACCACTGTAGCCCCTCGTCAGTTGTATCACGCCAGTGCAAAACCCTGAATCCGGCGGATGCCAGCAAATTGCGCAATTCTTGTGGAGTGACCAGATGACTGCAAGAAGGGGTTCTTGCCCAAGGCACCGGAAAATGTACATCACCTCCATCACCGGCAAGAATATCGTATATGGCAATAAAACCCCCAGGTCGTATCACCCGGCGGATTTCACTGTAAAAAATGCTCTTCTGCAAAATGTTCATTGCTGTATGAATTGTCAAGACACCATCGAAGATGCAGTCGGGAAAAGGGAGTGAAGTTGCATCAGCCTGGCTGAAGTCAACCAGATCTGCAAGACGCAGTAGTGAAGTGAGTTGCGATGCTGTACGACAATACTCAGCAGTCAGATCTATGCCTGTTACCCTGCAACCAAAAGTAGTTGCAAGATAACGTGCTGTACCACCAATGCCGCAGCCGATATCAAGCAATCGGCTCTCCTGCCCGAGTGAAACGCCTGCAAGCAGCTCTATAGTTGCCTTTCTGCCACGGACATGCAACTCATCGAGATGCGCCAGATCATCTATAGCAAGGTTTTTTATATTTTTGCCACTTGCTGCAAGAGTCTCCAATATGGACTCTGCCAGGCCAGTACAACTGTAATGAGAAGAGTCTCCCTTGCTGCTGGAATCTAAACTCATTTCACAATCACTGCCTTGATCTTTTTTGCGGAATTATCAATAAACCAGAAATAAGTGCCGTCCCAGTCTCCTCGCCCTGTTCCGGGAGGTGTAAAACTGACTTTATTACCAGCAGTGCCGTTGAAAGCATCTACTTGAACAACTCCCCCCTTAATCACAAGAAGTTTTTTTGCTATGCTGTCAAAACCGGCATCGCTTACCCCGTTTGTGTCCCATAAATTAGCATAAGGTTGGTGTGAAGTGACTGCTCCATTAGCAAACTGGAAATTTTCAAGTATTCTGTTGTCAGACCCCGCAGCCCAGAAAGAAGAGGTTGTTGAATCCCAGGCAAGCCCCTGGCAAAACCCTGTAGTTGTGGGAGGACATGGGTATGTTTTCAGCAAGAAGCCGAAACTGGAGAATTGATAGATCTCGCTTTTCGGAACTCTGGGGGTTACGCTGTTATCATAGACATTACTGGTAATCCAGAATGAACTGCCGTCATATGCCATTGAACAGCCATCAACCAGGTTACCTGGATCAGCTATATCTATTTGATCTACAAGGATCCCTGTATTTATACTCATTTTAACAATTGCAGATGGAGCTGAAGGTGTCCCTGTCAGTAGCCAGAATGAAGAGCTGTTCTTATCATATACAAGATCAGTTATCCATGTAACTCCGGCAGGAAAAGGGATAATCTGTTTAACAGTACCAACAGGACTGGTTACAGGAGAAGTTCCGTTTCCAGCGGTTGATCTGTTACTGAATGACCCATACTTTGGAAACCATTCAAAATCGCTTCCGCACCCGGCACAAACAAAATAAACCAGAATAATGAGTATGATTTTCAAGTAACCTCCTGGAAAACAGGAAGATGTCACCGGCTCAACAACAGCCGGAAAACAGGAGAGAGCAATTGGGATGCAAATTTCTCAATAAAAAGGGCACAAAGAAAATCTCCGTGCCCTCATATAATATCTGATTTGTCGATCCTAGTCAGCTTTTGCTTCACAGACCTCTTCAACTTCACCTATCGATGTCTTTATCTCTTCAATAACCGGCTGTGACTCTGCAACAGGGGTTGACTTAACCAGAAAAGGATTTGATTTCACCGGCTGAACCTTCTTGGGTTTCGGGGTAAAATTCTCCTCAACCAGCTCTATCAATGACTGAGAAGCTGTATCGCCTGGACGTCTTCCAAGCTTGACAATCCTAGTATAGCCACCTGATCTGTCAGCATAACGGGGCGCTATAGTAGAAAACAGCTTGGTAACAACTCTTTTTTCGCGAATATAGGATGCTGCCAGCCTGTGTGCATGAAGATCACCACGCTTGCCAAGAGTAATCATCTTTTCGGCAATTGGACGAAGCTCTTTAGCTTTTGCATCGGTAGTTGTTATTCGTCCATGCTCAAGAAAAGATGTTACCATGTTACGGAACATGGCAATTCGATGACTAGTGGTTCTTCCCAATCTTCTTCCGGCTTTATTATGACGCATTGTATCGTTCCTTTCTTGCTGTTACTGCTAGTCTTCTTCTTTACGCTCACCACGAAGACGTGCAATGATTTGAGGATCAGGAAAGCTATCAAGCTTCATCCCAAGTGTAAGCCCCATTTCGCCAAGGATATCCTTGATTTCATTTAGCGACTTACGTCCAAAATTCTGTGTCTTCAACATTTCTGATTCACTTCTTGAAACCAACTCACCAATAAGTTTGATTCCGGCATTTTTGAGGCAGTTTGCGGATCGAACCGAAAGCTCAAGTTCATCCACTGTTCTGTAAAGATTCTCGTTAACCTTTTCAGACTCTTCCTCTGATTCTACTTCAATAAATTGGTCAGACTCCTCATCAAAATTGATAAAGATCGAGAGCTGCTCTTTCATTATTTTTGCTGCGTATGCAAGAGCATCTTCTGGATTAACACTGCCATCAGTCCAGATTTCAAGAGTCAGTTTATCATAATCGGTAATCTGGCCCACTCGAGCATAAGTAACAGTAAAGTTAACTTTCTGAATCGGAGAAAAAATTGAGTCAATCGGAATAGTGCCAACAGGTGCTTTTTCATCACGATTCCTGTCAGCCGGAACATATCCACGACCGATTTTTACACTCATCTCCATTTCAAAGTTTGCGTCCTTGGAACAAGTTGCAATGTGATGATCCGGATTGAGAATTTCTACATTAGCATCAGTCAAAATTGATGCGGCTGTCACAACCCCTTCGCCCTTGAAAATAATCCTAACAGTGCGGGGTTCAGAGCCATAGAGTTTGAACCTGACACCCTTTAAATTAAGGATAATATCTGTCACATCTTCGGTAACACCAGCAACTGCAGAAAACTCGTGAAGAACATTTTTAATACGTACAGAAGTTATTGCAGCACCCTGAAGCGATGAAAGAAGTATGCGCCGCAAAGAGTTCCCCAATGTTGTTCCAAAACCTCTCTCAAACGGCTCAGCATAAAATTTCCCATAACATTTTGTCAGCGACTCTGTTTCAAGCTGAACTTTCTTTGGCTTTATCAGATCGCGCCAGTTTTTATACATGTAATCCTCCCCGTAAGGTGGTTAACTGATACTATTTTGAGTAGAGTTCGACAACAAGCTGTTCCTGAATAGGTAAAGTAATATCTTCACGTATTGGAAGAGCTTTTACGACCCCCTTGAAAACATCTTTTTCAAGTTCAAGCCACTGTGGCAAGCCCCTGCGGATAACAGCTTCGAGAGAATCATTGATTGAAACAACCTTGCGGCTCTTCCCGCGAAGCTCTACTACATCACCGACCTTACATTGAATTGATGGAATATTTACCTTACGACCATTAAGTGTAAAGTGACAATGCCTGACTAGAATTCTGGCTTCAGTTCTTGATGATGCAAACCCTAGCCTGTAAACAACATTATCAAGACGACGCTCAAGGAGAGAGAGAAGATTCTCACCGGTTACTCCGCGCATCCTGTCCGCTTCCTCAAAGTATCCCCTGAACTGCTTCTCAAGTATGCCGTATATGCGCCTTACCTTCTGCTTTTCGCGAAGCTGGGTTCCGTAATCACTGACTTTTGTGCGAAGTTGACCATGCTGACCAGGAGGATAGTTTCTCCTTTTGATTGCACATTTGTCAGTATAGCAACGCTCACCCTTTAAATAGAGCTCCATATTTTGTCTCCTGCACAAACGGCAGGATGGACCGGTATATCTAGCCAATTACAGCCTCCTTCAAGTTTGATTTGCTCGAATTAAACCCTGCGCCGCTTGGGAGGGCGACATCCATTATGCGGAATTGGCGTAACATCCCTTATAAAGGTGATATTTAACCCGACAGACTGGAGAGCACGCAATGCTGACTCTCTCCCGGATCCTGGCCCCTTAACATATACTTCAAGAGCGCGTAAACCATGCTCCTGTGCTCTCTTTGCACAATCTTCCGCAGCAATCTGAGCGGCAAAGGGGGTGCTTTTACGTGATCCCTTAAATCCTTTAGCACCGGCACTTGACCAAGCTACCACATTGCCTACAGGGTCAGTTATGGTAATAATAGTATTATTGAATGTTGCCTGAATATGAGCAACTCCATTAGGGATATTCTTTTTTTCCTTCTTTTTACGCACTACCTTTTTTGCAGGGCTAGCCATCTCTCCTCCAATTTATCTCTTACTATTTCTTCTTCCCAGCTACTGTTCTTGCAGGCCCTTTGCGTGTTCGCGCATTGGTCTTTGTCCTCTGTCCGCGAACCGGCAAACCTTTACGATGCCTGAGACCTCGGTAACAACCAAGATCCATCAATCTCTTTATGTCCATGGAAATCTCACGACGCAGGTCACCCTCTACCTTGAAGTTTTTGTCAATAACCTCTCTGATATGAGCGATCTCTGGCTCTGTAAGCTTTTCAGTCCTGGTATTGAAATCAACGCCAGCTTCGGTCAAGATTTTCTTTGAAGCGGAACGCCCTATTCCATAAATGTACGTTAAAGCGATTTCGATATGCTTATTCTTGGGTATATCTATACCAGATATTCTCGCCAATTTTCACCCCTCCTGAATTCTTTCTCTTATCCTTGACGCTGTGAATGCTTTGGTATGTCGCAAATGACACGTACAATACCCTTGCGCTTGACAATCTTGCATTTGACACAAATTTTCTTAACGGACGCTCTTACCTTCATTAATGTATCCCCTTAATATTGCAAATTCAAAGTAAAGTCAGAATCTCAGGACCATTCTCTGTTATGGCAACAGTATGTTCAAAGTGAGCAGACAAAAGGCCATCAACGGTAACAGCAGTCCAACCATCTGCTAATACTTTTACGTCGTGCAAGCCCTCATTAATCATAGGCTCAATTGCTAGAACCATCCCTTCCTTTAGCTTCGATCCCTTTCCAGGAATGCCATAATTCGGCAACTGAGGATCTTCATGCAAACGTCTGCCAATTCCATGCCCTACAAAATCTCGAACTACTGAAAAACCGGCTTCTTCTACATACGTCTGAACAGAATATGATATATCAGAAAGCCTGTTAGAGGTTGTCGCTTTTGAAATTGCTAAATCAAGTGACTTCCTTGCAACATTAATCAGCTTTTGTGCCATATCAGAGATCTTTCCGACTGGCACAGTAACAGCAGCATCACCGTAAAAGCCATCGTAATAAGCACCAAAATCGAGACTTAAAATATCACCATCTCGCAGCACATCATTAATCGGCAAACCATGAACGACTTGATTATTTGGAGAACAGCAGAGTGAAAACGGATATCCGCTATATCCTTTAAAAGCAGACTTTGCGCCCCTTTTTGTTACCTCTCTCTCTGCAATATTGTTTAACTCAAGAGTAGTAATACCAGGTTTTACGTATTCCTGGACTTTTGCGAGTACTTCAGCGACAATTTTTCCGGATTCGCGCATCCTGTTGATCTCTTTGCGAGACTTAAGGATAATCAAGGTTTATCCTTCAAGAAAACAAACAAGGTTCCTGTTAATCTCGTCAATAGATCCGGTACCAGCAACTGACCTGAGAAGACTCTTACTCGCATAATACTCAATCAATGGAGCTGTTTGCTCCTCGTATACTTGAAGACGAGCTCTCATTGTTTCTGGAGAATCATCCTCTCGCTGAAAGAGAAGAGAGCCACAGGAATCACACTTATCAACAACCTGAGGGGGATCAAATTTGCTATTATAACCACGACCGCAACCCTTACAGGTCAACCTACCCATAACCCTGCCTATAAGCTCTTCATTATTTACAGTAATAGCAATTACATGGTCAATATTCCTGTAGTCACCTGAAAGCATTAACTCAAGAGCATCAGCCTGTGCTAGAGTTCTTGGAAAACCATCAAGTATGAATCCTCTGATGCAATCAGATGAGGAAAGTCTCTCTTTGATAATTGCTATAACAAGGGAATCAGGTACAAGTGATCCTGAATCCATAAACTCTTTTGCTTTGTTTCCAAGATATGTAGACTCTTTAACCGCAGATCGAAGGATGTCACCGGTAGATATTTGCGGTATTCCATATCGACTTGTTAATAATTTTGCCTGGGTACCCTTCCCAGCACCGGGAGGTCCAAGTAGAATAATATTCAATGGAATAACCGCCTAACTTCTTCCCTTGATTTTTACACCCTTCATGAATCCCTCATAACTGCGTGTTATAAGATGAGATTCAATTTGTGCCACAGTATCCATCCCTACACCAATAACAATCAGCAGGGCAGTTCCTCCGAAATAAAACGGCAGGTTAAATTTGCCTGTAAGAATTGAAGGGAGTACACATATTATTGAAATATAGATTGATCCGGCAAAAGTAAGCTTTGTTAAAACACTATCTAGATATTCAGAAGTCTCCTTGCCTGGCCTGACTCCCGGTATGTATCCGCCATGTTTTTTGATATTTTCTGCAACATCAATCGGATTAAAGGTGACAGCCGTATAGAAGTAACAGAAAAAAACAATGAACGCAACGAAAATGATATTATATACCCAGTTACCCGGCATCAAATATTGTGATGCGCCCTTAACCCATGGCACATCAACAAAATTTGCAATAGTTGCTGGAAACATGATTATAGATGAAGCGAAGATAGGGGGTATAACACCAGCCATATTTACTTTTAAAGGCAAATGTGATGACTGGGCAGCAAGTGTTTGAATCCCAACTGTCCGTTTAGCATAATGTATTGGTATTCGTCTCTGTCCACGTTCTACAAAAACAATACATGCAATTACCAGGAACATGACTGCAAGAACAAATAACAAAACAAACAACGACAATTGTCCTGTCTTAATAAGTTTAAAAGTATTTCCAATTGCTGAAGGAATTCTTGCAACTATTCCGGCAAATATAATAAGAGAAATACCGTTACCTATCCCTCTTTCGGACATCTGTTCACCTAACCACATAATAAAAGCAGTTCCGGCAGTAAGTGTTATTACTGTCATAATCCTGAATCCCCAGCCTGGGCTGGGCACTACCAATTCTCCAG
>JANNRW010000138.1:0-3959 GCA_031401815.1 Geobacteraceae bacterium | reverse complement strand
CCCCTCCCCCCTGGCGGGGGAGGGTCAGGGTGGGGGGGGGCGTCAAGGGAGGGGGAGAAGGTTTTTTGCGAAGGCGCAATTTCTGATGCTGCAATAGTCAAAGGGGTTGCGTCTGCCTACTGGCCCGGCAGAATGGAGCTTTTTACAGGCAGTCCCTACATCCTCCTTGATGGCGCTCATAATCCGGCCGGCATTGCTGCGTTGGCGAACTCACTGGCTGATTTCAGTTACAGGCGGCTTCTGGTCGTAATCGGAGTGATGGCTGATAAGTCATGGCAGGAGATGCTGGAGCCGCTACTGCCTCTGGCGAGCAAGGTCTTTGCCGTTGCCCCTGCGCTCGACAGGGCGCTTGGGATTGAGGAGCTTGCCAGTTTCTGTTCGAGCCGAAATGTCGAGTCTGTTGTTGCAGGCAATGTTGAAACCGGTCTTGAAATGGCAAGGGCAGCAGCTTTTCCGGATGATTTGATACTTGTATGCGGCTCGCTCTTTACGGTTGGCGAGGCAAGAGCAATATTGACAGGCGGTGTTTTCATGCCGATACGTGGCTGATTCAGATATGACAGTTCTCTCCAGACAATTCATGTTTACTCTCCTGCTTCTTGCTGCCCTTCCGGCTGTTTTGCAGGCCGCACCATTTCCCGACAGCGCGGAGATGCGACTGAAGGCCGACAAACTGACCCATGAGCAGTCCGACAATATCATCACAGCCTCCGGCAATGTTGAACTGACCTGGAGCGCTACGAAACTGTATGCCGACATGGCGACCTATTACGGGGATCAGGAGCTTTTGATCGCCAAAGGGGGGGTGCGGCTTGAAAAGGATGGCGACACTGTCAGTGGAGAGAGCGCCCGGCTCAATCTCTCTTCCAAGGTGGGAAAGATTGAAAATGGCCGGATTTTTGTCAAAAAAAATAATCTCCATATCCGGGGAGAGGAGATAGAGAAAACCGGTGAGCAGGATTACCTGATCAAAGGGGGGAGCATTACTTCATGTGACGGGGATAAGCCGGGCTGGAAGTTCAGGGTTGATGAACTTGATGTGACTCTTGATGAGTTTGCAACCGGCCGCAACGCGTTTTTCTACCTTGGAGAGACTCCGGTATTCTGGTTTCCTTATCTCATTTTTCCAGTGAAAACAGAAAAACAGTCAGGATTTCTTATCCCTCAAACCGGCAATTCGACAAAAAAAGGGGTCTATCTGGAGATACCCTACTACTGGGATATCACTCCGAGCAGGGACGCCACTTTTACCCTTGATCTCCAGAGCGCCAGAGGGGCAGGCGCAGCCCTGGAATATCGTTACAAGAGCCTTAGTGGCGGCAGCGGGACAAATCACGGTTATCTGATCTACGATACCAGGCAGGATAGATTCAGGGGGAACCTTGAGCTGAAGCAACAGATCAATTTCTCTGCTGATACGTACTGGCGAGCAGATGCAAGTCTTGCTCTGGATCGGGATTTTTATCGTGATTACAAGACCATGAGCGGTGATTACAATCGTCAGTATCTTGGTGCGACAGCCTTTTTGACCCATCGCCAGGACACACTTCTCTTAACCGGAGGGGTCGATTACCTAAATAACCTTGATGCTCCTGACAACAGGGCAACTTTGCAGCGATTGCCATTTTTGAACCTCATGGGGACAGGGAGCCGAATTGGCGAGACATCTCTTTATTATGGCTTCACTGCTGCTGCTGTTCATTTTGACAGGGATGTCGGCAGTCAGGGGGAGCGTTTTTCAGTTGCACCCCGGCTTACCCTGCAACAGTCGCTCTCCACCAGCGTTTCAGGGAGTCTCTGGCTCGGCTATGACCAGCGCTTTTACCACGCATCAGGTACGACTGTTTCGGGTGATTTCAATGAAACCGGTCTTTTTGAAGGTGGAAGCTCTGTCCAGACCGGGTTCAATCGTATATTTGACGTAGATATAAGTGATACAAGGCGGCTCAGGCACCTGATGATTCCTGAACTTGCCTATGAATTCAGGGAGCGCCGGGATCAGAGCCGCACCCCTTTTTATGATTACGACGACAGGCCGCCGGGCGGGCAGATGCTGGTGGCGTCACTGCACAATTATCTGACCGGGAAGAGCGTTCGTGGAGATCTGACTTCATATCGCGACCTCATGAACCTGACCTTGCGCCAGGGGTATCAGCTGAGTGGCGAGCGACGTGACCTGCTGGTGCTTGTTGACGAAGGTCGGCCTTTTACGGATACAGAGCTTAAAGCCGAACTGATTCCGCTTGAATGGTTGAGACTTTCGAGCGATACCCGTATAAGTCCATATAGTGGCAATCTTACCAATGCCTCCATAAATATGGAAGCTGGTGACCCGAAAGGTGACAGATTCGGTTTTTCCTGGAAACATGCAAGGGATCTGCTCGATTATCTGGAAGCGCGACTTACCATTACAGCATTACAGCCGTTTACCTTTTCGGCTCTGGGGAGATACTCCTTTGACCGATCAGGATTTCTTGAAACTCTGTACACAGCCGAGTACAAGCAGCAGTGCTGGAGTATCCTCCTCTCCTATCGTGACAGGATCAACAACAAGGAGATTGCCTTCAGTTTCACCCTGTCAGGCCTCGGGGCATTCAAGCTGCTCTGAAAGTTTGAACATATGACTAACCGTAAATATGCTATAAATCTCAACAACTCAACAACTCAACAAACGCAACGAGCATAATGGAGCTGCCGACATGTCTGACATATTTACTCCAACTTCAATTCTGGTTACTGGCGGTGCCGGATTTATCGGCTCAAACTTTATCAACTACTTCATGCAGGCAAATCCGGATTGCCGGGTTGTCAATCTTGATATTCTCACCTATGCCGGTAACCTTGAGAACCTGCGCGGCATTGAAAACAGCCCGATGTATCGCTTTGTGAAGGGGGATATCTGCGACGCAGCTCTTGTCTCATCTCTTCTGGCTGAAGAGAGGGTTGATGCAGTTATTCACTTCGCAGCAGAATCACATGTGGATCGCTCCATTTCAGGGCCGGAAATCTTTGTTAGGACGAATGTCCTTGGCACACAGGTGCTGCTGGAAGAGAGCCGTAAATACTGGAATGCGAATCAGGGGAAGCCTTTTCGCTATCTTCAGATTTCAACTGATGAGGTCTACGGAAGCCTCGGAGCGACCGGGTTTTTTACGGAAGAGACTCCCCTTGCGCCCAACTCCCCCTATTCAGCCAGCAAGGCTGGTGCGGATATGCTGGTGAGGGCGTATAATGAAACTTTCGGCATGCCGACCCTGAACACACGCTGTTCAAACAACTATGGCCCATACCACTTCCCGGAAAAGCTGATCCCGCTCATGATCCAGAATATCATCAGCAAAAAGGCTCTTCCGGTATACGGTGATGGGCTTAATGTCCGTGACTGGCTTCACGTCAGGGATCACTCTGTTGCAATCGAACGGGTGCTCAAAAGCGGAAAACCGGGGCAGGTTTACAATATAGGTGGTAACAACGAATGGAAGAATATCGACATTGTGCACCTTGTATGCGATCTGATGGATGAAAGTCTGGGCAGGGGAAAGGGTGAGAGCAGGGGGTTGATCACCTTTGTCAAGGATCGCCCGGGTCACGACAGACGCTATGCCATTGATGCCGCCAAAATCCGTTCCGAGCTCGGCTGGGAGCCTTCCTATACATTTGAAAGCGGTATCAGGGAGACCATAGAGTGGTATCTGAGGAATCAGAGGTGGGTCGCTCATGTCACTTCAGGTGAGTATCAGCAGTATTATGTTGAGCAGTATGGGGGATGAAAACAGTAGTCAGTAGTCAGGGGTCAGTAGTCAGCATAAAGGCTTTAATACTGACTACTGACCACTGACCCCTGACTACTTAGGGGGTAAATAATGATTCTCGTAATCGGCGCAAACGGCATGCTTGGTCATGATCTGATGGAGGTTCTGTCGGGTGATGTGAGAGGGGTTGACCTGCCGGAAATTGAT
>JANNRW010000137.1:0-3487 GCA_031401815.1 Geobacteraceae bacterium | reverse complement strand
GGGGGCGTCGGCCTCAACCTGACCGCCGCCGCCGATTACGTCATCCATATGGATCCCTGGTGGAACCCGGCGGTGGAAGATCAGGCCTCGGACCGCGCCCACCGCATCGGCCAGACCAGGCCGGTCACGGTCTACCGACTGGTGGCGGCCAACACCATCGAAGAGAAGATCGTCGCGCTGCACCACCAGAAGCGCGACCTGGCCGATTCGCTGCTGGAGGGAACGGAGACATCGGCACGGGTTTCGGCGGAGGATCTGATGGCGCTGCTGCGGGATGTTGGGGAGTGAGGATCGAATACTGAGGGATCAGGGTATGAGGTTAACCCAGAGATGCGTCAAATGAAGCTTGCTTTCGGAGCGCTGTACTACCGACGTGCATTTGGTGACACGCCCATCGGTTACCGGAGGTATCAGTTGCTCCTGTTCCGACCAAGCCGGTTCAAAAGAGTGACTGCACAAGGCGGAAATCCAGGTGTTGATTTTCTCGCGCCAAATTTCCGGCGTCTCTTCTTGTAGATAGCCAATCATACCTGCGTGTGTGAACTCACGGCCATGAATTGTATATTTGAAACGTTCGATGCCCCCGCAAGGGATATGCTCACCATTATTTTCATGGCCTATCACATATTCTTGACGACGCTCACGGCCTAGAGTCGATGTCAGGCGCTTTCCTTCAAAAACAGTAACCTTCGGAGGGTCGGTCGCGATATCTTCTATCTTGAGATGAATACCAATATCTGTCGCTGGGCTATTGCCGCGAGTTTCATCTTCCATACTTTCGGGTTGTGCGAAAAAAGGAATGCCTATTTTATCGGCAACATTAGTAATGAAACGCGCCAAGCGTCTGTTTAAGCCATTTTCATTGTTAATTTTCTCTTGCTGCGCAGATTCAGCGAACAAAGGTAGGGAAAGTACGATGAGCTCGACAATGCAGTTGAATTGGGTATTGTGAGGCAGTCCGAGTAATATTCCGGTGCCGCCGAGCATTCGTCTGGCAGAGAAGTCTGTCACGGCGCTCAGTATCCCTGCCCCAAGAGGTCGATTAATGTTTCGTCGGCATCGCGGAGGGCAATGGAACGAAGCCAGTAGCGCTTTTGGTTTGGCTTGATCATGAAAATGACATTCTGCTCGTACAGGCGAAGAATGCGGTTTATGAACAAGCGACTGCCTGGTTGGTGATGGAGCAATTCCTCAAGATAGGGAACAACCGTGTCTTCTTGCGGTAATTCCAGTTGAGGTGTGTCTCCGAAGCAGAACGGGTAGCAGATGAAAGAACCCATCGGGATTGCTAATAGCGGACGGAACTCTTTGTACACGGGATTGAGAATGTCGCAGTACAATTCACCGAAGCTGCGTAAATCTGAATCACTTACTTTGGCAAGCGCAGAGGACATTTCGCCTTTTCGTCGGAAATCTACTAGGCAATTATCAATATCATCAACAAGAGCTTGCTCCCAAAAATTCAGCTCAATTTCCTGTGTTTCGTCTGGATACGGTAAGGCCATGATGTCGCTGGCATACAAGGAGTTTGACCTGCTGACCAGTATTCTTCCGCTGACTAGGGTGGCTAGAATCCCGAAAAGCTTAGACTCATTCAGTCTTTTTGCAAGAACCTGCAAGTGTCCTTGTTCGTTTTCCGGTGCATGAACCCCAACAATTTGATTTGTAAAAACCAGATATTCATCGGTGAATGCCGCTGGGATGGCCAACCCATCTACCTTTTCTCTGATAAGCACGTGTGGTGCTGAAAAAATAGCGCTGCTATTACTGCACGTTCTTTGAAAGAAAACTTCCTCACATACTTTAACTTCTTTCCAGTCAATGCCGTGTATTGTTAATGCTTCTGGGGGAGCTTGTTGCTTACCAGTTATCCAATTAGCTGTTATTGGAGGTATTTTTAGCTCGAACTGCTGCATTAGCTCTTTTGGAGTGAACTTCACCAGTCCCTGTACGTTAGGTTGATTATTTAAATAACTCCCACACCCAACACTATAACCTTCGCCAAATTGCCAACCTTCATTGTCTCTCTTTTGCTCCAGGTATTCTCCCAATGTAGGAGTATCAGTAAACAAACGATCCAGCATCCGGTGAAGGCGGCCTCCGCCAAGCAAATTGGCTTTCCATACATACTGACGTTTCGCTATGGAGCTGCGTGCTATCCAGTGAAAATCGTACGGGTCCAGTTCGAACAGCAACTTTTCCTTGATCGCCCTGGTTCTGCGGAAGGTTACATGCAGAATTTTATCTTCTGTTGCCGGGGCATTGCGCCCAATTATCGCTGCTGCCGCAACTTGCGCCTTTGAAAAAAGCGCTCCTTCCAGCGGAGTAAAATCAAAGACCTGATTGATGGCGAAGCGATCAAACAGATAGCCACGGAATGGCAGTGCGGTGCCGTTGTACAGCAGTGGTCCGGCCGGTTGGATCAGACATACCGCAGCATCTTTGCGGGCAAGCCGGAATGATTGTTCAAGGAAAAGGAGAGCAAGCTGGGTATCCGGGAGTTTGGGGCGATTAGTTGAGCTTGCCGCTTCAACTCTCTTGGCAGCGGGTGTCGTCAGCTTGCTTTCAAAAGGAGGATTCCCGATAATCAGGTCAAAGTGATTATCAAATTCTCCTGACTCAATAATTTCAAAGAAATCCTCGGCCAGCAGATTGCGCTCTTGCAGGTTGTCGAATTTGAGTTCTTTCCAGATAACCAGCGGCTCCAGCTCGTCGCAGAGCGCCACGCAGAGGCTGAATGCCGTAATCAAAACAGCCTCCGGCTTTTCGTCAAAACCAAAAATACTGTTTTTCAGAATTTCCTTCAGATCGTGATGAGTCGGCTGTTTCCAGTTATTGGCAACACGCCAGCACTGAATGAGACGTTTAAAGGCGCCCACCAGGAAAATACCCGAGCCGCACGCCGGGTCGAGAATCTTCCAGGAAAGTGTTTCAGCCTTAAGAGGCAGGCACTGATCCAGCAGGAAATCGACCAGCATGGGAGGGGTGTAGACAACACCCTTGTCGCTTGAATGGGCTTCTTTGTTTTTGTCTTTTGCCTCTAAGTTCTTTTTCTTAGCCTTGGCATCTTTCTTTGCAAGGAACTCCTCATAAATATTGCTGATCAGCTCAACCGGGAGATCCTGAAACGAATAGAGCGGCCAGAACAACATCTGGCCGCTGTTCGGGTCCAGATCGCCTTTCAAAAAGTCTGCTATAGGCGAAAGATCGGTTTGTCCCAACTCAGCTTTTTCATTGTCGGTCAAAACAAAGATGCCGCCGTTAAATTGCCGGCTTAAATGGTCAAACAGCTTGATGCAGCTCCCCTTCTCGCGGAAAAGCGCCTCAAGTTCATCATTGTTTGCGTGGGAAAAACGGCGCAGGAAGCCTTGTTCGAAAACCCGATTCTCGGCTGTGTCCTTTCGGTCATTCAGGTACTTGACGAGTATCGCCATGACCAGAATACGATTGACGGTCGGCTCTGACAATATTTTAAGCGCAAGCAACT
>JANNRW010000136.1:0-12705 GCA_031401815.1 Geobacteraceae bacterium | reverse complement strand
GGGATTTCCGGGGGCGCAGTAAACTTTCTCCACCAGCGGTGACTGGGCGATTTTCCAGACCAGGGCATGCTCACGACCACCGCTGCCGATTACAAGAATTTTCATAAGGTAAGTCTCCCGATAAAACAAGTGTTAAAAAATTTAGATTGAAACTAGAGTCTATAACACTTCAAACCTCGCACACCCCCCCTCCCTTGACGGGAGGGGGTCGGGGGGTGGGTGAAGTTGCAACATACTGATATCATGGCAACATCCCCCCCACCCTAACCCTCCCCCGCCAAGGGGGAGGGGACTTGGTTGTATATGGCACCAGCCTACTTACCGAAATATCTCTGCATCAGAGAGAGAAACTCCCGGTCATTTTTAAGCAGATCAAGTTCCGGAGTTTGCCAGATTGAGTCTGGTCTGGTATAGCCAAGGCGAAGAGCCTGGTCAAGATAGTTCAGCGCTGACTGACGATTTCCCTGAAGCGCTTCGGCGCATGCCATACTGTATGCCAGTTCGGCAGTCAGCGCAGTATAGGTCAGAACCTGTCTGAATTCCTGCATCGCCAGAGCAGGACGAGCGGTTGCAAGGTAGACATTTCCCAGGGCATTAAGCGCTGTAATCATCCGGGGGTCAAGCTTTCGAGCATTCAGGTAGGAGGTTTCGGCGCTTTTCAGGTCATTATTCTGATAATGGAGATGCCCCAGCAGGGCATGGCTCTCGGCAGCCTGTGGGAAGAGGCGCAAAAGAGTTTCAATGGTTTGGCCTGCCTTGTCAAGGCTGTCTGCACGAAGGTAGAGTTCGGAGAGCTTTCTCAATGCAAGGCGGCATTCAACACCCCGGCAGACTCTGCTTGCTCTCTCCTGGCTGGCTATGGCATCAGCATAACGCCCACCCTTTTCATATATTTCGCCCAGCATCAACCAGGCAACAGCACTCGCGGGCTGTTTTACGGTTGCGTCCTGCCAGAGAGCCGTCGAGTTTTGCCAGACATGGCTACGGTTGACTGCTGCGATGGCATAAACCGCCAGCAGGATTAAGAGGAGAGCAATCGCAGGAGTGCGCCAGGATCTGGTAGCAGATGACTGAATCTTGTTGACCAGAAAACCGAAACAGGCTGCAACTCCGAGCATCGGGAAATAGAGATAGCGGTCATTCATAAGGGTAACCAGAGGTACAATCTGCGCCACCGGGAGAAGAGCTGTCGGGATTGCCATTATCCAGAAAAAGAGGTGACGATTCTGCCGAAAGGCGAGTATTGCCCCTGCCGGAAGGGCGCTCAGGAGAAAACCTGCGCGAACAACTTCCCAGTCCATAAAGGTTTTTATCTCAGGAGCATAAACTGCGCTAAGCTTTGCGGGCCAGAAAACCATCTGAACATAACCGGTAAAAACAGGGAGCATTGTAAGAAATGTCGTAAACGGATCTCCACCCGGATAGCCGGTTCTGCCCCCTCCCCCATACTCTGCGGACTGGCTCAGCATGGCCAGATAGCCTGACCCGATCGCAACCAGCAGATACGGGATTTTGTCCAGTAAAACTCTTGAAGTCAGACGCTCTTTCGAGAGGCAGAAGTCGTAGAGAAGGAGGATAAGCGGTAATATGACAACAACTGATTTGGTCAGAAGCGCAGCTAAAAAAGCAACCAGTGAAATGACATATGTTGCTCTGCCACCCTTGTCCGGAAGCTCTTTGTAACGGATATACATGGTCAGAGAGACAAGATAAAAAAACATGGAGAGAACATTTTTCCGCTGGGAAATCCAGACAACAGATTCAACCTGCACCGGATGAACCAGAAAGAGCAGCGCTGCCGCAAGGGCTGCTATCCGGCCCAGAGAGAAGCGGCAGAGCAGCAGATAAACAAGGACTGAGTTTGCCCAGTGACAGAGGATATTGCTGAAGATGAAGCCTGCCGGTCTTCCGCCCCAGACAGAGAAGTCGAACATGTAGGAGATAATATGCAGAGGAGCGTAATTTCCAACATAGAAAGTTGAAAAGGCGGTTTTGATATTTGGCCATGTTATGGCTTTGATAGACTCATTTTTTGTGACGTAGGCAGGATCATCCCAGTTCAGCAGGAAATCGTGGTTCATAGAGAGCCCGAATACCGCAAAGGCTGCAAAAAGGAGCAGAATAAATGGCGCTCCCTGCTCTTTCCATGAAAAGGTTGAACCGGTCATTACTTTTCTTTCTCCATGCAGTAATCTGTGACCAATCTCCTGAATTCCGGATTACTGCGCAACAGATCCAGCTCCGGATTTATCATTATCGCCTCGCACTCCTGAAAACCCGACTTGAACGCTCTATCCAGGGCATTTATTGCAGCCGGCACGTTATGGAGCAGAGCCTCTGCGCAGGCAATACTGTAAGCAATATCCGGAGAGCCGGGGTGAATCTCCTGCGCTCTGTGGAAGTTATGCAGTGCATCTTCCACCCTCCCCTGGGAAAGATAGATATTTCCGAGATAAAGAAGTGATTTGTGCCGTCCGGGGCTCTTTCTGATCGCTTTGGTATAGGCAATTTCCGCCTGCATAATATCGTTTGTCTGATAGTAGTAGTGCCCCCACATCTCATGAATCTTGGCATTATCGGGATCCATTAACTGCAATTTTTCGAGAATTGGACGTGCCTGGACATGTTGGCCTTTTGTAATGAAAAGCGCGCCCAGATTATACCACGCCATAAAACTTTCCGGAACTTTGGCAGTTGCATCTTTCCAGAGTGAGTACGAATCATGCCAGACATTTACCCGCTGACGCGCCGCAACGGCCAGAGCAAGCAGAAGTATCGCCACCCCTGTCCAGACCCATTTACCAGTAGCAGCCCTGTTTTTCTCCAGGATGCCGGCTATACCGATAACTGCAAAAGGGGCTATGCCGATCATTGGAAAATAGAGATAGCGGTCATTGATCAGGGTTACCAGAGGGACAATCTGGAGAACCGGAAGGAGCCCCAGAGGGATGATCGCCCCCCAGAAAAAGAGTTTCCTCTCCTTCCTGAACAGATAGCAGAGTCCGGCGACTAAGAGAGATATCAGGAGCGCAGCCAGGCATACTTCGCTATCAGGCGAGCTCTTTATGGCAGGAGCATAGGCAGCGCTGAGTCCGGATGGCCAGAGGACGATTCCGAGATAATGAACCAGTACCGGCAGCATGGTAAGAAAAGTTGCATAAGGGCTCCCGCCATGAAATGGCACTCTCCCGCCTCCGGCTCCGGCTTCAGGCGACTGGCTTATGATGGCAAGCACAGCTGTTGCTGTAGCAGCAGCAATAAAAGGTATTTTGTCCACTAATGTAGCGCGAACTGTTCGACTCTCAAAACAGTAGTCATATAACAGAAGCAGGCAGGGGAGGATGACTGCTGTTGATTTGGTTAACAGGGCAGCTGTAAATGATGCCACCGAGAAGAGGTAGAAGAGATGTTTTCTCTCCGCTCGATCCCTGTATGCAATATAGGCAAGGGTGGAGACGAGCATAAAAAACATGGCAAGCACGCTTTTACGCTGGGAAACCCATGCTACCGACTCGACCTGAGCCGGATGTACGAGAAAAAGAAGTGCCGCCATAATTGAGGGGAGAAAGCGTCCGGAAAGCCTCAG
Source organism: Geobacteraceae bacterium (assembly GCA_031401815.1). GTDB lineage: Bacteria > Desulfobacterota > Desulfuromonadia > Geobacterales > DSM-12255 > JANNRW01. The sequence continues at coordinate 9,119 of JANNRW010000136.1, read as the reverse complement.
AACAAGGAGATAGAGGAGAAAGCCGTTGACCGCGTGAATAAAGACATTGGCCAACAGATACCCCCCTGGTCTCATCCCCCACAAGGTGTAGTCCAGCATGTAGGATACAATATGCAAAGGGGCGTAGTTACCGACGTAAAACCTGGTAAATGCCGCTTTAAGATGGGAGAAAGAGAACCCTCGCACAGCCTCATTGGCAGAGACATAAATATTGTCATCCCAACTGACCAGAAACTCATGCCCATATACAGCGCCATAGACCAGAAAAGTCACAGCCATGCAGAGCAGGAGAGTAGCTGTATGCCGGATAACCGGGAGCTTCATCTTATCTGCTTCCCCCTGTCGGAATTGAGTTAAGAGACTGATACTGTTCAATCCTGTAGTTGTCGGAAACAGCCTTGCCGAAAGAAAACGGGAGTGGCCCCCCTCTGCTGGAGTAGAAACCTGCTCCGGAGCCGATATTGAATGTCGAGAGCCAGGCAAGAGGATGTGACTGAATAGTGTTGATAGTGGTCAGGAGCTCATGATTGAGTTTGCGTATATTTGTTCCGAATGACGGCGTAACCAGAATGTCACCGCTCTTTGGTGTCGAGCTATTGAAATCAATAGCTCTCCCCCCTTTCTCTTCAAGATAATACTGAAATCCCCAGTGACCCTGAAACCAGATGTCAGCCCCTGGCTGTTTCATCCCTGCTGCAAGCAGAGCGGCTTTTTTTGCCTCTCCTGCTGAACGGTAATCAGCCATGGCAACCATGAGCGATATGGCAAGCAGCGGCAATAAGAGTGCAGAGAGAGTTGAAAGAGGGGGGGACTTTCCTGTAAACCCCGCAACAGATAATCTTCGGCTTAATAGAATTCCGGCAACAGGAGCCAGCGGAAGCATGTTGCGGCCACTGACAGTCCAGTTGAAGAGCGCTGCAAAGAAAAAGGTTCCAAACACCCATAGCAGCAGCAAAATCGACTCCGGGTTCCGCTCACTGTTTAAGTCGTCCAGGGCAATAATAAGCAGTCCGCCACCGGCAAGAATAAAGAGGGCCACCTGTAGAAGCTGTAGCGGATTGGCAGCCAGCTTGAAGCCGGCCAGAGTACCCATCAGGGACAAGATGACGCAAATAAATGCCATGGAGGTACCGGCAGCCACCCAGCCACGTGCGCGAAACAAAAAGGGAGCGGCAAGGAGCGGGGTGAGCAGGGAACCACCGGCAAACGAGAGGCCGATCAAAAAGTTTTCTCCGACAGCCCCAAAAGAGAGCTGCCTGACTTTCAAAGAGTATCTGGCTGCTTCTGAAATCAGCGGGGTACCGTATAGCTGACCGGTTTCCCATTGATACAGGGCAAAAGCCGCCAGCGGCAGCAGCAGAAACGGGAGCCATTTCATAAGCGGCAAGCGCTTGCAGAGCCCGTAGATGGCCAGCAGAGGGAGGAGCGCCATTCCGAAATATTTGGTAAGCCCTGCAAGGATAACAAGAATCGCTGCGCAGAAAAGAGCGGCTGAACCCCCCTCTTCTTCGAATCCGTAGAGCCAGAAATAAACTCCCCATACCCAGAGCGCTGTCATGGTCAGATCACACATGACAGTTGTGCCTGTCAAGAGAAAGACCGGTGCACAGATGGTAAAGAGCGCTGCGACAAAAGGATCTGCCCGCAACTGAAGCGCCAGCCGGTAGGTGCCGAGAACCAGGGCAAGCAGCGGCAGAAGTGAAGCAATATGCATTGCCTGTTCGCTCCACCCCAGAAGCAGAGCTGCACCGGCAAGATAGTAGGAGTAGAGGGGGGGGTTTTTGGTAATCAGTGAAACCGGTTCGTCCCAGCCGTACCAGTTGACTGAAAACCCGTAAAAATCCAGAGGATGCCCCTGTATATGTTTTGCTGTCCAGATAAAGAGCGGATCATCAATATGAAACGCCTTGCCGATGAACGGAAGATAGCAGAGAACCACCAGAAGAACCAGTGCCGTGCGAGGATTTCTCAGTATGATTCCATGCAGGGTTATATTCATGAGGTTCCTTACCGGTAGTTCCAGTACATCCACTTTATTAAGCTGAGACAATGCAAAACTAATCTAAAATTGTCAAGATTGTTCGTTGATTACGCTGGTTACCGCTGACCAATAAAGTCAGTACAGATTTATCGACAGAAATGATGTATAGTCCCTTCACTTTCCGGGGAGTCGCATATCAACCATGACATATATCGAACAGATAAATAAGGAACTGGCCTTACCAGGCACCTTTGAGTACACAGCTCTGGATTTATTCGCAGGTTGCGGTGGGTTGTCGCTCGGGTTTGAGTCGTGCGGCATCCGGACTATCGGCTATGAAATGGAGCCTGACTACGCCTCTACATACCGGAGCAACCTTGTTGGTGACTGTCACAGTGTCCGTCTTGATACAAACCAGAAGTATCCTGAAAATGTGTCTGTCGTCATCGGAGGGCCGCCTTGTCAACCATTCAGTGTTGGCGGAAAACAGCTAGGTCTCAAAGATGCCAGAGATGGCTTTCCGGTATTCATTGACGCAATAGAGAAGACCGACCCTGATATATGGGTATTTGAGAACGTTCGAGGTCTTCTCTACAGAAACATAGATTATTTTGAAGAAGTCCTGTCAAAACTTAAAAGCCTGAATTACATCGTTGAGTATCAGCTATTCAATGCCGTCAATTATGGAGTGCCACAGAACCGGGAAAGGCTTATTGTTGTCGGACATCGCGGAAATTTTTCCTTTCCGAATGAAGCAAAGAGAAAAGTTACAGCAGGCGAAGCACTTGAGGAGATGGCATTTGCAGTGCCGGATGGCTCCAGATTCCTTACTCCGAGCATGGATAAATATATAGCAAATTATGAAAAGGCTTCAAAGTGTATTAACCCAAGAGACTTGTATCTGGACAGACCAGCGAGAACTCTAACATGCCGCAATTTGGCCGGGGCAACAGGTGATATGCAGAGAATCCGTCTGCCTGACGGCAGACGTCGCCGTATCACCGTTCGAGAGGCTGCAAGACTTCAAAGTTTTCCGGATTGGTTTGCGTTTCAAGGAACAGAAACGAGCCAGTATTATCAGGTTGGAAATGCAGTTCCGCCACTTTTTGCTCATGCGATTGCAAAATCGGTCAGAGCATATCTTGAATCCGGCATCCGTCACAGCAGCACTGAAATCTTGTATCGCAATTTACCAAGGCAAGCTGAACTGTTTGTGTTTGAGCCAAAAGAGGAGACATACGCCGTGCCTGACTTCATGCCTCACAGCAAAAAATCAAAAACCATAAAGAAGGTTATCAACGAAGCACTTTACATTCTGAATAGCCTAGGTATCCCGTTTGAGGAGATGACAGAACGGAGACTGGAAAAAATGGGCATGGCTTTTCTGGCTGTTGTTGATGTCAAAAACAGCAGTCAGTGGAAAGACGCAAGACAAAGTGATGGAGGCTGGGCACCGCAAACCCGACAGATAATCGAATACATTAACCAGAACTTTGAAGAATCCATTTCAAGCGGATCTTATGACGACATCAGGCGTAAAGACCTTAAATTGCCCACCGTAGCAGGAATAATCGAGCGAAGTGCAAATGCGCCGAACGCTGCGACAAACAATCCGACTCGCGGATATGCCCTCAACCCCCAATATGCTTTTATCGTACGTTCCTTTGGCTCTGAAGGATGGGACGACGATTTAGATGAACTTCTGGCCGAGACAGGGACTCTGCGAGACCGATTATCAGGTATTCGTCAGATTGACACAATTTCGGTAACCATACCTGGAGGTAAAAAGTTGTCGTTTTCTCCCGGCGAACACAATGACCTGCAAAAAGCAGTTATTGAGGATTTTCTTCCGCGCTACGGATATGGAGCCGAATTGCTTTATGTTGGAGATACTGCCAACAAGTTTCTTCTTCTTGAGAAGGAGAAACTCAACAAGCTTTCCTTCTTTGAACTCTCACATGATGCGCTACCAGATGTGATAGCGCATAGCGCTTCAAAGAACTGGCTGTTTTTGATTGAAGCAGTTCACAGTTTCGGGCCTGTAAGCACCGTAAGGCTGGAGGAATTGAAGCAATTAACTAAAGAGTGTTCCGCCGGCATTGTTTATGTGACAGCTTTTTTTGACAGAGCAACATTCAGAAAGTTTGCCCCGGACATCGCATGGGAAACTGAAGTATGGATAGCTGATGCCCCGGATCACCTGATTCATTTCAATGGTGACAAATTCCTCGGCCCATACAAAAAATAATTTCTCTCATTGTCAGCCAAACCTCAAAACTGTCATTCCCGAAGAGATTCTGATCGGGAATCCAGGTTCTAAGGTGCTGAAATCTGGATCCCCGACAAAGGAATTCGGGGATGACATTCTCGATAGCTGAAGATCAGGGATAATCTGGAAAATTCCCCCCGTTCAATGCCTGAAGTGCCGCATGCCGGTAAAGACCATGGCCATGCCGTGCTCGTCTGCGGCAGCAATTACTTCTGCATCCCGCATGCTGCCGCCGGGCTGGATTACGGCTGTTATGCCGACAGAAGCAGCATTGTCGATACCGTCGCGAAACGGGAAGAAAGCATCGGAGGCCATGACAGCACCCTTTACGTCAAGTCCGGCATGCTCTGCCTTTATTGCAGCTATCCGGGCGGAGTTGACCCGGCTCATCTGTCCGGCGCCGACACCTATGGTCATTTTATCCCTGCCGTAGACTATGGCGTTGGATTTCACGAATTTAGCGACCCGCCAGGTAAAGAGGATATCCTTCATCTCGGCTTCAGAAGGGGCGCGCTTTGTAACAACCTTCAACTCCTCATAAAGAGAGAGATCTGCCTCCTGCACCAGCATGCCACCGTTCACCCGCTTGAAATCGAGACGTGTTGCCGGTTTTGCCGGCCACATGCCGCACTCAAGCAGCCTGACATTCTTTTTTGCAGCTATGATCGCAAGCGCCTCAGGAAGCACTTTCGGCGCTATGATAACCTCTACAAACTGGCGGTCTACAATTGCCTGGGCAGTCAGAGCATCAAGGGAACAGTTTACGGCAATTATGCCGCCAAAGGCTGATTCAGTATCGGTTGAATAGGCTTTTTCATAGGCTTCGAGCAGGGTCCCCCCGATTGCAACACCACATGGATTTGCATGTTTGACTATTACACAGGCAGGCCCCTCCATGAACTGCTTGACACACTCAAGAGCAGCATCGGTGTCAGCAATATTGTTGTAGGAGAGCTCCTTGCCCTGAAGCTGGCGGGCTGTGGCTATGGAGGCTTCAACTACCTCTTTTTCAGTATAAAATGCTGCTGCCTGATGGGAGTTCTCGCCATAGCGCATCTCCTGGATTTTTTTGTACTGGAGAGTCAGCGTTGCCGGGAAGAGATCGACCCCTTCTCCCAGCCTGCTCCCCAGCCAGTTGGAAATCGCGCCGTCATAGGCGGCAGTATGCTGATACGCCTTGACCGCAAGACGGAAATTTGTCTCCCGGCTGACCTCTCCACGGTTTTCTGTCATCTCTGCAAGCAGAGGACGGTAATCGGAACAGTTTACAATAACAGTGACATCGGCGTTGTTTTTCGCTGCCGAGCGGAGCATGGCCGGGCCACCAATGTCAATATTCTCGATGGCATCCTCCAGTGTGCACTCCGGTTTCGCAACAGTTGCTTCAAAGGGGTAGAGATTTACACATACAAGATCGATCGGCTCGATGCCATGATTTTTCATGGTTGCAAGATGTTCGGGGTTACCTCTCATCCCTAGAATGCCTCCATGTACCTTGGGATGGAGAGTCTTCACCCTGCCATCGAGCATTTCGGGAAATCCGGTAAAGTCGGATACATCTTTTACAGTCAGACCTGCTTCACGCAACAGCTTTGCACTGCCACCTGTGGAGAGGATTTCAACTCCGTAACGGGCAAGCTCTCTTGCAAATTCGATAACTCCTGTCTTGTCCGAAACACTGATCAGCGCACGGGTAATTTTAGCCATTTTCTATACTCCTTTTCTGGTTGATAGGTTGATCAAATTAGTAGTCAGGAGTCAGTCGTCAGGATTCAGAATAAAGTCCCGATTCAGATTCCTGTAATATTTTAACAACTAAAGGCGCTCCGTTATTTGTGGTTTTCACCAAATCAAGCCATTCTGGCTGCTGGATCAAATTATCTATTAGTAGTTGACAACTTCATGATGTAAGGGGCTGTACGATCCTTGAAGTCAGGAAATTTCTGTTTAATAGCATAAAATGTCCGGAGTGAATTCTCCTTCTGATCAGCTGCGTCATATGTGATCGCCAGGTTAAACGCCGGATAGGGGGAATCAGGGAACTGGCGAACCCCCTGTTCAAGCAGGGCTATCGACTTGTCATATTTTTCGAGCTTGCGGTAGGCAATGCCGAGATTGTTGAAGGTGTCTTCCACCCCACCTTCAAGAGCAAGAACCTGTTCGTAATAGCTTATAGCCTCATTCGGCATATTAAGATTAAAGTAGCAGTTGGCAATATTCTGATAGATCTGCCAGGCTTTTACGCCACTATTGGCGAGTATCAGATACTGCTCCAGAGCCTCGCTGTAGTAGCCAAGCCGGTCAAGAGTAATGGCAAGATCCCGGCGGAGCGCCTTGTCAGCAGGGTTTTGCGAAAGACTCTGTTTCAGGAAAGCTATCTGTTTGTCAAGGTGATTCATTTTGATCTCTTGCAGTCTCATCTTTACCAGAGGGATCTGCAGGAAGAAATCCTTTTCTTCCGAAGAGAGAGCCCGGCTGTAGAATTGGGCGGCAGCAACATGATCCCCATCCTGTTCAGCAATAAGACCCAGGCAGTATAAGGGGCCGATGAAGCCGCCAGCAACCTCCAGCGGTCTTTGAAACAGCTCTTTGGCTGCAGCCGGGTTGTTCCTGTCAAGCAGCAGTTTCCCCTTGAAGTAGTCATGATAAAGATTGAGCCAGGGAACCCTGTTATTTTGCGACAACAGATCCAGTGCTTTTTCCTGCTGTCTGGCATTGAAATAATGATCAGCCAGATTCACATAACTCTTGGTGTTGTCCGGGAAGTTTCTTATGTTTGCCTTCCAGAGCGTCTCGTCAGTCCGCCAGTCAAGTGATCTGCTGATTGAGAGCCCGGCAAGGAGGATGCATAACAGAGCAGCGAGAACTGTTTTGACTCTTTTTGCCGAAATTTTGTCAATCAGGCTAGCCAGGATCAGCATGAAACCGAAAGCAGGCAGATATGCATACCGGTCTGCTACTGGTGGATGAGTGGCGAAAAAGTTCAGCACCGGAAAGAGGGCAGCGCCAAACCATAAGGCACCCAGGGAGAATTCAGGAGCCTTTTGTCGATATCTGATTATCAGAATTGCCAGCAGAGCAAGAGCCAAAAGAGCTGAAATTACTCCGATGGATGCAATCCTGTAGGAGAAGCCGGTAACATACTCTACAGAAAAGCCGTATGGAAGCAGTAGTTTTTTCAGGTAAAAAAATGGAATCTGGGCTGCAATGGCTATTTTACGCTCAAGATTTTGCAATGAGAGTTGAGCGAAATCCCTGTCAACCAGACTGCTTGCTTTCGCAATCCTGCTGAAAACAATATAGAAGATAGCGGAAAGTGCAAAAAACGGAGCCAGCGCAGTGGCGATACGGCGCAACATCTGCGGAAAGAGTATCGGCAAAACGAAAAGGAGGAGCAGAGGGAGCATGATGGAGGTGGCCTTGGAGAGGAGTGCGCCGATAAATGCCAGGAGTGCGGCTGCATACCATTTGAAAGCATTTTTTTGAGAATCTGTGAACGAGTCAGAGGTACTCTTTTCCAGGTATCGGATCATGCAGATGCAGGAGATGAAAAAAAAGAGCCCGGAGACAAGGACATTGCGACAGGTAATGAAGTTGACAACTTCGGTATTCAGCGGATGCAGTGCAAATCCTGCTGCAACAGCAATAGGGAGGAAGCGGGAAGGGGCTCTCCCTTTTCTGCCCGGGAGCCTGCCGGTTATCAGCCCGGCAAGTTTGTGAACAGCGATAATATTCAGGCTGAAAAAGATGAGGTTTGACAGGTGAAAGCCGAGCGGATTCTTACCCCAGACAAGGTAATCAACGGCATAGGTTATATCGCGCAGCGGAAGATATTCAACGCCGTTTGCCAGAGAGAAAAAGATGGCTCGCAGATTGAAATCCATATAAACGGGGTTGCCGATGAAAAATATCCGGTCGTCCCAGACAAAGCTGTTTCCAAGGGAGAGCCCGTAAACTGCAAGAACAATCGCGACAAGCAGCAGGCGATCCGTTTTATGTTGTTTATCGCTGGTTGAGTCAGACATTGTTGCGAAAATCCATGTTATTTATGAACTGTCTTTCAAAGAGTGGTGTTCCGGAGAGCGGGAGAATCACGAGAGAAGCTGCAAGTTCGGCTATTACATCAGGGCTCTTTTCCCTGCAGAGAAAAAGGATTACACCGCTAAGAGCGCCATCCCGGACAAACCGGGCATTTTTTACCATGTTTTCGCTAAGAACTCCAATGGATAATAGACTCTGAAGGGTGAGAGAAGCGCCGAAAGAGCCGGTTATTACTACATCCCTGATATCTGCATCACTCACCCCTGTTCGCTCAAGCAGCACCTCCAGACAGGCTCTTACCGCACCTTTGGCCAGTTGCACCTGGCGGATATCTGTCTGGGACAATGAGATCCGGTGAGACGCATCTCGATAAAGCAGGAAATGGAGCTCGTTTTCAAGTTCAATCAGCCGGTTCCCAAGGGGTGACCGAACCTCTTCAGGTGCTAGGAGTTGCCCTGTCCGGTCGATTATCCCCTCTGTCACCAGCATGGCGACTGTATCCAGAACTCCTGAGCCACATATGCCAAGGGGTCTTGCGCTGTCTATCGTTTGCAGTTCAAGCCTTCCGGCATCTGCTTTAACCCGGTGAATGGCGCCCGGCAGGGCAGCCATTCCGCACAAGAGGTTGCCTGCTTCGAATGCCGGGCCAACAGCAGCAGATGATGCATATATTCTCCTCTTGCAATAGAGTGCAATTTCACCGTTCGTCCCCAGGTCGAGAAAAAGTGCGGGATCAGGTATCAGTGATCCGGTATCAGGAAAACCGAGGCCGTAGAGAAATGCTATGGTGTCGCCACCGACAAAACCTCCTGGAGAGGGGAAAATATA
>JANNRW010000135.1:0-13428 GCA_031401815.1 Geobacteraceae bacterium | reverse complement strand
CTTTAAGGCCGGGGAGTCGTCCACTTCCGCCATAGACTGCATCCCCCAGCAAAGGGTGCCCGGACTCGGAAAGATGCACCCTGATCTGATGAGTCCGTCCTGTTTCAAGTCGTATCCGCAAAAACGAGACCCCCGGATATCGGGCAACCACCCGCCAGTGCGTGACTGCCCGCTTGCCATGCCTTGCTGTTCCGGACATTTTTTTCCGGTCAACAGGATGGCGGCCAATCACCCCTTCTGTCTTGCCGGTCTCTGTTTTCATGCTCCCGAAGACCAGCGCCAGATATATACGCTTTATGGTATGAGCGCTGAACTGAGCGGCAAGCCCCTGATGTGCGGCATCGCTCTTGGCGACCACCAGTATCCCGGATGTCTCCTTGTCTATCCGATGTACAATGCCAGGCCGCAGCTCTCCCCCAATGCCGGAGAGGTCGCTACAGTGCCCCAGAAGGGCATTAACCAGGGTTCCGGCACTGTTGCCGGCTCCAGGATGAACAACCATACCTGCAGGCTTGTTCACGACAACAAGATCAGCATCTTCAAACAGGATATCAAGAGGAATATTTTCTGGAGCAGCGGCAGCAGGCTCGGGAGGGGGTACACTCACCTGAACCATATCCCCAAACCTCAGCTTGACTGAAGCCTTGGTCAATGAACTGTTCAGATGAACATTCCCCTGCTCGATCAGTCGCTGCACAGCAGAACGGGTCAAGTCAGGGACTATATTCGCAAGGAACGAATCCAGCCTCTGACCGGCACCCTCTTCATCAATTATGTAAGACTCAGTTTTTTTCATAGGCACAAAATGCGAAGAGCGCGGCTACTTTTGTCCGCGCCCTTCACAGATGATATTCGTCTTTAAGAGTCAAGCTGTTTACCAGATACTTGCCTCGATTTTCCCGGCTCTTTTTATAAGCACATCAACAATTGCAATGTTAAACAGATTCGAAGCTGCAAGCTCAGGGGTCACCCTTGAATTGAAGTGCTGCCGCCCCTCGGCAAGCTCATCTGCCAGGAGTTCGAATATATTGTCGTTCTTTATCCCTTGTTCAACTTTTTCCCGGTTGTAAATGGCAACGTCTGAAATTATGGCACGAGCCAGCCGTCTTACCTGATCCGGATTATCCATAAGGTTCATAATACCTCCGAAAACATTGCGCCTCTTGGCAAGGATCTCTGAACCCACCACACTCTCAAGACCCAACTTGAATGATTATACTGAAAAAACCGCTCCTGACTACTTTAATTTTACTGCAAAGTATATACTTGTGTTTCCACGTCTCGCAAGAATTGTCGCACTCCCTTTTTTCTTTGCTTCATTAATCGCTGAGTAATACTCTTTAAGGCTCCCCGCAGGCTTCTGATTTATTGAGATAATGATGTCACCTCGCTGAAGTCCACTCTCTGCTGCCGGGCTCTCAGCCTCGATACCTGCTACCACTACACCTGAAAGCCCTGACATGCGCCTGGCTTTGGGGAGCTCCTCAACAGTAACTCCAAACCAGTTATCAGCTGAGGCTGCTGAACGTGGCTTTCTCGCTTCTGCACTATCCCCGTTCCCAAGAGTGACAAGCGCTTTCAGCAGTTTCCCTTCTCGATAATATTCAACAGTCACCTGCTTGCCGACTGGTGCCTCTCCGACGGCAAGCTGCAACTGGCGGGCATCCTTGATCTCCTTGCCGTCAAAAGTCACCAGAATATCACCCTGACGGAGCCCCCCCTTTTCTGCCGGGCTTCCGGTCATAACATCATTTATCAGCGCACCCCGTGACTTGCTGATTCCAAACGAAGCTGCAATCTCGTCTGTAACCGGCTGGATCGCCACCCCCAGCCATGCTCTGGTTACACTCCCCTTCTTAACAAGCTGCTCAACGATCCGCTTTGCCATATTGACCGGAATGGCAAAACCGATCCCCTGTCCGGCAGCTACTATCGCAGTGTTAATGCCGATCACCTCTCCATGGACATTAAGAAGAGGGCCGCCCGAGTTGCCGGGATTTATCGAGGCATCTGTCTGAATAAAGTTTTCATAGGTCTCGATCCCCATATTGGATCGACCAGTTGCAGAAACAACCCCCACGGTTACGGTTCTGTCAAGACCAAACGGATTGCCGATCGCAATAGCCCACTGGCCGACCTGAAGCTTGTCCGAATCGCCTAGAACTGCAACAGGGAGCGGATCCTTTACTGTTATCTTGATAACGGCAATATCTGTTTTCGGGTCGCTGCCGATGATCTTTGCATCATGAACACTCTCATTGGACAGTTTTACCTGAATACTCTCGGCATCTCGTACTACATGATCATTGGTTATGATGTAGCCATCCCTGTTGATGATGAAACCGGAACCAAGGCTTGACTCTTTTTTGTAACGGGGGCGGGACGGCATCTCCTCGAAAAGATCCCCGAAAAAAGGGGCGAATTCAAAAAAAGGTTGCACTCTCCTCTTGCTGACCGTGGATATATTTACCACCGAAGGGGTGACTACCTTTACCAGAGTGGTAAACGCCTGCTGGGTAGCCAGTATGTCTTTAGGCACATCCTTTATCGGTGCCTCGCTACGGCTTGACTCATAAAATATATTTGACTCTTTCTGCTTGCACCCTGGCAGAGGGAGCAGGAGAGCCAGCAGTAATACTGAAAAACGGTAGATATTCATAAACACCTCAACTATTGTCTGCCTACATCTTTCGTGTAATATCTTCTGCAATGCCGGTCTGTTGCCTGAGCAGCTGATCAACCTTGATCCAGTCCACCAGATCGGCTACCTTGTATTTGCTGACAAGCCTCTTAACCTCTTTATGCATGTTTTTTGTCTTTGCATAAACATCCCTGTGTACTTCGAGGAACACCCGGCGATCATCAGTAACAGCAACTTTCACCGGCATATAGATTATCTCGCCTTTTGTATTTACATCCACACTCCTGAATATATCCTCCATTGCTTCAGGAAAGACCCTTATGCAGCCGTGGCTGTTAAATCCGTAAATAGAAGACGGGGTGTTGGTGCTATGCAGCATTATCCCCTCTATGGAGGTTCTGAGCGCATAGCGCCCCAATGGATTATCCTTGCCGGGAGGAACCTTTACAAGCACCTCCTTCCCCTGCAGGCGCATCTCTTCCTGAATCGAAGGGGGGACAGTCCAGATCGGGTCTTTACTCTTTTCGGTAATCTTGAAGATTCCGGTAGGGGTCTGCCATTTCATCATCTCTTCAGGTGAAACATCTTCATCTTCGGGTTTTATTGCCAGCTTTGGCATACCAACTGTAACAGAGGCGGTCTGACTGATCTTCCCCCCCTTGAAGAGGTAAAGCGTCCTGTCAGGTATATTCACCAGCAGGCCGTTACTGATTTTTTTCGGAACGATTTTGCGGTTATTGTACTGAAGTTTCATCCCTGTTTTTAATATTGGGGCTTTAACATCCAGGCCATTCTGTTTTGCAAGAGTTCGCCAGTTTACACCGAGTCGGGCAGCTACCACCCTGATTGCATCCCCTTTTTTCACAACATAAGTCTGCTCCCCCCCTCTCAGGGCATCGGCCAATGGAAGAATCGTCCTGATTCTGAGCTGCTCAGCCGATGACTGGTTCAAGGCAGTTTTCAGGAAAATTTCTGAAGCAGGAGTGGACTGCAAGCGGGAAGTAAGGTTTGCAAATATTGCTACTGAAGGATCACTTTTTGTTGCAGATGATTTACTGAGCTCTCCGGAAGAGGGATCTGCTGTTTGCAAGGAGTCTGGACTCTGCTTGGAAAACTCTGTCAGTTTCCCTTCAAGAAGAGTTCCCTTCAGGATCGCAAACTCGATTAACCGGGAAGCTTGGGTCTGCGCTGAATCAGTGGCCAATGATTCAGCGGCATCATTACTCTCCCTGAAGCTGACAAACTCTGCGGGATAGCGCTCTTTTGCACCACTCATCTCAAGCCTTGCCGCGATCTGCCGCAAAGTGACAAGATCAGCAGAAACCGCTGAAGAGGCGGTCAATGACACCAGAAGTAAAACAGAAAATATGAGCAGGGGAAATTTATGCTGCACTATCACGTCAGCCTTTAAAGTTTATAGATATCCGGTAATGCCGATATTACAACAATGTTAACTTTGATGCAAAGCCATATAACAATCAAGAAACTTGACCATATAGCATCTTTATCATATAAACTGCAAAAGGGGGAACAGCAAATGGTGGGAGTAAATACAGATGTAAAAGAGTTGAACCTCGGGATAAAAATCCGGAAACTTCGCCAGGAACGGAGATTGACCCTGCAGGAACTTTCTGACCTCTCAGGACTTTCAAAGCCGCTCCTTTCCCAGGTTGAAAATGACCAGGTTACCCCGCCGATTGCTACTCTCCTGAAAATTGCCAAAGGGCTTAAAGTCAACATCAACTATTTTTTTGAAGATGATGATGAACGACCTAAATTTGTACTCCAAAGAAGCAGCCAGCAGAAATCGAGCCGCAGGCGAACCGGTAACGACTCGCCGGAAGCATATCTTTATCACTCCCTGGCTCCCGGATTCAGACAAAAAGCAATGGAGCCTTTTCTTGTCGAGTTCGAACTCACCCTCTGGGATGACCGTTTTTTTTACAGCCACGAAGGGGAAGAGTTTATTTATCTGCTTTCAGGAAAACTCGAGTTTCATTATGGCGAAGAGATAGCGATTCTGGAGCCTGGAGACAGTATCTACTACGACTCTTCAGAGCCCCACGGATATGTTTCTCTCGGCAAGGAGAAAGCCAAGGCTGTTGCTGTTCTGTTCTCAAAATAGATAAATTCCAAAAGGGGGTCTTTACCATGAGCAAGAAGATAGGGGTTGTTCTTTCAGGTTGCGGCGTATACGACGGCAGCGAAATTCACGAAGCCGTATTTACTCTGCTGGCAATTGACAGAAACGGTGCTGAAGCTGTATGCATGGCTCCAGATATTGACCTTGACGAAGTTGATCATCTGGCTGGCCAGCCAACCGGCGCAAAGCGTAATGTTCTGGTCGAATCAGCACGGATCGCACGGGGCAAAATCAGAAACATTGCCTCGGTTAAGGCTGATGAACTGGATGCGATAATCTTTCCGGGAGGTTTTGGCGCTGCTAAAAACCTCTCTGATTTCGCCATGAAAGGGGCTGGAGCCTCCATACAGCCTGAAGTTGCCAGACTCCTCAAAGAGATGGCCGCAGCAAGGAAGCCGATCGGCGCTATCTGCATAGCTCCGGCTGTTGTAGCCGCAACACTAGGGAAAGATTACGCTCCGGAATTGACCATCGGTAACGATGAAGGGACTGCTGCCGCCATAAATGCAACCGGAAGCAGGCATCAGAACTGCCCTGTGACAGAGTTTGTAGTGGACAGCAAAAACCGGATCGTAACCACCCCTGCCTACATGCTGGCAAAGCGGATTGGTGAAACAGCAGAAGGGATTGAAAAGTGTGTCAAGGCAGTTATTGATATGGCTTGATAGAGCTCTGCATTAGAAAAAAAGTGTATCAGAATTGCGCTCTGATTTAGTCAGAATTGGCCGGACTGATTGAGGCAAACCGCAGGCGTAGCAGGGCTACGCAGAGGCTATTAAGTTGTCATACTCCATCAGGCTAATCGACTCAACAACTTCCCCTGCGACCCTCTTAATTAGCAACATAGCAAGCAGCGCCCCCACCGCACTCCCCTGAACAAACGCATCACAGGTCATGCCCTGAACATATGACTGGATAGCCGTGCCGGATTCAAGAATATCCTGGTAAAAGAGTAATTGTGGACGCTCAGACATGGATGATTTCCTTGGCAACAATTTCCCGCGCCAACGGCTTTAACGTGCTCTCTATCCCCAGATCGACCTTCTTGCCAAACTGCTCTTCGAGATAGCGCCAGATACCGAAGAAGTTACTCAATGATTTATTTTCAGGTCTCAATTCTATGGCAATGTCTATATCAGAATCTTCACGAGCCTCTCCCCGCGCATAACTGCCAAAGAGCCCGACGCTCACCAGACCGAAACTCTGAGCCATTTCATCCTTGTGTGTATGCAGGAACGTGAGAATATCGTTTTTGTTGCTTATCATGCTGTTGCTCCTTAGGGGCTGATTAACACTGCATTGCAGTCAGCAACCTGTTCAGGTGGTGCAAAAGGGATATTATCAGGCAGAATGCCGCTGGCGCAGCTCCAGCCAGAGCAGCACACCGGTTCCGGTAAAGCCGAACAGCGCCATGATTCCGAGCATGCCGCCGACAGTGCCGGGGCAGATATACCCGGCTATTGCTGCGGCGATGCTGCTCATGACGAACTGGAGGCAGCCGATTACAGCCGAAGCAGCTCCGGCATACTCCGGCAGCGGCACCATGGCTGCGGCAATGGCATTGGGGTTGGTCATGCCGAGGGCAAAAGCGTATAGGGAAATCGCCACCAAGAGGGCGTAGACATTGACCGGTACGAAAGCGAACAGGGCAATAATAGTTGTGGCGAGAACTGAAATCGAGCCGCCCACTCTGATCAATTTCGAAGGAGAAACCCGCAGCGCAAGCACCCGGTTGAGGGATGAGCCGCAAAGCTGGCCGAAAGCGACAATGGCGAACATCCAGCTGAAACCTTGGGGGGTGATGCCGAGGCCGCGAATAAAGACGGTCGGCGAGGCTGAGATAAAGACAAAGAGGCCTGCGAAAATGAAGGCAACGACAAAAGCATTGCCGATGGTTGTCGGTTCTTTAAGGACGTGCAGATAAGAGCGGAAAGTACCGGCTCGTTTGACTACTGTTTCGGGGCGTGTCTCCGGCAGCACGATTGCTGCTGTCAAGAGGATGATGCCACCGACAACCGGGAGGATGGCGAATACCCAGCGCCAGCTTGAGAGACCGAGCACCCAGGCACCGACAATCGGTGCGATCAGCATGGCCATGGTGGTGACAACAGTCATGATCGACTGTTTGGCAGCCCCTTTCTGGCGATCAAAGACATCCCGGATGATGGCCCGGACAACTACCCCGCCAGCGCAGACACTGAGCCCCTGCAGGAGCCTCATGGCAACGAGAACTCCGATTGAAGGGGCAAGGGCGCAGGCTATGCCGGTCAGTACGTAAATAGACAAGCCGCCCAGAAGTACCGGACGGCGACCCAAACGGTCGGAGAGCGGCCCGATAAAGAGTTGCCCGCCTGCAAACCCGAACATGAATAGCGACAGAGTCCACTGGGCAGCCGCACCGTTCGTGGCAAGCGACTCTGCCATTGAGGGTAGGGCAGGGAGGCTGAGGTCGATGGAGAGCGCTGCCAGGGCAGTGATCGCTCCGAGGAGTATGGTGAAAAATCCGGAGTTACGGTCTATTTTCAATGAAGTCCTTTTTATATGCCAGAAAAATCAAAGGCAATAGAGGCGGATGACGCTGATTTAGCGGATTTTCGCGGATAAACATTAAAAGCGGGATAACTGCCCAGATCAGAAAACTGATTCAAAAGCATCTCTCACGGAGGCACAGAGGCACGGAGAAACCCAGGAATAACTATCTGAAGTCTCTGGGTTTAACCATAAATGTTTTTTTTGACTTTCTTTGTGCCTCCGTGCCTCCGTGAGAAACCGGTTCAGATTTAGATTTATGGCTTGTATAGTTACAAAATCTGCGATAATCCGCTCAATCCGCGTCATCCGCGTTCTATTGCTGATCAGTTTTTGACTCTAACTGAAAGAGCTTATTCCATCTTCAAGGTAATTTCACCCAGAAAGGTAATATCTTCCTCAATCTTCAACGCCTGGCTCTGTTTCTGGCACCCCTCTAGCGAATACTCGATTGCGTAAAGGGTTTTTGAAACGTTGTCGAACTGGAAATCTCCGAAGGCATCAGTTACCGTCTCACGTTTTTCCCCTTTTGGCACGGCTAGAGTAACCTTGACTCCGGCAGCACACTCCTTGCTGTCGGCCAGGCGGATGGTGCCGGAGAGATGCGGTTTTGGCAGACCGGCGTAGCGCAGCTGTGGTTTGGTGCCTAATTCCGGGTAGAGCGGCTCGGTGCTCTCTGCTGCCAGGAACTTCGAGACAGCGCTCTGCGGATCATCCCGATCGCCGAAATGCATGCAGCTCATGGGGCAGGACTGGGCGCAGCGCGGCTCTTTCCAGCCATCATCGACCAGATGCGCACAGAAGGTGCACTTCTGGGGGAGCTGTTTTTCTTCATTCAGATAGATGGAACCATAGGGGCAGGCTGCAACCAGCCCGGTCTGGCCAACGGCTTTCTCAGGATCGATAATGACTATGCCATCTTCCCGTCTGTAGATCGCGCCGTTTTTGGCTGCCTTGATACAGGGGGCGTCCTCGCAGTGCTGACAGGTTTTCGGGATATAGGTCACCTTGATGTGCGAAGGATTACGAACCTGCTCCCGCTCTTCGATACTTAGCCAGAAGTGGCCGAAGGTCGGCTGTGCCGCTGCCACCGGCAGGAAGTCGTTCCCGACATGCTCGTCCTTGCAGGCGATCTGGCAGTTATAACAACCGATGCATCTGTTCAAATCTATCGCCATAGCGTACTTTGCCATTTTATTTCCCCCCTTCTACATATTTTTCAACTTCTACCAGACAGGAACCCGGTGCCATACCGGCGCAGTTTTTCGACAGGAAGCGCGACGAAGTCAGCTGATTGATCGTCCCCCCCTTGTCGATGGTCGTGTTTACCCCTGGCTCTCCCTGCGGATCGTAGCCGCCGCCAGAGCTGTAGGAGTGAACCACACCCGGCAACATCCGCTCAGTGATGGTAGCAGCGCAGAGAACCACACCCCGGTCGTTGCGCACCTTGACAAGATCATTCTCCTTGATGCCGCGTTTTTCTGCATCAACCGGGTGGAGCCTGATAACCCAGTAGCGATAGCCATCGATCAGCCGACGGTGATGGCAGATCTCATCGTTCCAGAGGCTTTTGCCGTCGTGCTGGGAGTGGAAGGTGAAGCGCGGATGCGGCGAAATGAGCTGAAGTGGATAGTTTTTCAGGATCTCCGTGCTCTCGGTTCCTTCCCAGGAAGCTATGTAGTGGGGCACTGGTGGCCGCTCTTCATCATTTGGATCAAACATCTTCAAAGTCTGTGATTCAAACTCTATCTTCCCGGACGGGGTTGAGAGTCTTGACATCCCCTGTTCATCATTGGTTGGCCGGTCAACAGACATCGGCTTGTCCGGGATATCGATTGCCCGCTGATCATAGAACCAGCGCAGCGCCGGTGTCGGCTTCTTGTCCATCTTCGGCGGGATGATGTAATACCCCTTGGACTGGAACTTCTCCCAGCTGATGACCTTGGGCAGGTCGGAAACCTCGTACATCCGCTTGATCCAGCTCATTTCATCAGGATGCCCTTCGGTGAACATCTCTTTAAGCCCAAGTCGCTCGGCCAGCAGCGCAAAAATCTGGTAATCAGGCTTGGACAGGCCGCGTGGCTCGATGCATTTCTGCTGGAAAACTACGACCCGGGCATTGGTCGGGCTCAGTTTGTTGGAGTAACCGGAGATTTTGGCCCATTCGCCGATATCGTTCCGTTCAAAATTGGTGCAGACCGGGAAGATGATGTCGGCAAATTTCGTTTCCGGCTCGTTGAAGATGGTCTGGTTGACCACAAACTCAAGCTTTGGATCGCGGTACATCCGGGCGAAGCGATTTGTCTCCATCATGGTGCCGATATACGACGCCCCCTGGCGGAAGATCATCTTGATTTCAGAATAGCCGGGGAACGGGAAGGTACATTCGGTGAACTGCTGCTGGGCGCTCTGGCCATAGTAGCCGTAGACCCCGCGCCAGGTGACCGGCGGATTGATGACACACTCCGGCAGGCAGGCACGATTGATCCGCTGGCGGATCTGGCTGGCGGTCGGCCTCTTTGGAAAGCCGCGTGGCCCCAGGTCTTTCGGCCCGGCGCTGCCACCGGCAATGCCGCCGTCAGCGTAACCGGGGAAGAAGAAATCCCAGTCAGCCGGTGCGCCGCCGGTTGTTGAATAGTAGTTGACTCCCGGCTTGCCCAGACCCTGCATCCCCATGAGGAGCACCATGGCTCGTGACCATTCGTGGCCATAGGAGGAGCGCATGACATGCCCCATACCTGAGCGGCCGCCGCCTGCCAGGGTGGTCCGCTTGCTGGCCCACTCCCTTGCCAGAGCCTGAATGACCGCTGCCTCGACGCCGGACTTTCCTTCAGCCCACTCCGGAGTCTTCGGTACGCCATCCTCTTCCCCCATGACATAGGCTTCCCACTTGTCAAAGCCTATGGTGTGGGTGCCGATGTACTCCTTGTCGTAGGTCCCTTCCTTGATCCAGGTATAGGCAATAGCCAGAGCCAGAGCCACATCAGTGCCTGCCTTGGGGGCAATCCACTTGTCACCGTCAAGAACCGCGGTGTAGTTGCAGTGGGGGTCGATGAAGACGAACTTGATGCCGAGCTTTTTCATATGGAAACGCCACTGGTCGGTTTCGTTCCAGGCATAGTCACCCGAGGTGGTGGATGGGTCGGAGCTCCAGAAGACAATCATTTCCGTTGATTCGAAGGTATCACGCAGCAGGTCAAAGGCCGGTGGCTGGCCGAGACGCCAGTGGAAGCCCCAGGAGTGAATGGCGCCCCAGTAGGAGCCCTGCCAGCTGTCCGGATCATGATCGATCCAGGTGCAGCCGACCAGGTTCCAGAAACGCTCCAGCGCGCTCATCCGGTAGCCGATGTTCCCCCAGGAGTCGTGGGAAGAGCCGGTAACAGCGATGGAAGAGGGGCCATGCTTGTCTTTTAGACGGATGATTTCACCCGTAACGATGGAGAGCGCCTCGTCCCAGGTAATCGGCTCGTAGCCCGATACACCACGGTTCTGAGGGTTTCTTTCACCATTCGGATCAAAATCGACCCGTTTCATGGGGGAGAGGAGGCGATCTTTCGAGTAAATCTGCTGCTTGCTCCCCTGTACCCAGCAGGCGATACCGGCCTTGTTCGGCCTGGTAAAAGTCTCGCCCCGCGCCTCGATCTTCCAGGGGGGGGCATCGTCCGGCTCGGTATATTCCAGAGGCAGAATCCGCACGACCTTGCCATGTTTCACGAAAATCCTGACCGGGCCGCTGAGAGTACAGTTGACAAACTGCTGTTCATCTTTTGATGAATACTTCATACGCTCTCCTCCTATTGTTATTGGTTCTCTTTAGTGACGACTCCACACCATTCTTTCATAACCCCTCCTGTCCTCCCCTTAGCTTAAGGGGAGGGACGCTGCGAAGAGAATCCAGGTGAATTTTCCTCTCATCGTCCCGAATACGTCTCCCCTCTTAAGATAAGAGGGGGACAGGGGGAGTTATGATGCTCTGCTGAACAGTTTCTCTCTCATATTTTTACCGCCACATTAAACCCCGATTCGATCGCCTTCATGGCATTGCCGACCTTGGCACCATCGCCAACCCTGTAAAGCTCCTTGACTTTCCCTTCCAGTGCCTTGGCAAGGGTGGTGTCTGAACGTTCGCCTATACTGATAACTACATTGTCAGCATCAAGGAGAAACTCCACCCCTGCCTTCTCGATTACGACGCCATCAGTATTGATCTCTTTGATTCTGGCGCTGGTACAGACCCTGATATTGGCCGGATAGAAGCGTTTGATCGTGTAGTTGCGCGAAGTATACCCCATGCCTGGGACAACTGCATCCCGCTCGGTAACAATACTGACGAGTTTCCCTTGCGAGGCCAGATATTCTGCAGTATCGACAGCTGCGTAACCGGCTGAGCAGGCATGGCTCTGCTTTGACTGGGTTCCGGTGGGATCACCTTCGATTGGAGCAAGTTTGACACCGCAGGTGAAGCTGCAGTGATAACTACAAGTCCAGATGACGACCTTTTTCCCGACTGTCGCCTTCCCGCTCATGATATCCCTGGCGCTGACAATGTTCGGACTGTCAAAACCTGGAGTTTTAGTCGGCAGCGCTGCTTCGGAGCCGGTGGCGACAATGGCCACATCCGGTTTGACCTGCTCAACCAGCTCCGGGGTTACTTCGGTATTCAGTAGCAGCTTGACCCCGGCCTTAGGCAGGGCATGTTCGAAAAAGGTAAAGAGCCGGGCGGTTTCGGCCTTGGAAGCTGAAGTGGCGGCGAGCCGGTACGCGCCTCCAATAGTCGAGGAGCGCTCGTACAGCGTCACCTCATGACCGCGGCGGGCGGCGATGAGAGCGGCTTCCAGCCCTGCCGGACCAGCACCGATCACCATCACTCTCTTCTTCACCGCTGCTGGTGTGTACTGATCCAGCGATTTTTCATCCGGGAGACCTGCTGCCGGATTGCTCAGGCAGGTGGTTGGGTAGAGCATCCAGAGAACATCAAAGCACCCCTGGCAGCACCAGATGCAGGGGAGGATCTCCTCGGCCTTGCCGCTCAGGATTTTCCTGGCATAATCAGGGTCGGCAATATGTGGCCGACCGATACAGACAAAATCA
Source organism: Geobacteraceae bacterium (assembly GCA_031401815.1). GTDB lineage: Bacteria > Desulfobacterota > Desulfuromonadia > Geobacterales > DSM-12255 > JANNRW01. The sequence continues at coordinate 1,024 of JANNRW010000135.1, read as the reverse complement.
GCCTGTTTCTTCTCCAGAATCCCTTCAACCATATCTTCTGAGATCCGCTTGGCAACAGCAACCGGAATCTTGACACTCTTCTTGATCCCTTCAGCCATGTATATCCAGGAACCACGGGGCGATGCCATTGTCTGGTCATGGAGGTTATGATTTGATTCACGCAGCCCGGAGGAGACATTGATCATGTCCGCACCGGCCTTCTCCAGAACCACGGAAATCATCCGCGAGTCTATATGGGTAACACCTCCGGACGGATAAAAGTCATCACCGTTAATGCGGCAGATTACCGGGTAATCGGCACCGCAGACTCTTTTGATCTCTTCTATGACTTCGGAGCAGAATTTCAGCCCACCTTCCATCCCGCCATACTGGTCACTCCGCTTGTTAAGGAATGAAGAGAGAAAGGAGCTTAGCATGTAGCCATGGGCAAAGTGCGCCTCGACTGCGTCGTAGCCAGCCTTTTTGGCTCGCAGGGCAGCCTCGCCGAACTGTCGCAGGGTCTTTTTGCATTCGTAGAGGGTCATTTCCCTTGGGGTGGCATAGGCAAGCGACTCGGCGCTGCCGATGGCAGAGCAGGAGAGGGGCTGGGTACCGGCATTTTCAATAGAGGTCTGTCTGCCCGAATGCATGATCTGCAGGGCGACCTTGGCCCCCCCTGCATGGACGCTGTCGGTCAGTTTCCGGTGTGATTCGATATAGGAATCATCCGAAATGGCGCAGTTTATGACAGAGCGGCCGATGGGGTAGTCAATGGCAGCCGCTTCGATGATAATCAGGCCGACACCCCCCTGGGCACGCAGGCCGTAATAGTAGCAGGCCGCGTCGGTAAAGTGCCCGTTCACCGTATAGTTGGTGCACATGGCAGGCATTATCAGCCGGTTCTTCAGCTCCAGTGTCCCTATTTTGCCTGGCCGGGCAAGCAGCTTGGGTATTGCGGACATAAGCGTTCTCCTTGCGTAGGAATTTATAAATGTGCCTGCTTTGCTCTTTGCTCCCCCGCCCCTTGGGGGTGGGGGTCGGGGGG
>JANNRW010000134.1:0-14166 GCA_031401815.1 Geobacteraceae bacterium | reverse complement strand
GGAAGGTCGGAAGGTCGGAAGACTGGAGGGATGGAAGACTGGAGGGCTGGAGGTCTGGACGGTTGGCAAACCCTCCGACCCTCTGACCCTCTGACCCTCTGACCTTCCAACCTTCCGACCTTCCGACCCTCTGGTCTATTGGAGCATATGAGCCCTGCACCCACCATAATTGATGTTGCCATCCCCTTGCGAATGGAACAGGTTTACAGCTACATTCTGCCTGAGCTGCCGCCAGACGGAGTTGTTACGGGGCTTCGTGTATTGGTGCCGTTCGGTCGTCGTTCTGTCACCGGTTACGTGCTGGGGACTTCTCAAGCTCCACCTGCTGGCGAGTTGAAGGAGATCCGGGCAGTTCTGGAGAAGGAGCCGCTCTTTACCGGGAAAGACCTTGAATTTTATCGCTGGGTTGCCTCTTACTATCTTCACCCGCTGGGAGAGGTTATCAGAACAGCCCTCCCGGCCGGATTGACCATGACCGGACAGAGTAAAACCATGGTTGCTACAGACGGTTCGGTCGTTGTCGAAGAGGTACTCTCGACAGTAACCCGCTGCAAGGAGGAGTTTCACTACAGCACAACCGGCAAGGAGTCACCCTCTTCCCTCAAGGGTCGAGCGGTAGAGCTGCTCGAATTTATCAGAAACAGGCCGGACTCTCCCGCTGCACTCCTTCGCAGCCATTTTGGCGCCTGTACGCCGCAACTCGGCCGCCTTCTGGATCTTGGTCTTGTCAAAGCCTGCAATAAAGAGGTCTACCGTGATCCGTTCAGAAATATTGCTGTCGAACCGGACTCCCCCTGTGAACTGAATCAGGAGCAGGCCGTTGCCTTGACAAAGCTTGTCGCTTCGGTTCACAAAAAAGAGTTCACCCCTTTTCTGCTCCATGGAGTAACCGGCAGTGGCAAGACAGAGGTCTATCTTCAGGCGATCGTAGAGACCCTCAACCTTGGAAGGAGTGCACTGGTGCTCGTCCCGGAAATAGCTCTGACACCACAGCTGGTGGGGCGCTTCCGGCGACGCTTGCAGTGCGGCATTGCTGTTCTGCACAGCGGGCTCTCTGTTGGTGAGCGGTATGATGAATGGCGCAGGATAAGACGTGCTGAGGCACAGGTGGTGATCGGTGCCCGTTCCGCCATTTTTGCGCCGCTTGCGAGCCTCGGCATGATCGTTGTCGATGAAGAGCATGAGGGGAGTTACAAGCAGGCAGACGGTCTTCGCTATAATGCCCGTGATCTTGCTCTTGTGCTCGGAAAACAGAGGGGAGCCGTAGTGGTGCTCGGCTCGGCAACTCCGCTGGTTACTTCAGTTTATGCCGTCCATCAGGGGAAGCTGACCGATCTCTCCTTGAGCGGCAGGGTCAATAATCGACCGATGCCCTCTACCCTCCTGCTTGATCAGCGCGGGACGAAAAACCGGACAATCCTTCCGGAGCTGGCAACTGCCTTACAGGAAAACCTTGCCAGCGGCGGCCAGTCGCTCCTTTTCCTCAACCGGCGAGGTTTTGCCACCTGGCTCGTCTGTCGCGACTGCGGCAAGGCGCTCACCTGCCCAAGTTGCAGTGTAACCCTGACCTATCATCAGCAGAAAAAAAGCCATATCTGTCATTACTGCGACTATGCGATTCCTGCGCCGTCGCTCTGTCCGGGGTGTGGTGGAGGAGAGATCGGTCTGTTGGGTTTAGGCACTGAAAGGCTGGAAGAGGAGATGACGGCACTTTTTCCTGAGGCAAGGATAGCCAGGATGGACAGGGATACAACACGGGGCAGGGGGGGGCACGAGCGTCTGCTCCGGAAGCTGGAGCTGAACGAGCTTGATATCCTTATCGGGACACAGATGATTGCCAAGGGGCACGATTTTCCGGGGGTAACCCTTGTCGGGGTCATTTCGGCTGATACAACATTGAATCTTCCTGATTTCCGGGGGAGCGAGCGAGCTTTCCAGCTGGTCAGTCAGGTGCTGGGTCGGGCAGGGCGAGGCGATCTTCCCGGAAAGGTTTTGGTGCAGACACTGAATCCGGAGCATTTTGCCCTGAAGACGGCAGCAGCTCACGATTACGAAGGTTTCTACAAGGAAGAGCTTGCCCAGCGTGAGGATGCCGGATACCCCCCGTTCTCCTACCTGGCTGCGCTCCATTTTTCCAGCACATCTGCCAAGGAGGTTGAGGCTGAGGCAGGGTTAGCTGCAAAGGCGCTGCGGAGGCTGAAGCAGCAGCTCCGTCTGCGGGTAGAGATTCTGGGGCCAGCCCCGGCACCGCTTGCCAGAATTCGCGGCAGATACCGCTGGCAACTGCTTCTGAAATCTGTCCAGAGAAACGGTCTGCACCGGCTTCTGGCAGAGTTCAGACTATGTCACAAACCGGCTGCCATAGTCAGGATGGCTATTGACATAGATCCGCTGGAGCTGTTGTAAGATAAAGGTTGAGGCATATTTAAATACGTTGAAAGGGGATCTATCCGGATGAGGAAACTTCTGGCAGTTTTTCTCCTGGCACTGCTGTTGCCGACCATGGCTTTGGGTGAAGTATGGGGGTCGGCCAAGTCAAAGGTCTATCACAATCGACTCTGCCGCTTCAAAGCAAAAATCAGGCAGGAGTACCGGGTCAGTTTTGCTTCGCCTGCCCAGGCTCGCAAGGCAGGTTACCAGCCGTGCGGGATCTGCCGTCCTCCAGGGATTGAACCTCCGGAATCAAGAAAATCTCAACAAAGGAGCTGATTTGTTCTTAATGACTATAACAGCTATTGACGCATTCAATTCTTGACAATATACTCATCGAAAATCATACGGCCAGTGGTACGATGCTGCCATCTGGACAGTTAGTTATCATAAGACAAGCAGGTTGGACAGAAAGGGGGATCTAATCATGCAGAATGTCAACACGCTGGGGAAAAACGGACATACACCTCTGATGGATGCAGCGAAAGAGGGTGATCTGGGGGGGGTTTCAGATCTTCTCAGTCGCGGTGCCGAGGTTAATGGTCGGAGTAACAAGGCAAAAACTGCGCTGCACTATGCATCCGCATATGGACATGTTGAAGTTGTAAAACAGCTCATTTCTGAAGGTGCAGAGATTGATGCCCGTGATCGTGACTGGCATACGCCGCTGATGCTGGCAGCTATTTATGGCTGCAACCATACGGTGATGGCGTTGATAGCCAATGGTGCCGATGTGAATGCCAAGACCCTGACCGGTAATACCCCCCTTGTGTATGCTGAAAACAACAGCCACCCTTTGACTGCCGCCCTGCTTAAAAAGGCTCAGCGCCCCAAAGAGAGCAAGGCTTGATCTCTTGCTCTTCATTGCAGAGGGGGGATCAGATCCCCCCTTTTTATTTCCCCTTTGACAACCTTCCCGTTCTTCCGCTAATCTTGCGAAATGCATGAATCCCTTGCCGTTTACGGCTATCCCGCCCTTTTTCTGGTCAGCTTTCTGGCGTCAACCCTTTTGCCGTTAGGTTCAGAGTGGCTTCTGGTAGCCCTGCTGCTACAGCGAAATGATCCGCTGGTCGCAGTACTTGTTGCCACTACAGGAAATTATCTGGGTGCCTGTACAAGTTATGCAGTCGGTATTTACGGGGGCAATTTTCTGATAGAGAAGGTTCTTCGGATTGATGCCTCGGCCAGGGAGCGTGCCGAACGTTTCTTTGAGCGCTACGGAAGCTGGTCTCTGCTTCTGTCGTGGTTGCCGGTTGTAGGTGATCCGTTATGCCTTGTTGGCGGCCTGCTCAGGATACCATTTACCCGGTTTTCCCTGCTGGTTCTAGCCGGCAAGGTTGCCAGATACGCGGCTGTTGCCTGGTTGACGCTGAAGGGGATGCAGGCGGTTGCTGCATGACTTTGAATAAACCTTAAAACGGCAGTTGAAACACAGAGACACAGAGGAAATCATTGAGATTGCTTGAAATCACCTTACAACCTGAAAAGTGAACACAAAAGAATCTGATATTTTATCTAAGTCTCTGTAATGATTATCTCAGTGCCTCGGTGTCTCTGTGTTAAATGCTTTTTCTAGAATAAAGGAATAAAATGATTGACAACATAACTGAAACTCTCCCGAATGGTCTTCGCATGGTTGCGGTAAGGATGCCGCATCTGCACTGCGCAGAACTCGCTCTCTATCTGAAGGTAGGGGGGCGCAACGACCCTCCTGGAAAGGCCGGGCTGGCGCATTTTCTTGAGCATATGCTCTTTCGCGGCACTGCCGATTTCTCGACTTCACTGGAAATCGAGACCGCTTTTGAGGCTGTCGGGGGGAGCATCAATGCATCTACGGATGAAGAGTGCACCTGTTTTTTCACCCGTATTCATCCAGGCCACCTTCCCAGAGGGATAGAGATACTCTCTTCGATGATTCTTCGTCCGCTCCTCTCTGATCTTGAAATCGAAAAAAGGATCATAATCGAAGAGGCGCTGGATGATCTGAGCGAGAAGGGGGAGGATATCAATCCCCATAATCTTGCAAGCGGGCTACTCTGGCCGAATCATCCTCTGGGGCTGCCGACAATCGGAACACTTGAAACCATCTCCTCCTTTACCATGGAGGATCTTCAGAAGCATGCCGCTGCCTTTTATCTGCCTGGGAATGCTCTTCTGGTTGCTGCCGGGAACTTTGACCAGGAGACCTTCTTTTCTGCAACCGCCAGCTTTTTCGGAAAGTGGCAAAATGGATCAGTAATTACTGCAATTCCCGCTAAGGTAAGCCAGGAAAAACCGGAGACAGTATTCGTTGCTGATGCAGACAGCCAGGCTCATCTGCAACTTGCCTTCAGAAGCTTCCCCAGGCATGATTCACGGATCATGTCTTTAAGGCTCTTGCGGAGAATTCTCTGCGGCAGTGGCAGCGCCCGTCTGCATAACAGACTGCGCGAGCAGCTCGGCATAGTTTATTCTGTGGATGCCAATATTGCGGCCTATGATGAAACCGGCTATTTTTCCATCGAACTCTCCACAAGCCCTGATAACCTTCCAAGAGCTGTTTCCGAGGTTTTTGACGAGCTCATGCAGCTGGTTGAAGCTCCGATACCAGCAGAAGAGTTTGAACGTATCCGCCAGAGCTATTTCTTTGAGCTGGAGTACAGCAGGGATTCGAGTTATGAGATGCAGGTTCGACATGGATGGGGGGAGTTGATGGGGCTCGTAAGGCAGATTGAGGAAGATATTGTCGAGGCTTCTCTTCTTGATGCTACAGACCTGCAGCAGGCAGCTCGCGAGCTTTTCTCTCCGAAAGGGCTTAATCTGGTTGTTGTAGGCGCATGGCAGGAAAAGGAGCGCTCCGGTGTCATGGAGGCGATTGAGCGCTTCACGGCAAGGTGGTGACAAGGCAGAGATGAAACATCTTCCGACAAGCTTGCGAGAGTTCATTGTGAAAATTGACCAGACAGAAGCTCTGCACAGGGTTTCGGCAACTGTCGATCCTCTGCTGGAGATAGCCGCCATTACTGATCGCTGCTGCAAAAGTCTCCATGATAACGTGGCGCTGCTGTTTGAAAATGTGAAAGGTTCAAGGTACAGGGTAGCGACCAATCTGTTTGGTTCCGAACAGCGTATGTCCCTGTCACTTGGCAAGGAGAGCCTGACTGAGCTGACTGACTGGTTTGACTCAATACTGACCCCTCTTGAAGGGGGAACATCAACAGAAAAACTTGCCTCACTGGCCAGGAGCAGTATCTGGAAAGCTGCTGCTCCTATTATCGAGTCGGGAAAGAGCTTGTTCACAGATGCAGGCGTAAAGCCGGATCTGTCTCAATTGCCACTGCTCAGATCATATCCTGGGGATGGCTCTCCGGTTCATGCCGGTCTTTTCATGACCCTGCCGGTCGTAATAACTGCAAGCCCGGAAGGGGAGCTGAACTGTGGCATGTACAGGGCGGCTGTCGCTTCACCTGATACGCTGGCGATCAGCTGGAGCAGCAGCTCCGGTGCAGCCCGCCATGCTGCTGCATGGGAGTCCAGGCAGGAGCCGATGCCGGTAGTTATAGCTCTTGGAGTCTCTCCTTCTCTCACTTTTGCCGCCACCCTGCCACTCCCTGAATATCTGGACGAATTCAGTTTTGCCGGTCTGCTGCAAAGGGAGCCTCTCAAGCTGCGGACTTGTGGTAACGGTCTGCCGGTGCCGGTTGACGCCGAACTGGTTATAGAAGGGTATCTTCATCCGGGTGAAACAGTCAGTGGGGGAGCTTTCGGGAACCATACCGGTTTCTATACTCCTGCAGAGCCCGCTGCTGCCGTGCGTGTGACAGCTGTAACCTGCAAACAGGATATGATCTGTCCGGCGACAATTGTCGGCAGACCGCCGATGGAGGACTGCTGGCTTGCCGTAGCTGCCGGTCGGCTCTTTCTGTCACTTCTCAAGATTGATGTTCCGGAAGTGGCAGATCTGTGCCAGCCTTTGGCCGGGATCTTTCATGGCGGGACAATAATTTCAGTGCGTACGACCAGAGGGAGCAGCGAAGATCTGGTTGGCCGTATACGTAACATGGCATTTTTCCGTGCCTCCCGGCTCATTGTCATAGTTGATGAGGAGCAGGATCCGGCAGATTTCAATGGGGTATACTGGCGTGTCATGAACTCTGTGAACTGGGAGCGCGACACTGTTATCCATGGTCAGCTCCTCCTGATTGATGCCAGAGACAAGGCTGTTGATGCACGGAAAAGAGTCGTGCCGGATCAGACAGTAGCTCTGCTTGTTGCAAAACGCTGGAGGGAGTATGGATTTTAGATGATTGAGCCAAAGTCCGGAATTATCGGGAAGAGCAGAACTTTTTTCGAGATGATCAAGTTCTCCCACACTGTTTTTGCTCTTCCATTTGCACTGACAGGAGCACTCCTGGCTGGCCAGGGGATTTCGTCACCTTCGAAATTTTTCTGGATCGTTATGGCAATGGTTGGAGCGCGCAGTGCTGCAATGGGGCTTAACCGCCTTATTGACGCAGAGATAGACGGAAAAAATCCACGCACCGCAACAAGGGCGATCCCTGCCGGATTCATAAGCAAAGGGAGCGTAGCGCTCTTTATCTTCATCTCGATTCTCATCCTGTTGTATGCAGCTTACCGTCTGAATCCTCTCTGTCTGAAGCTCTCGCCTGTTGCCATCTTCTTTCTGCTGCTCTACTCGTACTGCAAAAGGTTCACTGCTCTTGCCCATATCGTGCTTGGCATCTGTCTGTCTGCCGCGCCAATAGGCGCATGGATAGCGATTCGGGGTGAGGTCAGCCTGGCACCGATACTGCTCGGAGCAGCGGTGCTCTTCTGGGTCGCCGGGTTTGACATACTTTACGCGCTCCAGGATCTTGAATTCGACCGCCAGGCAGGGCTTCACTCCATCCCGGTAAAACTCGGGATCAATCGTTCATTATGGCTTTCCCGGCTCTTTTCACTTCTCATGATCCTCTTTTTGCTATGGCTGGCCGTGCTGCTTGGCCTGGGAGCCGCTTTCATCCTGGGGATAGCCGCAGTAACCGGGCTCCTTTTCTACGAGCACTGGCTCTTAAGAAACGGCGATCTTGCAAGGCTCGATCTCGCCTTTTTCACCATGAACGGCTATGTCAGCATTATCATTTTAATCGCTACCGTCATCGAGATATTCATCTTCAGGGGTGGCAGATGACCACTCAAACTCAACAATTCAACAACTAAACGATTTTTCACCCTTCAGAACCTGCCTCACCCAACGAACGCAACGACGCGACGATTAAAACCTGAAACTGTCAAACCCGGAAATCATTTTTACAGGGATAAAAAGGATCAAGGCGGATAAGGTCAATAGCTCTTTGGATTTAAACAATAAAAGTCTTCCATGTTCTTTAAGGTTTCATCCTGTCCATCCTGTTCATCCATGTAAAATGTTTCATGTTTTTCATGATTTTGATATCCGTCTTTTGCGTCGTTTCCCCGTGTCTCCGTGCCTCCGTGAGAAAACGCCCTGGATCTGCCTTTATTCCTGTTCATCCCATTCGCGGTTAAAGCCTGATGCCTTACGTCACGTCGTTGCGCCGTCGCGTGAAAAAAACTTTTAGAAATTCTACTCTTCCATTCACAAAGCCCCACTCAACAACTCAACAGTTCAACCACTCAACGACTCATCAACTCAACGACTCAAAAGTTGTTGACAAGAAAGTTCAAGAGTGTAATAAAAGTTCATTAATTGCCGGTTAAAACCACACTCTAATAATTGGATGTTATGCCAGCGAGGCGCACCGCGCGTCTCTTTTTGAGGAGGGTTGGATGCTGCCGCTGGTCGGGTCATATGGGTGTAAGGGGAAGCCGCTTTCAGTTTCGATACTGTTGAAGCGGTTTTTTGCGTTTTGGCGGTGAGGAAAGTCGCAGGATAAAATGAGTTAGTCAACAAATGGATGTCCCCGGAGGGGTTTCTTTTTTAAGGAGAAAGTTGCATGAGCAACATTAAACTGTTTGAGTCAAAGCAGATCCGTTCGGTATGGAGTGAGAAAGAGCAAAAATGGCTGTTCTCGGTTGTTGATGTCGTTGGCGCCTTGTCCGACAGTCAAAATCCGCAAGTGTACTGGCGTGTGCTGAAAAAACGGCTGCTTGCTGAAGGGAATGAAACCGTTACAAATTGTAACGCTTTGAAAATGACCGCCCCTGACGGCAAGATGCGGCTCACCGACGTTGCCGATACGGAACAGCTCCTGCGCCTGATCCAGTCCATCCCATCTCCCAAGTCCGAGCCGTTTAAGCTCTGGCTCGCTCGGGTCGGATATGAGCGGCTGGAGGAGATCGAAAACCCCGAACTGGCCGCAATGCGGATGCGGGAGCTGTACAAGGCCAAAGGGTACAGCGATGAGTGGATTGAAAAGCGGGTGCGCGGCATTGCCATTCGTGATGAGTTAACCAATGAATGGCAGAAGCGCGGCGTGAAGGAGCAGCTTGAATACGCGATCCTTACCGCTGAAATCAGCAGGGCAACCTTCGGCATGACACCGTCGGAATACCGGGAATTCAAAGCGTTGGACAAGAAAAGCGACAATCTGCGGGACCACATGACCGACCTTGAGTTGATCTTCACCATGCTGGGTGAGGCATCCACTACCGAAATCGCTCGTAACAAGGATGCCATGGGGTATGACGAGAACCTGGAGTCAGCCGTAGAGGGGGGAACTGTTGCTGGTAATGCCCGGCGCGATCTGGAGAAGAAGTCAGGACGGCGGGTCTCCACGAAGGAGAATTTCAAGGAGATCCCGGAAGCGGAGAAACGCAAGCAACTCAAGATGGGTGCCGGGTCGGAAGAGTAGGAGGAATTGAAACAAAGTAAATTGTGACCCTTTCAGTCTTTCCTGACCCTTTCAGTCTTTCCAGCAACAGAGGCCGGAAGGGTCGTAAGGATAGGCTCGGCAGGCGCATCAATCGCGGTCAGACGGGGAGGAGAAGTGCTGAAAGGTGATCAGGAAATGCGCCAGGCATTGGTGAAAACGGATGGTTAGTTGATTAGTTAGCAACGTCCCCCCAGTGCACTGAGCAACGTCCCCCCAGTGCACTGATTAGTTAGCAACGTCCCCCCAGTGCACTACCACCCCAATACCTGGCCCACACGCCCCCTGTCAACGCTTCGCAGCCGCCCTTACGGACGTCTGCGCATGACTCGGGGCCGATGCGGTTCGCTACTCCTTCATCGTATGGGACTTTCACCCACTATCTCTCGCCGGTTTTAACCGGCGCACCAAGGGCTGACCCCTCTGGGCGTTCCTCTTTTTTCTTGAGATTCATCACCCATGGTGGTGGCCATATTCTAAGTGGATAATATTCATTCATTTTCCAGACTCTAAGTTCCTGTTCCCATTTAGGCCATGAATCATTATAGGACTTGCTCATTGACAATTTGCGAAAATCGAAGCCGTGGGTAACAATAACTATTACCGCAAATGACGTGATCAGATATTTATACACTCCATTAACAGCTTTTTTGCCCGATGATGCAATTATAAATATAAACAACATTATGCTCGGAGCATAAACATATCTGTCGCCACCTATGCTATTGACTGAAAACAGTACTGACAACGAGTAAACAATAGTCACTGATAGTGTCATACATGTCATATCAGTATCTTTTATCAGCTTTATTATCAAAGGTACTATAAATGCCAAAGTGAATATGCTGGTTATAACTATAATTGACTCACCGTCTCGAAGCTCAATTGGATAAGCTAATCTGGTCAGCACGTTATCTAGATATACTCTTGTATCTGTATGAATAAGAGCTGAAGATATCGACGGCGTTAGCGTAAATGTACACAATAACGTTGCCAATGAATCATATATAGTAAGATATGCTTTCCTTGTTACAAACCGGTTTATTAATCCAGGGTCTTGTCGTAAATAAGCATGCATATATATGGCAAACTGTAATATTGAGCATCCGCACAACACAGCAGAATACAGGATGAATTGCTTGGACTTGGTTTTAATATATTTATATAAAAAAATCGGCAGCATAAAACATGTCAAAACACCGGTCATTCCATTAAATGTCAGAACCATTGCTTTGAGATAGTGCACTGTAACAAGTTTAAAAGCAGAACCTTCGAGTAAAATCAAAAATGATAATACTGTCAGCCAATATTGTACTCCAATCGTAGTAAGCCAAATCTGGCCAGGACAAAGCAATGGAAATGACATGGCAACTATATAGCGTTTTATTTGTGAATTTAATGCCGGGATGTCAGACCAAATGACATATATTGATATGATAACTTGAATGATAAGGGCTGCATAGGTAGTGATTAGCGGAGCATATTCAAGATTTACAACAGTAGCAAGAGATGTAGCAAGTACATTATATAGTGTGTAATACCCGAACTGCGGATTTAACAGATTATAAACAAAGGAAGTATTGTAAGCCTGCTGAAAGAAATTAGCCCCTTCCTCTGCAAAAAAACGGGGTTGATATAATAATTCAGGTTTGCGAACTATGTTCAAGGTTATAACTACTAATGCAATGAAATACTTTAGAGCAACCTCCTTGAACTTATCTGACATTGTTGCTAACTCTCCTGAAAAGCTTCGATCGTCTAGCTATAGGCCAATATATCGGTTAAATGATCTATATTGTTGACTATTACTGTTTATCGGATTGCTATCCTTAAAAACCTCTTTAAAGTTATCAACGCCAAAATGGTAGTTGTGTCTACACATTATTTGAAATTAAAGTGTAGACACAACCATGGTGCTTCCTCAAGAGGAGGTTTATCAGTTAAGGACATGTCTTGGGATTATAGCTATCGTCATAATTGCCGATACATTTTAATCCTGTCCCTGTAATTGGGCCAAGTATCATGTTATTTACGAGATTTAGTCCATCCCCTGCAACGAGCCCACGCAACGTGTTGTTTACGAGAACATTATTATTGTCATATGCGACGATAGCTTTTGCTTCACCTTGGATGTATATTTCAGAATTTCTAAGAGTAAAGACTCCCCCCGAAATTCCAGCGCCTCCATTTCCATTTGCTATATTTATTGTAATATTTTTGAAAGTAACGGGGCCGGGATATCCACTAATAATGCCGTAAACCCCATGATCTACTACAACGTTTGGTATTTCTATAACTACTGCGTATTCCGATGAAGTCGGCCACCTATTCCGATTGATCTCGACCGGGCATTCTGATCGAAGTCGGCCACCCTTGAGGGGTGCGCCGCTGGGTTAAAAATTAGATTCTCACATGGTTTCGTTAGCGTCAATCATTGATCTTATTTTACGCATCGACTCTTCTCCTTTCAGTTCAATTTTGTATGCGTTGTGCAACACCCGGTCGAGAATGGCATCTGCCATTGTCGGGTCATTGAGTGCCTCGTGCCAATTTGCTACTGGCAGTTGACTGGTTATCAGCGTTGAAGATTTATGGTAACGCTCGTCGATGATCTCCAGCAAATCTCGCAACTGTTCAGCTGACATGGGCGCGATACCCAAGTCGTCCAGAACAAGAAGGTCTGCATTGGCGATCGTTTTCATGACTTTTTTGTAGCGTCCATCATGGCGGGCAAGATCCAGTTCCTGCATGAGAGTCGGGAGCCTGTGATAAAGGGTCGTTATCCCCAAACGGCAGGCGGTGTGGGATAAGGCGCATGACAGCCAGGTTTTACCTGCACCGGTTGCACCGGTTATTAAGAGGTTATGGTTTTTCTTGATCCACTGACAGGTGGAAAGACTGGCCAAGAGAGAGCGATCTATTCCCCTGCTGGCTTTTGTGTCCAGGTCTTCAAGGACGGCATCCTGGCGCATTTTCGCACTTTTAAGTCGCCTGGCCAGCTGTCGTTTTTCTCGCTCCATGAACTCCATGTCTACGATAAGAGCCAACCGGTCCTCGAATGCCAGGTTGTGGATCTCGGGACTTTCCATTTGTGCTCTTAGCCCTTTGGCCATGCCGGTGAGCCGCATGCTGCTTAGTTTGTCGATAGTCGGGTGGATAAGCATGTTTGTTTTCTCCTTTGGTTTCAGTGATAGTACTCATTGCCGCGAATGTTGGGGTGAATGACGGATGGCTTTATATGGCAGGTTTCGACGGGGAGCGGCTTTTGATCAAGTCCGTTGACCAGTATCGATTTCAGGCTTGTGTAACTCGTGCCGCCAATGGCAAGCGCCCTTTGGGAAGCAGCCTCTACCCGCTCTTTCCCGTACTTCTTGAAAAGAGTGATAACCCCCATGCACGAGATGAAGCCCTGCTGTGGATGAACCTTGCCGACAAGGATGGCATCAACAAGCTTTGCCGTTGATTCCCCGGTTTTTGCTGCCCAATTGATGAGGCGCTCGGGAGTCCATTCAGCATACTCCCTGTGAGACTTCGGCATATGCTCGGCAACAGTTGTATAACCTCGCTTAAAGCCGCGCATATGGCTGGCGACCCTTTTACCTTTATGGAAAAGCTCGACAGTGAGCCCACTGAGCCGTGCGCTCAGCTTTTCGTTTTTGAGTTGATAAGGGGCGCTATAAAAATGATCTTCGATCTGCACATGGTAATTGAAGCCCAAGCGAACCGGTATCCAGTCGGCATACTGGTAGTGGGTTGCTGGCAGGGGTGCAAGTGCTGGTTTGTCCAGTTCGACAAACAGGCTCTCTCTTGAACCGGAGATCTTGCGGAACGGTTTTGCGTTGAGTCTGGTTAAAAGCCCGGCTATGGCCTGATTCAGCTCATCCAGCGAGAAGAACGTCCGATTTCTTAACACTGCCAATATCCAGCGCTGAACTAACTGGACGCCTGCTTCCACTTTCGCCTTGTCGCGGGGTTTTCTGACGCGGGCGGGAATGACGGCCACAGTATAGTGATCCGCAAGTTCTGCATACGACGGGTTCAACTTGGGCTCATAGCGGCAGGGCTTTGACACCGCAGACCGCAAATTGTCCGGCACAACGATGGCGGGCACACCGCCAAAGAACTTGAATGCCCTTACATGGGAGCCGAGCCAGTCCGGAAGCGCTTGGCTCATCGTTGCCTCGGCGAAGGTGTAGGAACTCGCCCCCATGACCGCGACAAACACTTGAGCCGGCGTCACTATTCCGGTTGCAGCGTCGGTAAGCGGCACTGTCTGGCCGCTGTAATCAACGAACAGTTTTTCTCCGGCAAGATGGCACTGACGCATGCAGCAGTCAACACGGTCAGTGAACTCCCGGAAACGTTTACAAAACTGGCTGTACTGGTAGCCATCAGGCTGACCAGCCTTGTATTCGTCCCACAAAAGAGCCAGGGTGACCCCTTTTCGTTTCAGCTCTTTTTGTAGCAGTGGCCAGTCCGGGACACGACTTACAGCCTCAGAAACGAGAACAGGTGGATAGAGCAACCGCTCCAAGACAGTATCGTCAAGGCTTTCAGGCAAAGGCCAGGATAGGCCGGCAGATGATGCACGTTCCAGGCACCCGGCGACAGTGCTTCTGGAAGTAGAGCAGCTTTTTGCGATGTCGCGGTTACTGAGCTGCGACATCCACTTCAATCTTAAAATGTCTCTGATTTTACGCATAGGGGTTCTCTCCGCGGGCACATGTTCCTCCTCAAAATATGATTAATGAGGGGAGAACATACACCTGATGAAATTACCCAGCGACGACTAAAAAAGAGGATGGTGCGAACTACTCAGGGGGTGGCCGAGATCAATCGGAATAGGTGGCCGACTTCAATCGGAATCAGTGGCCGACTTCAATCGGAATCAGTGGCCGACTTCAAT